>CAXTRS010000413.1:0-4309 GCA_964246635.1 uncultured Chthoniobacterales bacterium | reverse complement strand
CCGCGCCGTTATCGATCGCCGGTTTTAATCCCACGACCCCTCTTTCATTTCGCGCCGCCCCACAGTCTAAACGGGCACCCTGGGTCGGCGCCGGCGGCCGGCGCTCGTAGGTGGATGGCGATCTCCGAGCGCCATTATTTCGGCGCTGCCGAGAAGAATGACTCTTCGCAGCTACGCTGCATCCTCATGGCGCTCGGAGATCGCCATCCACCTACGAGGCTGCGTTGCCGTGCAATGCAGAGCATTCACTTCTTCCGCTGCTCGTGCCACGCCTTGAGCACTTCGGCTTCGCGCTCGGGAGTCAGGCCGGCGCGCAGCTTCGCCTGCCGCTCGGCCGACTGCGCCTTGAACCACGCCAGCGTGTCGCGCGAAGTCTCGGCGAGCGGGCGGAAGGTGAGGCCTTTCACCAGGGCCTTTTTGATACTCGTGCGGGACTGTCCGCCGTCCTCGCCGCGCGGCGGCACCCAGACGGGCATGTCGCTCCACGGCGCGACTTTTTGCGCTTCGAGAAAATCAGCGTCCGCCCAGGTGAACTTTGCCGTTTTCGCGCTCGCGCCGGGGTTGGCGGCCTTGATGCCCTCCAGCATGTCGCCGATACCGAGCTGGGTCGCTGGGCCGGCGGCGTTGAAAGCGCCGGTCTCGCCCGCCTCGACCATGCGGATCGTCCATTCCGCGAGGTCGCGCGCGTCGATGATTTGCACCGGGTCTTTCGGATCGCCGGGGGCGAGGATTTCCCCGCCGCGGTCGATGCGCACCGGCCAATACGTGAAACGATCCGTCTCGTCGCCGGGGCCGACGATGAGGCCGGGGCGGAGGATGAGCGTCTTCTTCGGAAACCATTTTTCCGCTTCCTGCTCCGAGAGCGCCTTGAGCGGGCCGTAGAGCGCGTATTTCGAGGCGAGGATCGAATCGCGCGTTTCCTTCATCGCGTCCGCGCCTTCGTATTTCGCCAGCGGCGCGGTTTCGTCCTGATCGGGTTTGCTGTTGTCTGCATACACCGAAATCGTCGAGATGAAGACGTAGCGGTCCACGTTGCCCTGGAGCACCTGCGCGACATCGCGCACCCATACCGGCACCGACGTCGGATTGTCGATCACCACGTCCCACTTGCGGCCTTTCAACGCTTCGAGATTCCCGTTGCGGTCGCCGATGAGTTGTTCGGCTTCTTTCGGCAATTCACCCGGATGCGTCTTGCCGCGGTTGAACACGCTCACCGTGTGTCCGCGGCCGAGCGCGTAGCGCACCTGGTGCGGGCCGGTGAAGCCGGTGCCGCCGAGGATGAGGATTTTCAATGGCTTCGGCGCCTTGCCCGTTGCGGTCGTCATCTGTGGGTCAGCCGCGAGCAGCGAACGCACGGGCATGGAAGAACCGAAGCCAATCGCTCCACCGGCAACGGCGGAGAGTTGGAGAAATTTTCTGCGGGTGATCGACATAGGATGGAGGGGAAGCGTGGGAACGGCGCGCGCCCTATTGCACGCACCGTGCCATCGCCGCGAGAACGTCCTCCCCGCTCTGCGCGGACGCAAGCAGCCGCTTGCTTCGTCCCAAAAACGGAACCGGCGCGTCCCAAAGTCGGGACGCTTATTTCCCCGTGACTACCCGCGTTGCCACACCGCCGAGGCTGCTGCGCACGGTGATGCTCTCTGGATTGCTCGACCAGTTGAACTGCGCGCTGTATTTGCCGCCGCCGTTGTTCGAGAGCGTGCCGATGAGCGCGTTCGTAGAGGTCACAAACACTTGCAACGTCGCGCTCGCGCTCGTGCTGGTGGCCTCGATACGCAGCCGGCCAGATGCGTATTCGGCGCGGGAGATCGACACGTTGTCGCTCGCGGCCGCGGGCGGCGAAACCGCCAGCACGGAACTGGCGGAGGTGCTGTTGGAACTCGCCGTGATCGTCGCCGGCGTCGCGCTGCGCACCGCGGTTGTGGTGATCATGAACGTCGCGCTCGACGCGCTCGCGGGCACCGTCAAGCTGGTTGGGATCGTGATGATGCCGGAGTTGGTCGTCAGCGCCACCACGGCGCCGCCGCTCGGCGCGGGGCCGCTGAGCGTCACGGTGCCTTGCGAGTTGTTCCCGCCCACAACGTTCGCGGGGTTCAGTGCCAGCGCAGAAACGGTCGGCGCGGTCGGCGGCGGCGAGACGGTGACGACGGCGCTCTTCGCATCGTTGCGCGAAGCGAGAATCGTCACGGGTTTCGCGGTCGCGACCGGCGAAGTGGTCACGGTGAAGTTCGCGCTGCTCGCGCCGGCGGGAACTGTCACGCTCGGGGGCACCGAAGCCACGGCTGGGTTGCTGCTGGCCAGCGCCACGATCGCGCCGCCCGCGGGCGCCGGCGCACCCACGAGGGTGACGCTGCCCTGCAAGGTGCTGCCGCCGGTGACCGACGCGGCCAAATTCAACGAGTTGAGAATCGTGATGCCGGTGTCCGGAAACACCATCAGCAACGCGCCCTGCGTGACACCCTGATACTCACCCCCAATGGCCACCGTAAAGACGGTCTCTCGTCCTGCTGCGGCGCTGCCGGTGAAGTTCGCGCTGCGGCTGCCGGCGGGAATCGTCACGCTCGGCTGCACCGTCGCGACCGCGGGATTCTGGCTCGCCAGCGCGACCGTCGCGCCGCCGGCGGGTGCGGGCGTGGCGAGCGTCACCGTGCCCTGGATTGGGCCACCGCCAAGCACGCTCGGCGTGCTCAAGGTCACCGTGAAAGGCTGCGTTACAGCGCCAGCCGGCGCGGGCTGCTGTGGCGGTGGCGGCACCGGCGCGGCGGGCGAGCCGCGTTTGATTTGAAAACTGCCCACCGTGAAGGGGCCGTCCGCGATGTCGTTGCTGCCGCGCACCCGCCACCAATACGTCCCCGTGTCGGCGAGCGAAACGACTTGCTGCGTCGAAGTCAGCGCGCGCAGCCAGATTTTGTCTGGGTTGCTGAAGCTCGAGTTCGTATCAACCTGCAACTCGTAGAATTTCGCCGGCGGCGCCGGGTTCCACGCTAGCGTCACGTTGCCCGGCGCATAGCGGCCGTTGTTCGCCGGGTTGGTTAATACGGGCGCGGGCGGCGGAGTCGGCGATTGCACCGTGAACGTCCGCACCGCCGACCACGGGCCGAGGTTGCCCGCGCGGTCGAGCGCCTGCACGCGCCAGTAGAAAGTGCCAGTGTTCGACACCGAACGCGGCACGACGGCGAAGGAAGTCAGCGGCCAGTTTTCATGATAGCTGCCGGCGAGCAGCGACGGGTCTTCGATGAAATCCGGCTTCGGGCTGACCTGAAGGTGATAGACCTTGACGCCCGAAGCGTCGGCGACATCGGTCCAATCGAGGGTCACGTCGTTCGGCGCGCTGAAGGCTGCTCCTTCCGCGGGTGTCTGCCCGCGGGGGGGGGGCGGCGGCACGGTGGCGGCGGCGGGGATGGGGCCGAGCGTGAAGCGGGCAAGAAAGCCGTCGTAAGTTCCGAAGTCGGCCGCGCGGCCGTCGGGGCCGAAGACGGTGTCGAACGCGCCGGCGGTGACCGGGAAATCGGGCGACCGCGTGTGGCCGGCGACGATCACGGTGTCTCCACCGAGATAAACCACGTGAGCGATGTCGTCCGCCGCCGCGCCGCCGAGCAGCGTGGAATAGAGAAGCTGGCTGCCGTCGTTGCTCAGGCGCGCGATGAACGCGTTGCTCACGCCGTCGGCGAGCCGGCTGTAGTCGCCGTTTTTCACCGGCACGCGGTCGAAGGCGCGCTCGGTCGTCGGCGGGTTCGTGGCGACGATTTCGCCGACGATGATCGGCGCGCCCGTCGCGTCCACCACGACATCATTCGCCGACTGCCCGCCCGGCGCGCCGTAGAATGTGGACCAGAGTAGCGACCCGTTCGTGGGATTGGAAAAATTGAAACGCGCCACCCAGGCCATCGTCGTGTCGAGCGGCCCGAAGTGGGTTCGCAGCAGCGCGCCCGGCGTGGTCGGGAAATCGCCCGAGCGCGTCCAGCCGCAGACCAGCACGTCGGCCTCGTTCGCCGGATTCAGTGCGAGCGCCACGCCGGCCTCGGTCGATTGTTTACCGCCGAGAAACGTCGCGTATTTCAAATCCGCCGCGCCGTTGCCGTCGAGTTTGAAGCGCGCGAGAAAGGCGTCGCTGTAGCCGTTGAACGTCGTGTCGAACGCGCCAGGCGTCGTCGGCAGCGGGCGGCCTTGCGGGACGGAGTTGCCGCTGGCGTCGGTGGTGTTGCCGTGCGTGGTCTTGCCGGTGATTGTCACCACACCTTGCGAATCGACAGCCATCGCGAAAACGTCGTCGCCGCCTTCGGCGCCGAAATAGGTTGAGTAAGTC
>CAXTRS010000412.1:0-4318 GCA_964246635.1 uncultured Chthoniobacterales bacterium | reverse complement strand
GTCGGGAGCGCAAGCTCCCGACCGGCGGAGGAATGGGAATCAAACCAAATGACTTTTAAAACTTGGCCCAAAGCAGTTCGTAAGTCACTGCCCTTATATGTAGATATCAGAGAATCGGTCGCTGGCGCGAGAAGCAGCCGGCCGTCAGAGGATAGCACTAGTTTCCCAGAAACAAGCGTTACCTTCTGGTGGTCTTAGCGCGGTGGTCCCACCCGTTCCCATTCCGAACACGGAAGTGAAACACCGCAGCCCCGATGGTAGTGCATCTCTAGGTTGCGCGAGAGTAGGACGTTGCCAGAAATATGAACCCCGATTGGCGAAAGCCGGTCGGGGTTCTTTTTTGGAAAAACCGCTGTGAAAGCTTCGCGGACAAATTGCGAGCTCTATTTACAGGACTGTCGGGTAGGGCTGCACCTTATGCCTGATGCGTCCGTTGGTCTTGTTGTCACTTCGCCACCCTACAATCTTGGAACCCGTTACAATAGCTTCAATGACCTCGACCCACGCGGCTATTACCTTGCTTGGTGTGCAGAATGGGGAAGGGAGATTTTTCGCGTGCTCAAAGCCGACGGCGCGCTATTTCTGAATGTTGGCGCGTCGCCGTCGAACCCACAGCTGCCGCACCAAATGGCTCTGCTGTTTTGCGATCTCCTAGGCTTTGCCCTGCAAAACACGATCGTGTGGGTGAAATCCATCGCGCTGCTAGAAAAGGGCAGGGGCACGGAAACGGGATGTATGGTTTCGCACGGACACTTTAAGCCGATCAACTCCCGACGATTTGTCAACGATTGCCACGAAACCATTTACCATTTTACCAAAACCGGCCGCGTGACCATCGACCGGCTGGCGCTCGGGGTGCCGTATGCGGACAAAAGCAACGTCGCGCGTTGGACGCACACCGGTGGTCGGGATCGGCGCTGTCGCGGCAACGTTTGGTTTATTCCATACGAGACCATCCGCGACCGCGCTAGGCAGCGGCCGCACCCGGCGACATTTCCGGTCGAACTGGCGGAAAACTGCATCAAGCTGCACGGCCGGCGTGCAGGTCTGGTGATGCTCGATCCGTTTCTTGGTCTCGGCAGTTCAGGCGTGGCGGCGAAGCGCCAAGGGGTGACACGGTTCATCGGATTCGAGATTGATCCCGCTTATCTCGAAATTGCCAAGCAGCGGATTGACGCTGCGGAGCGGACTTTTTAAGCTGCGGACGTTTAACACCTCATGCTCCCGGAAATCGAACAACTGCTTATCCTCCAAGACCGGGATCAGAAAATAAAGAAGCTGCGGCACGACCAGACCTCGTTGCCGGTGGAGAAGAAAAAGCTCGCTGACAAATTGGCGGCAGCACGCGCGGCGCTCGACGCTGCCCGCGGTCGGCTGCGAGAAAACGAGGTCGAGCGGCGCAAGCTGGAACTCGAGGTCGAGAGCAAGCAGGGCGCGATCGCCCGTTTCCGCCAGCAGCAACAAGGAACGCGCAAGAACGAGGAATACCAAGCGTTGGCGCACGAAATCACGCACGCGGAAAATCACATTCGGGGCGTGGAAGATCGCGAGCTGGAACTCATGGAAGAGGCGGAAGGATTGCAGGAGCCGATCCGTGCGGCGGAGGCAGAATTCAAGCGACTCGAAATCGTGACCGAAGAGCAGACGGCAAAGCTCGACTCGGGCGCGGTCGGTTTGCAGGAGCGCCTGAATGACGTAGAGGCGGATCGGGCAAAGACTGCCGCGATAATCTCCGAGGAGACGCTCGATCTTTACCAGCGATTGTTTTCCAAGAAGGGCGACCTTGTGGTGGTGCCGACGGAGGGGGAAGTCTGCGGTGGTTGCCATGTGCGCGCACCGGCGCAGACGCTCATTCAGTTGCGGGGCGACCGGCAGTTGACGCAGTGCCCGAATTGCGGGCGTATTCTCTACCGGCCGAGTTAATTGTAGCGGTCGTCTCCAGCCCGCCCTTCGCTCGGCGTGAAAAGCAGAAGGCGGTCATAGACCGCCGCTACAGTCCGTGCTTGAGAGCAACGGCATCGTGCAGCATCTTGCGGCTTTCTTTTTTCCCATGAATCGCATCGTCGGCATCGAAACGGAATACGGCTGCTTGGTGACCGACGAGAAGGCGCACCGCGGCGCGGACGTGTGGCCCGGCGTCGTAAAGAATTACCTTTTCAGCAAAGCTGCGGTCGGCGCCATCGACTTGCACTATCGCGATTATGAAGAACCGCCGCGCAACGGCGGTTTTTTGCTGAATGGGGGACGCCTTTATCTTGACATGGGGCATCTCGAATACTCGTCTCCCGAATGCCTCGATCTGCGCGATATCGCTGCTTACGACCTCGCTGGCGACTACCTGTTGCAATATGCGCTCGACCAACTCGGCGCCAGCGAGGGCGTCGCCTTCGTCAAAAACAACATCGATCACTACACCGGCGCGACCTTCGGCTGCCACGAGAATTACCTCATGAAGCGGGAGGCGCAATTCACCCCACAGGTGCTCGGCGCGTTGATTTCATTCCTGGCGACACGCCAGATTTTCACCGGCGCCGGGCGCGTGGGGCAGGCGAATCCGCTGGCGTTCGACTTCGAGTTGCCGCGACCGGAAACGCCGGTCGATTTCCAGCTCAGCCAGCGCGCCGATCACATCGTCAACGACATCTATCAGTGGGTGCAATTCAACCGCGCGATCATCAACGCGCGCGACGAACCGCTCGCCGACTACCGCAAATACCGCCGCCTGCACCTGCTCATCGGCGACTCCAACATGAGTCCCTTCGCCACGGCGCTGAAAGTCGGCACGACAGTCGCCGTGCTCACTCTCCTCGAAGACGGCCAGGTGCCAAAGGACGTGCTGCTGCACGACGCCGTCCAGGCCACCCGCGAAATCTCCCGCGACCCGACCCGAGAGTGGCTTGTGCGACTCGAAGACGGCCGCACCGCCGACGCACTCGACGTGCAATACGCCTTTCTCGCGCTCGCGCATCGTCACCTCGCCGGCGCCGACGAAGAAACCGACTGGCTACTCGCACAATGGCAATTCACTCTCGACGCCATTCGCAGCAAACCCGAGGCGCTCATCGGTGGCGTCGATTGGATCAGCAAAAAATGGCTGCTCGACGCCTTTCGCGCCGAAGAAGACCTCTCCTGGCAGGACCCGTGGTTGCAAAGCCTCGATCTCGAATACCACAACATCAACCCGGCGAAGGGCCTGTTCTTCGCGCTCTCGCCCGCGAAAGCGATCGGCGAGTTCAACGACCGCGCGTTTGCGGCGCGCATCCCGGCTTCCGGCGCGCCGCCGGCAAACACCCGCGCGCGCGGCCGCTCCGTCGCCGTCAGCCATTTTCAAAAAACCGGCCATCTCAGCTACATCATCAACTGGGATTCCATCTCGTGTGAAAACCAGGTTCACCTGCCCATGAGCGACCCATTTCACGACTACGAAAAACAGGTGCAGAAATTTCTGCTTCGGGTCTGACGTTTGCTGAGAGTTTCCAAGCACAAACGTGATCTCCACCGCCTGGTTTCGCTCGCCTTCCTGCATGGCTCGGGTTCTGCCGCCGTATTTCCGTCACCGTCTTTCCCCGCGCGCGACGGTCGCTTGGATGCTTGTGACCGTTGGTGCGGCCATGGCACCACAGAGCATCGCGCGAGCACACGAAGCTTGGCTGGAGCCTGAGCCGTTGTTTGCTACGCCGGGTCAGGAGATTGTTGTTCCTTTGAAAGTGGGCGAACATTTGCGGGTCGAGGAGCAAAAGCCTTTGCAGCGTGATGCGATTACGCGATTCCAAGTTTTCAGCGCTGGCGTGCGCAAACGTCCGCTGGACCTGCTCGCCACTGGACGCGAAGGGCAGACTCCTATCGGCCGTTTCAAAGCGGAAGCTGGCGGAGATCTGTTGGTGCTGGATCGTCCGCCGCGACGACTGACGCTCGAGGCGGAGAAATTCAATCGTTATCTCGCCGAAGAAGGACTCTCCGCAGCGCAAGCGCAGCGTGCGCAGCTTGGCCAGACCGGCCAGCCCGGCCGCGAGCGCTACAGCCGTTTTTTGAAGGCGCTGGTGCAGGACAAAGAACCCTCCGCCGCGCCCGGCGTGCTCTATCGCCGCCGTGCCGGTCAGCGACTGGAAATTCTTCTGCTCAACGACCCGGTCAAGCTACGAATGGGTCAGCGCCTGGGTGTGAAAGCCATCTTCGAAAATCGACCGCTCGCCGGCGTGCGCATGCCGACCTACTACCTGTCGAAGCACGCCGTCATCGGGCTGACCCGCGCGGTCGCACCGGACCTCGCCGCCGACGGGATCTCGGTCAACTCGATCAACCCGGGCCTGATGGACAC
>CAXTRS010000411.1:0-4340 GCA_964246635.1 uncultured Chthoniobacterales bacterium | reverse complement strand
ATGCAGTCAAACATCCCAGCCCCGGCAGGGGCGGAAGAACAAGAGCGGCGCCGCCTGCGCCCTGACCCACGCAGGTGTTCTTACGCCCCTACCGGGGCTGGATTCTTTATTTTGCCGCAACCCACGGCTCACGCCGTGGTCTACAGCTCTGTCGCCCCTGCCGGGGCTAACTCAAAGGCGTAGCAGTCCAGAAGATGAACGGCCGACAAGAGCGCACGAAAAACAACGAATGAGAGAGCGGCTCCGCTCAGACTCAGAGCTGCGCCTTCACCCAACTCCCGAGCGCACGCAGCGGGTAGTCGCATTTCTCCAAATACGCGCGCAGCTTTTCGGTCGCGGCGGGTCGCGCTTTGATCGCCGCCATCAGCCGCGCACGCTCGGTATCGTCCACCAAGCCGTCGGAGAAAATGTTCGCCAGCCGCGTGGCCGCTTCGGTCTGGAGATCGGGCGCGGATGGGTCGTCCATCGCTTGGAGCGTGAGATCGAGCGCGAGCGGCCACTCCTGCGTGCGCCACGCGAGCAGCGCGCGCAGATTGCGAATCTCGCCAGCATACCGGCCGCCAGGAAATTCCTTGTCATATGCATCGAGCGCCGCGCCCAGCTCGCGCGGCTTGAACGGCTCGCGTCGGTGCGTGGACACCACGTTGCCGCTGTGGAAATGCCCGCTCTCCGGCCAGACCGCGAATTTGTAAATGAGCGTCGGCCGCGACGCCGCATAAAGCGCGCGGGCGTGCAGGAGGTGCGCCGCCTCGCGCTTGCGGCTGCGCGGGTGGTCGAGGAGAAACTGCCCCGTCAGCTTGGCCAGCTTCGGGTAATCGCGCGACGTGTAACTGCCAGCGGCCTGCCCCTCTTTCCCGAAGCCGGGCGCCGGCACCTCGACCTTGTGATTCGCCAGCACCGCCATCGCCAGGAAATCGAGATACTCCTGGAACGGCGCCAGCTCGGGCGCCTTGTAAGCAGCCCGGATGTGGGACAGCACGACGTCGTCCAGGCCGGCGCCGCGGCCAAGCGGCCGGCGATCGGGGTCAATGTCTTCGCCCGGCGGCGCGCCGGACACCGGCGGCAGGTTCCAATTGCCCCAGGCTTCCACGTTCAAGCACTCCAGCCGCAGGCCGACGTAACGCCGCACGGCGGCTGGCGTCAGCTTCGCCGCGTCCTCTTGGAGAAAGTCGCCGAGGTCATCGACGAAGTTGAGCAGAAACGTGGCGTTGCGGCCGCGGTAGGATTTTTTCAACTCGCTCCGCATGGCGGTCACTTCTGCCCGGAGTCGCGCGGGCTCGGCGCTGGCGGAGCGAAGCGCGAGCACGCGTTTCACGAGTTCGGCCAGATGATCGCCATCGTCGTAGTTGGCGTCCGCGTCGTCCCGATTGCCGCCGAACGCGCCCTCCGGACGGAAGAGGTATTCGGGCTCCCCGATCGGAAAACTCTGGCTGCCACGGCTGGGGTCGGGCTCCCGCTTTTCCGTGGTCTCTTCTTCCGCGCCGGCCTCCTTGTCTTCCCCGTCCGCCGCCGGCTTTTTCTCCTTTGCCGCCGCGAGCGGAAAATCGTAATACACCGCGAACTCGCGGGCCTCGCGCGAGTCTGGGCACTCGCGCCGCAGCCGTTCGTAAAGTCTGCGCGACTCCTTGCTGGCATCGGCCTCACCCGCACGTGTCCAAGTCAACGGCGATGCGTAGGCCAGCGACGGCATCGCGCGCAACGACAGCCAGAGCGGGCGCGCACGTTGCGACGAGCCGAGTGGCGCGATGTCGGCGGCGCGCAGCCACCAGATTTGCGCGTGGCGCAATTCGTCGCGGCTTTCCAAGGCGCGGTCCACGAGCTCGGATTTCAGGCCGAGCGCGCGGCCGTTTTCGCGGCGGCTTAGGCCAGCGCTCTCGGGGGCCGGGGGGCCGCAAGTTTTTTTGGGGGTTTGGTCCGGTTGCAGCGGGGCGGAAAACGGCGTTCCGCGCGCGCGCCAAACCGCGCTGGCCGCGCGCCGCCGCCCAGCCGTCGCCAAGCTGCTGGAGCGCGTCGGTGTTTTTCGGATTCGCTGCCGCGGCTGCCGCCAATTTCTCGAGTCCCGCGGCCGCGACGCTCCATTGCGCCGGCGTCGCGTATTTCTTCGCCTCGGCGAAATTTTCCTCCTCGGCGAGCCAACGCTGGGCAAGCACCGCGCGCCCGTGCGCGGCGTCCGCGCCATCCATGTTGCCAATGCCCGCTGCCAGTTCGGGCAGCGGCGCGAAATTCAGCAGCGCATCGGTGATTTGCGCGAGCTGATCCGGCTCCGCGCCGGTGGCGTCGTGCCGCAGCACGCTGCGCTCCGGCCCGAGTTCTTCGTCGGTGCGCGGATACGTTCGTGGGTCGTCGGCGCCGGGATTCAGGTGCGTCGTGGCGTCGTAATCTTCGTCGTCGCCACCCGCTTTTGGGTCGCGCTTCGCGAGCGCCTTTTGCAGCCGCTGCAGCTCGACGATCGCCAACCCAGCCTGATGGTTGTCCTGCAACGCCAGCGCGACTCGCAACGCTGCGCCGCGCGCCAGCGGACTATTCGGAAACTGTTTCAAAAACTGTCGACCCGCGATGATCGCTTCCGGCAGCCGGCCGCCGCGTTGCAACGCTGTGAGACGGATGAACGCAAGGTCGTCGTTGCGGTCGATCTCACCGGCTTTCGCCATGTCGCAAAGCGCGAGCGCTTTTTTCTGATCGCCGCTGCCGCTGGCCGCTTGCGCGAGGATGGCAAGGTAGCGCGGCTGCCACTCCGCCGTTTTGTAAGCGCCTTCGTTGGCGGCGACCTCCGCGGCGAGACGCGGCAACAACGTGCGCCGCCAGCGATTGACTTCTTCCGGCGTCTCGAGCTCGCCGTTGTTGTTGTCCGATTCCGACGTGTTGACGACGAGATAAATCAGGCTCATCGCCAGCTTTGGCCGCGCGGCGATTTCGCGCAGCGCCTTTTCGTCGCCGCCGTTCGCAGACAATCGCGACAGGCAGCGCTCGCACATCTGTCCCGCGGATTTCAGCACTTCGGGATGCCCCGGCGCGTCGGCTTGTTTCAAATAAAAACCGAGCGCGCCGAGATAGTCACCATCACGAAACGCAATCCCCCCGAGCCAGCCGGGCGCGTCGGCGGCGAAGCGGCCATTCGGATAACGCTTGAGATAATCCTCGAACAGCTCGCGCGCCTTCGCGCGGTCGGCAGCCGCGGCGGCTTCTTCGCCTTCTTCGTGGAAACGCGAATCGGCGAATTTACAGCGCGCGAGCATGAAGCGCGCGGCCTCCGCGCGCGGGTGCTGCGGGAATTCGTCCACGACTTCCTGAAACGCTTTTGCGCCGCCTGTCGGGAACTCCGCCGCGCCTTTCAAATACAACCAGTGCGCGCGCAGCGGCCCGGCCGATTTGTCCAGGATTTTGCTACGCAGTTCCGCATCAAATTGCGCCGCCCGCTTTTTGATTTCCTCCTCGCTGAGCGTTGGCGTCGGCGCGGCCGGCGCGGACTTTTTTTCCTCCCACTGCACACCGAAACTCCTCGCCTGATCGACCCGCCAGCGGATATACCCCGCTGCGCGCTTGCCCTCGACCGGCGGCGTCGTGACGAACAGATCGCGCACGTCGCCGAGCAGATTGCAGAGCGCCCCGGGCTGCACGGGATCGAGCCGCGCCTGGGTCAGCAGTTCCTCCGTCGTCGCGAGCAGCGCCGGCGCAGGGTTTCGCGCGGCGTCGGGGGGGGGCCCGCGCGCGCGCCACGCGGGGCGGAAAATCGTCGGCTTCGCCGCGGCGCGCGCGCTGGTTTCCGCTAAAACCTGCGCCGGCGTTTTTGCCGGCAGGCGATCAATGAACCACGGCAGCGTCGGCGGCGCGTCCTCGTAGAAGCCGCCGGTCGCGTGCGTCCGCCGCGCGCCTGCCGACACGGCAAAAAGGAGAAGAAGGACGGAAAGCCAGGCGTGCGTTTTCATTCCAAGGATTGCCAGGGAGGAGCGTTCGGACCGTCGAGCACGCGGTAGCGCAACGCACCCGGATCGGTGTCCGGCGCGAGTTGCACGAGGCCGGTGTTCAGCTCGGCGTGCGCGGGCAGATGACTGAACCAAAATGTCAGTCGCGTGGCGAGCGGAATCGGCACCGCGTTGGGTCGGCCATCGGCGGCGAAGGCGTGCGGGTTCACGCGGCGAAATTCGCCCGGCAGCGCCTCGCGCCAGCAGCGAGCGCCGGCCGTCGATTCGACTTCCAGCGCGTAGCCGCGATCGCGGTCGTCCGCCGGGCCGGCGAGGCGCGGCAGGAGGTCGGCGTCGGCGTCGTTGCGCAGGACGAGTCGCGCCGGGTTCGCGGAGTCGCGGCGCCAGCGCAACAGCGGGCGCGAGGCGGCCGCGAGC
>CAXTRS010000410.1:0-4369 GCA_964246635.1 uncultured Chthoniobacterales bacterium | reverse complement strand
TCATCGCCCTGCGCGCCGGCATTCCTGATACCGTGACGGCCATCACGGTGCATCGGAATTGCGCCAGCGGCTTCGAGGCCGTCACGCAGGCGGCGGAGAAAATGATGGTCGGTCGCGGCGACGTCTTTGTCGTCGGCGGCACCGAGAACATGTCGCTCGTTCCCCTGCTCTATTCGAACACCGCTGCGAAGAAATTCGGCCTGCTCGCACGCGCCAAAACACTGCCGCAAAAGCTCGGGGTGATGAGCAGTTTCCGCCCGGAAGATTTCGCGCCGCGCGTCGGCCTGCAGCTCGGCCTGAGCGATCCGGTCAGCGGGCTGAACATGGGGCAAACCGCGGAAAACGTGGCGCGGGATTTCGGCATCACGCGCGAGATGCAGGACGAGTTTGCGCTGCAGTCGCACCTCAAAGCTGTCGCCGCGCGTGACCGCCTCGCGCAGGAAATCACGCCCGTCTATTTGCCGAAGCCGCGCGACGGCAAAGCGTATCTCGATGAAGACAACGGCCCGCGAAAGGGTCAGACCATCGAGGCGTTGCGCAAGCTGAAGCCGGTGTTTGAAAAAGTCAGCGGCAGCGTGACGGCCGGCAATTCGTCGCAGATCACCGACGGCGCGACCGCGCTGTTGATGATGAGCGAACGCGCGTTGAAAGCCTCCGGCCTCACACCGCTCGGCCGGCTCGTCGCGTATCAATACGCCGGCTGCGATCCGTCGCGCATGGGCCTCGGCCCCGTCTATGCGATCCACAAGTCTGAGCGGAAGGACGGCCTCGGGTTGAAGGACGCCGATCTCATCGAAGTCAACGAAGCCTTCGCCGCCCAGGTGCTCGGCTGCCAGCTCGCCGCCAAGGACGACAAATATTGCCGCGAAAAACTCGGCCGCGACGGCGCGCTCGGTGAAATCCCCGACGAGATTCTCAACGTCAACGGCGGCGCCATCGCGCTCGGCCATCCGGTCGGCGTCACCGGCGCGCGCCTCGTGCTCACCGCGCTGAAAGAACTTGCCCGCCGCAATCAAAAACGTGCGCTG
This sequence comes from uncultured Chthoniobacterales bacterium, assembly GCA_964246635.1. Classification (GTDB taxonomy): domain Bacteria; phylum Verrucomicrobiota; class Verrucomicrobiia; order Chthoniobacterales; family SZAS-18; genus JAFAXH01. The sequence goes on along the minus strand of CAXTRS010000410.1, from coordinate 3,341 downwards.
GTGAGCCTCTGCGTCGGCGGCGGCCAGGGTGGCGCGCTGTGGTTGGAGCGGGAGTGAACGTGATTCTCTACTGCAAAGCTGCCATGCTCACGCTCATCAAAGAACTGCTCGAAGCAGACCCATTCGTGCCGTTTCACGTTGTCTCAAGCTCTGGGAGAACTTACCGCGTTCCGACACACGACCACGCGAGCTTCAGCCCCACCGGGAAGCAGCTTGTCATCTGGTTCGATGACGATGGCAGCGTGACGCTTTCGGCGCTGCACATCGCCTCGGTCGAGAAAGATGCGCCGCAAACCGTTTGATTTTCTTTGCTTCGATCATCATGAACGATTTCAAAAATATCCGCCGCGAAGTCCGCGACGGCATTTGCACGCTAACCTTCGACAAGCCGAACTCGGCAGCGAATATTTTCGACCAGGCGACGTTCGAGGAACTCAACGCGCACCTCGATTTTCTCGAAGCGGAACGGAGCACGCTCAAAGGCGTGGTCTTCCGCAGCGCGAAGCCGAAAATCTTCATCGCCGGGGCAGACCTCATTGGGTTCAGCAAGGAGACCGAAATCACGGAGGAAAAGCTCGGGGCGCTCATCGACCAGGGCCAGGGCACGTTCGAGCGTATCGCGCGGCTGCCGTTCCCGAGCGTGGCGGCGATCCACGGGGTTTGTCTCGGCGGCGGCTGCGAGTTGACGCTGGCGTGTGACTGGCGCGTGGCGTCGAATGCGTCGGCGACAAAAATCGGCCTGCCCGAAGTCATGCTCGGCATCCTGCCGGCATGGGGCGGCTCGACACGGTTGCCGCGGCTGATCGGCCTGCCCGCCGCGCTCGGCGCGATCCTCACCGGCAAGCAATACGCTGCCAAGCCGGCGCAAAAACTGGGACTCGTCGATGAGGTCGTTTATCCCGAAGGACTCGCGGCCGCGGCGGAGAAGCGCATCGCGCGCGGCAAGCGGCCGGCGCCGAAAAATTTTCTCTCTAACAAATCTGTCATTGCCGGCGTCGTCGCCGCGACGGCGCGCAAGAAAACGCTCGCGAAAACGCGCGGCAATTACCCCGCGCCGATCAAAGCGCTGGAAGTCGCCGTTAACGGGCTGGGCGTGCCGCACGAGGTGTCGCTGCGCAACGAAAAGACGGCGTTCATCGAACTGGCGAAAACCGAGGCGAGTCGCAATCTCATGCGCGTGTTCCTGCTACAGGAACGGGCCAAGAAATTGAAGCTGCCGACCGAGCTGGCGAGCGCGTTACCCGCGGACGGGGCCAAGCCGCGCGCGGTGAAAAAAGCGGTCGTCATCGGCGCCGGCATCATGGGCGCCGGCATTGCGCAGTGGCTCGGCGCGCGGGGCCTGCGTGTGCTGCTCAAAGACATCGGCCCGGAGCCGCTGGCGAAGGGGATGCAGTCGATTGCCAAGGTCTTTCGCGACGCCGCGAAGCGGCGCGTCTTCACGCCGACCGAAGCCACGGCCGGGTTGGACCGCATCGTGCCCGTGTATCAGGATGTGCCGATGCGCGACGTCGATCTCGTCATCGAAGCCGCGGTCGAAAAGCTCGATCTCAAACGCAAAATTTTCGCCGACATGGAAAAGCGCGTCGGCTCCGAAACCGTGCTCGCCACGAACACCTCGGCGTTGTCCATCGACACCATCGCCGAAGGACTCCGGCTGCCGGAGCGCGTCGTCGGCATTCACTACTTCAACCCCGTGCACCGCATGCAGCTCGTCGAGATCGTGCGCGGCGCGCGGACGAGCGCGGAAACGCTCGAGACCGCGCTCGCGTTCGTGAAGAACACCGGCAAGCTGCCTGTCATCGCCAAGGACAGTCCTGGGTTCCTCGTCAACCGCGTGCTCCTGCCCTACATGGTCGAGGCGGTGCGGCTCGTTTTGGAAGGCCATCCAGCCGAAACGATCGACAGGATCATGCTCGATTTCGGTATGCCCATGGGACCGCTGCGGCTCGCGGACGAAGTCGGGCTCGACGTAGCGAATCACGTCGCCAAAGACCTCGCCGCGCGCCTGCCGCACTTCGCCTCGGCTGCAAAGGACGACGTGCTCGACCACATGATCGCCAAAGGCTGGCTCGGCCGGAAATCGGGCAAGGGGTTTTACGATTTCTCCGGTGGCAAAAACGGCAGCGACGACGCGCGCACGCCGCTGAACGACGACGTGCGCTTGTTGCTGCTCACCTCGTCGCCAGCGCCGGTGAACGCGGACGAAGCCACGCTGCGCGACCGCATGGTGCTCATCATGGTGAACGAAGCTGCGCGCGTGCTGGAGGAAGGCGTGGTCGAAGCCCCGGAAGATGTCGATTTCGGAATGATCATGGGCACCGGCTGGGCGCCCTTCCGCGGCGGGCCGCTGCGGTATGCGGACAATCGTGGGTTGGGTGAAATCGCCACGCGCTTGGAAAGCCTCGCGCCGACTGCGGGCAGCCACTTCGCGCCGTGTGATTTGATCCGCAAACTGGCCGCGCAGAACGGAACGTTTTACGGAAAGCAGCCGCTGTAGCGGCGGTCTATGACCGCCCTCTGATTTTGCCGTCATCGCCGCTGTTCGCAGGGGCGGTCATAGACCGCCGCTACAATGCCGCCACGACCGCTTCATGGATCCTATGCAACCTCCGCACACTTTCACCGCCAGCGGCGCGTCAGACACATCGCCGAGTCAGAATGGACCGATCAACGAACCTTGGCTGCGCGGCTATCCGCCGATCGTGCAGGAGCCGCCGAGCTTCGAGCCGGCGGTGATGCAGGAATTTCTCGACGGCGAACAGGCGGAGATCAAAAACCGGATGCGTCTGCTGCTCGCGCAGCCGCAGTTTCGCTACTACGCCGGCACCGACACGCCGGGGCTGCGCGACAAAGTGTTCGGCTGGACGAAAGAGATCGCGCGGCAGGGCTTCGGCGCGCTCTTCATGCCCGGCGGCGCGGGTGGCGAAGCGGACGTCGCGAAGTTCATGGCGGCGTTTGAAATCCTCGGCTTTCACGACACCTCGCTCGTCATCAAATTCGGCGTTCACTTTGGACTCTGGGGCGGCAGCGTCATGCGGCTCGGCACCGCGTATCACCACGAAAAATACCTGCCCGCCACTGCGACGCTCGACCTGCCAGGCTGTTTCGCCATGACCGAAATCGGCCACGGCTCGAACGTGAAAGACATCGAGACCACGGCGATCTACGATCCCGCCACGCAGGAGTTCGACCTGCACAGCCCGACGTTCTCTTCGGGAAAAAATTACATCGGCAACGCCGCGGTCCACGGGCGCATCGCCACCGTTTTCGCGCAGCTCGAAACCTGCGGCGAGCGCCACGGCGTCCATCGCCGCGGCCACCGCCGCCGCGTCGTCGCCGCA
>CAXTRS010000409.1:0-4372 GCA_964246635.1 uncultured Chthoniobacterales bacterium | reverse complement strand
CGCCGCGACCTCCAGGGCGCCGCCGACCAAGCCTTCACCCACCGCGACAAAACCAACGCCGCCCAGCGAGGAGCCTTCGGGCTCCAGGCGGACCGCTCGCTGAATACCTAATGAAACCACCTAGGACATGCACTCGACTGGATGAAGATTACTGAGGATGTGCAACACATACGCAGTCGAGCAGGGGGATTAAGAAAGAGAAATGCTAGCCGAAGGAAGGGCAGCGAAGGCTGCGAAATTGGTAGAGAGAAGGAGTAAATTTTATACGAAGGAGTAATACCTTTCAAGTCATATGGCACGACTTAGTTCATTTTACAGGCTGGCGCTACGGTGGCTGGTGCTTCTCATTGCGGTTGCCGCCTTCGCTGCAGCCGGATACCTTAGCGCCCATGCACAAGTTGCTCGCTCAAGCACTTTGCAGCCGTGGTTGGACTCTATGCTCTTTCATATAGTGAGACTGGTCACATCTACGGGAGTAGTCACCGCGGTTTTTACTTTAGGAGAATATCTAATCCGAACAGTAATATGGAAGTGGGCTCACCCCGATTGTGACTACTCCGGTGTTTGGATTGGAATTAGCACTTATCTAGCTGTAGAAGTTGAATCCCCCTCGATGATGAGGGAGGGTTTTAAGCCATTTTCGTCCGCTCACCCTGTCGCAGTTATACAGGATTGCACTCGGGTAGCGATTGGCCGCAAAGGCTCGTTGGACTATGCACGCTGGTATTCGCTTGTATGTGAATTAACCGATAATAACGAACTGAATTTTGCTTATGAAGTCGAATATCTGCCAACTTCAACTCCAAGATTTCCCATTGGGCTTGTAAAAGGCTATGAAAGTATGTCCGTCGACCAATGGCATGACCGGTTTACCGCAGCGTGGTTGCCTAAATGGGCACGCCGAAAATTGCCTATCGTGCTTCGGGGATCTTTCGAACACTGCGTCCACGGGCAATCGCCAGTATATCGGGGAAATACGATCTTCGTGCGCCTCAGTCATTTAGGTCACGCAACATTGTCATCAGAACAAAGCGACCTCATTGAGGAGGCATTCCAAAAGTATCCCGCCCTGCGAACGAATTCCTAGACTTCGACACGTATATGCACACCCTTGCATCCACTAACAACGCCAGCAAAAATGTGCTCATACTCGGAGCTAGTTCGGACATTGGCCGTGCCCTGGGTGAATGGCTGCAAGGGAAGGTAGGTTATCGTGTTCTGCTCGCTGCTCGTAATAAAGCACGTCAGATATTAATTACGTGCGAAGGTAATTGGAAACTGATTCAAGACCTTGACTTTCTGCAAGACGAGGACCTAGCCCGCCTCCGTGATGTTACAGACAGCTACTTCGAGGGGCCTTTTTCGGTTATCCATTGCGTTGGAGACTATTGGTGTCATATCCCATTAGTTGACCTTGGGATGAGTAAAGTGCGTGAGATGATGGACAGTCACTACATTACTTTGTGTGGGATCGCGAGGGTTTTGCTCCCCCTCTTAATGAAGAGGGGCGGGGGTCGCCTGCTTGCATTCAGCTGCAATTCCGTAGCATTCAACTATCCAGATATGTTGCCATTTACTTCCGCAAAGGCAGCGGTAGAATGCGCTATCAAGTGTATAGCACATGAATATGCGCCTTATGGAATTTCGGCACTAGCTCTTGCTCTTCCAACCATTCGCACTCAAAAAGTGAAGGCGAGCAAAGGTGACAGTTCAGATTATATGGAACCAATTGAACTTGCAGAAATCGTTTTAGGTAATCTTCTTCTTCTACCATCGTTTGCAAATGGCAGTGTTCTGAAGGTCTTCAAGCCAAGCCCCACGTTTTACACCTCCTCATATTTTGATCGTAACCCGCGCTCTGCAGACTCTTATCTTGGCGTTCCTGGACAAGAAAGATCATGGTCTCCAGAGCGACCATCGTAGTTTCCTGCACATCCTAAATTTCGCGAGGCGCCTTGGTAACGTGTGAATCGCCTTGAAATTCGAGTTACCGCACGAGAATCTGATGACAGAGCAAGGTGGGATGCCGCTTCGGGCATGGAACTCGGCATGATTTAGGCCATACTCGCGGGATGAAACCCGTGACCGATTACTACCTCATTCGACCGGCCGACTTGCACTGGCAGCCGTCGAATTTGATGAAGATTCCCAATGCGGATTACTTGGAGCGCACAGGCAGTGGACAATTGAGCGCGCGGCTGTGGCGGGTGCCGTCGGGGAGCGCGAACACGTGGCACAAACACATCCGGCAGGAAGAGTTTTACTTCGTGCTCGAAGGCACGGGACGAATGCGCGTGGGTGGCGAGACGCTGACAGTGCCGAAGCACGGCGGCGTGCTCGTGGGGCCGGAAGCGTTGCGGCAGGTCTTCAACGACACGGACGCCGAGACGCTCTGGCTGATCGTCGGCGCGCCGGAAGAGCTGGAGTTTCTCCAAGGCTCGAAGTCGCAGCAGATGGACCTCTCGCTGCTCTACCCGGAGGACCCGACGCAGTTGCCGCCGGAACTCGCCGGCAAACAGTGGCCACCGGGCCAAGCGCGCTGAGTGGCGGGACTTTTCCTGCCCGGGTGAAATCCGTGGTAGGAGCACGCCGGTCGGATTTGGTAGGGTGACGCCAATCACCCGCTCCTGTTCCATGGCCGTCAAAACCGAAAACGACCTTTCTGCCAACGCGCGCACGCTTTGGCTGAAAGCGAGCAGCGCCATCGAGCAGCGCAATTTTGGTTACGCCGTCACGCTCTTGCAGACGGTTTTGCAGGAAACACCGGAGTTTCTCCTCGCGCGCCAATATCTGCGCCGCGCCGCGCTGGCCAATACGAAGGCGGGCAGCCGCGGCAGCACGTTTTTGAAAGGGCTTTCCGCCGCCGGCCTGTCGGTGATGAAAGCGCAGAGCCTCGTCAAAAAAGACCCGCGGGCCGCCCTTGTCGCCGCCGAGGAACTGCTCGAACGCGACCCGCACAGTCTCCCGGCCAATGGCCTCCTGCGCGACGCCGCCCTGGCGGCCGGCCTGCCGGAAACCGCGCTCTTCGCCCTGGAGACCATGCGCGACGCCAGCCCGAAGGAGCCGAAAATCCTGCACGAACTCGCGCGCGCCTACACGCTCAACGGCCTGCCCGAGCGCGCGGTGGAAATTTACAACCGGCTCGTCGAGCTGAATCCCGCCGATCTCGAAGCGATCAAGCGCGGCAAGGACGCCGCCGCGCAGGCGTCGATGGCGCAGGGCGGCTGGAACGAGGCAACGAGCTACCGCGATGTGCTCAAAAACAAGGAGGAAGCGATCTCGCTCGAACAACAGAGCCGGTTCACAAAGAGCGCCGAGATGATCGACGCGCAGCTCGCCGAACTCAGCGCGCGCTACGACGAGAACCAGCGCGACCTCGACGTGGTGCGCCGCATTGCCGATCTCTACGAGCAGAAGGAAGACTTCGCTGCCGCGCTGGAGTGGTATCAATACGCCGTCGCGCTGACGGAGAGCAGCGACCCCGGCCTGGTGCGCAAGGTGGCCGATTTGTCGGTGCAAAATCTCGAACACGGGATCGCCACCCGCGAGGTGTGGCTGGCGGCCTTGCCGAACCCGGTCGAGCTCGACGAAGCCACCGCCACGCAAGCCGAAACCGTGCGCGCCGAGCTGGCCGAGCTCCAGCGCGCCCGCGCGGAATCGGGAGTCGAAGAAGCCCGCCGCCGCGTCGAGCGCAACCCGACCGACCTCGTCTTCCGCTTCGAGCTGGGCGAACAGCTCGTCGCCGCCGGCCGTTTTACCGAAGCCATCCCCGAGCTCCAGCGCGCCCGGACCAGCCCGAGCCTGGGGGTGCGCGCGATGAGCCTGCTCGGCCGCTGCTTCGAGTCCAAGGGCATCTACGATCTGGCGATCAAACAATACGAAGACGCCGCGGCGCGGCTGGCCGTCATGGACGCGACAAAAAAAGACGTGCTCTATCACCTCGCCCTGGCTTACGAGCGCCGCGGCGACGCGCAAAAAGCGCTCGCCACCATGATGGGAATTTGAGAAGTGGGATACGGCTAACGCGACGTGGCCGCCCGGGTGGATAGCTGTTACGAAGGGGACAGCGCCGGCGCCGATTGAGACAAACCCTTCCGCTCTCCATAGGCTTGGAGGACATGGGCGCCAACCGCCGCATAGGAAACCGGCGCGCGCACGAAAATCGAATCCACGGGATGATGAATCCGAAAGCCACCCCCACCCGTTCGTCCCTTCTCCTGCTCGTCGCCGCGGTCGCCGGCAGCATCGCGCTGCCGCTTCTCAGCACCGCCTGCAACCAACCCGACCCCGCGCGCGGTTCGCTCATCCCCGCCTCCTCCGGCGGTGGCACGGGCACCGTGACCGGCCGCCAAGCTGGCGGTGCCGCCAGTGC
>CAXTRS010000408.1:0-4382 GCA_964246635.1 uncultured Chthoniobacterales bacterium | reverse complement strand
GGCGATGGGGTCGGCTGCGGACGCGCGCCGCCACTGCCGCTGCCGCCTGGCCGCGAGCGCAACATTCGGTCGGCCTCGGAATCCTGCAGATACGGATTTCCCGAGCCGGGCGCGGGCGTCGGTGCCCCAGCGGGCGGCGGGGTGGCCATGGGCTGCCCCGGCGGCGGGGGAGTGAAGATGGTGCCGTCCGGCAGGCGCACGGGATCGAGCCGGCGGTTGAGCCGCTGGACTTCGCCGGGCACGAGGAACGGATTGTCGGGAGAGGCCTCTGGCGCAGGCGTGGCGCCCGGCGGCGGAGTCTTCGGGAAGGGACCAACCGGGTTTTCAAAGGCGAGCGGATCGGCAATCGAGCGGCCGCTCTTGGTCACGAGCGTGCGGACGCCGGCGGAATCGGTCTGATTAAATACGTCGTCCACGCGGTAGAAGGCGCCGGGCGTGGGGCTGTCCTTCGCGCTGCGGCCGGACGCGCCGTGCCGCAGGAACGGCAGCATTTCATCCAGATGGAACGGCCGCGAGCCGCGCCGGCCGAAGACGACGGTTTGCTGGCCGGTTTCATCGAGGATGCGGTCACGGTCGAGACCGCGGCTGATCGCCAGCGCTTCCCCGCCTTTGATCGGATAAGACGCGATGAGAATCGGGTTCGGTTTCGGCGAGAAGCCCATGTGCTCAGGCACGTTTTCCGGCGAGATGAGTTGGATGACGCGCAGGCCGTTCTTGCCGTCGGCCAGGAGCGCGAACATCGACGCGCTGATCGAGCCGATTTGCACCGCCTTGGCGTCGTTGATCGCGCCGCCAGCGTTGAACATCTGCACCAGGCGCGGATGCGTCGGCCGTTCGACGTCGATGATGGCCAGTCCTTCCTCGCCGTTCGGCACATAGACGTAAGTGCGCGCGGCGTAGAGCCGGCCGGCTTCGTGCAAATGCACCACGGCGCCCGGCACCGGCACGGGCCGGTCGGGATCGGTGATGTCGAAAGTCTTCAACCCGTCTTTGTCCGTGACCCAGAGATACTGGAATTGCGGCTGTGAGATGGCTTGCGGCTCGCGCAGATAGCTGCCGCCATAATGACTCACCAAGCGTGGTTTCGTCGGGTCAGCGACGCTGACCACCGAGAGCCCCTGCGGGCTGGTGATATACAAGCGCGAGCCGGCCGCGACGATGTGCGTGGCGCCGGTGAGCAGGCCGCCGGCGCCGTCTTTGTTGGAAACCAACTGCTTGCCGTCGCTGAAGCCGGAGGCCGGCGGGTTAAAGCTGACCTGCTTCTTGATGAAATACTTGTCCGGCGCGCCTTGCACCAGCGGCCCGACGAAGATGACGACCAGACCTTCGACGGTATCCGTGCCATAGATGAAGCCGTAGTAGAGCGGAATCGGCTGCTCCTCGTTTTCGGGCAACCGCTTGCGCAACGGATCGAGGCCGAGCGTGCTCGGCAGCGCCAGCGCGGTGGCGACGCCTTTCGTGGAGACGTGCAAGTTCTCGCCGAGCGGCGAAACGGGCGCGGTGTTGAAGCGCTCGCTGAAGCCTTTGTTGTCGATCGTGCTGATGTCGTAAAGCTGAAAGCCGCCCTTGCCGTTCGCGGTGTAGAGGAACTCGCCGCGATACGTCAGGTCGCGACAATCCTTCGCGGTGTGCTCGAACGCCGTCTCCAGCTTGCCCTTTCGCTTCTCGATGTGCTCCTTGTAGAAATCAGGATACGCAAGCTTGTGCAGATGGCTGCCGATGGCGGCCTGCGGTTCCTCGGTTTCCGTCCATGCGATCGCCCAGACGCCCTCGTGACCCGCGGCGGTCCAGGCGTATTTGCCGAAGAAATTCACCGTGCCCGTGCCGAAGCCGAGCAACTGCGTCATCCAGGCGTTGTTGTCGCCGGCATTGGAAAGGTGGCAGTCGGTGCAATTCTTCGTCGTGCCGACGCTCGACGTCGTGTGCGGGAAGTGCGGGTTGAACGCCTGGCCGCTGTAGCCCTCGGCGCTCACGGTCTGCTGCTGCGCATAGACGTTTTCGCGGTTCGAATTTTGTGAACTCACGATGATCGCGCTCGATGATCGCAGGACCGCCATGCGGTGTTTTTTCACCGTGCTGTCGATGCCGAGCATGAACACGTCGTCGCGCAGCACCTGCGGATTATACGTCGTGTAATTGCGATTTGTGACGCCCTCGAATTTGTTGAGCGGCACACGCTGATTGGCCTTTTGCGGCAAGTGACAGCCGAAGCAGCTCGTCACCCACGAGCTGTGGCAAATCTGGCAGGTCATCGACTCGTCGTTGTGCGCGAAGGTCGCGCGTCGGTCGCCGGGATCGGCCGGCAGGTCGCCCCAGTCGCGACCGTCGCGGTGGAGCGTCTTAGAATAAGCCGACTTCGGGTTGAAGTGCGGACGCACCGGCCCGTGCTTGGGGTCGTTATCGTAGTTGGCGATGTAAGTCGGATCCACGGTGTCGATCGTCTGCGGGACTTCCCAGCGGACGTTCGGGTCCATGTTGGAATACTGATAGAGCACCCGGCGCGGGATGAGCTTCTCGTCCACGGTCTCCTTCCACTCGAAGCGCGGGCCGAAGGGCGTGACGCTGTCGGCGATGTTGATCTTGCCGCTGTTGCCGCTGGTGACGAGCGTCGGCCGCTTGAAGACGGTGCCGTGGCAGTCGATGCACTCGATGCTCGTGGCCGCGCGCGGCTCGCCGTAGAGCGTGCCGTCGCCGTGCGAGTCCTGCAGGAAATGGCAGTCGCCGCACTGCATGCCGCGCTCTAGGTGAACGTCCTTCAAGTGGACGGCTTTCTGCCATTTGTTCGGGTCATCCGGCCGCACGATCCGGTCGTCGCGGTCGAGCATATTGCCCTTGCGGTCTTTCTTGAAGATGGCGCGGAAAACCCACCCGTGGCTGTGATAGTCGGCAAACTGGGTGTGCTTTAGCCTGGGATTCAGCTCGGCAACTTTCTCGACGAAATTCTGGTCGCCCCACAGCCCGCGGGCCGCGGCGGCTTCGGGATTGATGCGCACCGCGCGCATGAGCTCCTCGTCCGTCGGATTGTGCTGCTCCTTGGGATACATGAACTCGCCGTCGCTCTCCTGATCCCACCAGATGAAGCCCAGATACGGGTTCACGAAGAGATTGCCCTGGTGCATGTGGCAGCTCATGCACTGGCTGGACGGAATCGACCGGCTGAACTGGTGGACGATCGGATGGCCGCGCTCGTTTTTCGGAATCGTCGGGTCCTTGCTGAAGCTCAGCCCTTGATGGCCGTATTTGCTCCACCAACCCGAGTTCGTCGGCGACCGGTCGTTCGCGTAAATCGTGTGGCACGCCGTGCAGCCGCTCGACCGGAAATCACCGGGATGATCGTTCGATCCCATGAAGACGAGCAGCGGATCGTTCAAGCGCGTTTTCTGCAAACCGATGAACACCGGGTCCACGCGGATGCCGCTGCCGGCGCCGCGCGCGGTGAGTCGCTTGGCCGGTTTGCCGCCCAACTCCTCCGGCTCCGGGTTGGCCAGTTCGAGCGGCGGGAACTGGCCTTTCTCGAAAATGCGCAGCGTGTTGCTGGGAGCGGAGAGGTTGAAGCGCGGCAGCGGCTGGATGAATGGCAGGATGCCTCGCTTGAGGGTCATCTCCGCGGTGACCGGATACGGATTGTTGATGCGCTGCGGCGCGCCGTCGGCGCGGTAACTCTGGCCGAAGACGTAATTTTTCAGCGGATACGCGCCATTATTGTAGAGCGCCGCACCCCAGAGCATCGCGCCGTGAGACATCATGCTATTCGGCACGTGCTCGACGCTCTTGGCGTGGCAGAGCCCGCACGCCTGATCGGCCACCCGCAGGTCGCCGGGATTCACGAAGCGGATGAACTCCGGGCTTTCGTGGTTGAGCAGTTGGGGCACGTTGCCGGGATTCGCGCTCGTGCGCCAGTATTCCGGGTTTTCCGGCAAAACGTGGCCGCGCGCATCGAGGCGGACGCCGTTGGAGACCGTGGTCGTCGTTGTGGTCGAGCTGACGACGGCTTTTTTATCCACGACATTCTTGCCGGCGGCGTGCGCGTCGCCGCCATGGCAATCGGTGCAACCTAGCACGACATACTGAGAGCGGTGCATCGGCTCGACGCCGCGGTGGCACTGGAGACAGCCTGCGCTCTTCGAATCGGCTTCGGCCTGCGTCTGATCGATCCAGTTGCGCGCGGGCAGTCCGGCGCGCGAAAAACGGTTCGGCGTGTTTTTCACCGAAATCACCGGGCCGAGGCCGCTGCCGGTTTTTTCCGCGTCGTCCAGATTCAGCGCGGGCGGCGGCGTGGCGCCGGGCAGCAGGAAGGGATTGATCGGCGCGGTGCCGGGCGGCGTGGTTCCAGGAGGCGCCGGCGTGCCGCCCGTGGAGCGGCCGTCGATCACGCGCGGCGG
>CAXTRS010000407.1:1650-4397 GCA_964246635.1 uncultured Chthoniobacterales bacterium | reverse complement strand
ATTTCGTATCTCTCGGTCATCGGCGTCTGCACGCCCATGATCGGGTTGCTCGGCACGGTGACGGGCATGATCAAAGCGTTCGCCACGCTCGGGCAATCGGGCATCGGCGATCCGTCGAGCCTTTCTTCCGCGATTGGCGAAGTCCTCGTCGCCACGGCGAGCGGCTTGTTCATCGCGATCCCGGCGTTTGGCGCGTATTACTTCCTGCGCAATCGTGCGGCCGCGGCTGTTCACCACATCCAGGACGTGCTCACCACGCTCTTCCGCAAAATGCCCTACGACCAGCTTGCCGGCGTCCACATCGGCGACGAAGAACTTTTCGCCAACACCCCGAACTGGCTGGTCTCCGCGTCACCGGCCGCCGACCCCGCCGGCGCGCCTTCCGCATCGCCGGCGCCTGCTGCCATCGAAACCGCCGCCACGGCCAGCTGAGGCGTTCGATCCATGCGCCGCTCTTTTTTCGCCTTTCGCCCTTAGCCTTTAGCCTTTTTCTTCTTATGGCCGGAGGCGGAGGGGGCGGCGAAGGCGAGCCGGAATTTCAAGTGGCGCCGATGATCGACGTGCTGCTGACGATCCTGATTTTTTTCATGACGATCACCTCCGCGCAGGTGTTGAAGGTGGACAAAACGATCAAGTTGCCGACCGCGCCGAACGCGTTGAAAAAGGACAGCTCGCGCGCGGAAGCGATCCTGAATATTCGCTGGAGAGCGGAGGCGAAGCAGGCCGAGTTCGTGCTCGACGACAAGGTGTATCCGCAGCAGGCGGAACTGATCGCGGCCTTGAAAAACGCGAAGCTTGCAGGCGAGAAAAAAATCGCCGCCGGCTTGAACCCGACGTTCCGCACGGTGATCCGCGGCGACCGCGAGTTGCCAGCCATTCACGTCTCGCGCGGCATGAACGCCTGCGCGGAAGCCGGCATTTCCGACATCTCGTTTTCGGCGACGAATAAGGACTAAGAAACGATCCGCGAATTAACGCGGATTAACACGGATTTTTGTGTTCCCAAAAAACCATCTCCGCCGTCAGAAACAAAAATAATCTGCGTTAATCCGCGTTAATCCGCGGATGCTTTTTCCCCTCATGCGCCTCAAGGAAAACCCGTTCGGCAGCGACGGCGGCAACGTCGGCTTTCAGATCGCGCCGATGATCGACGTCGTCTTTGTCATCATGCTTTTTTTCATGGTGATGGCCGGTGAGGTGCGGGTGGAAAAAGAGCTCAACTCCCAGCTTCCCGGCACCGCGGAAACCAGCGGCGCGACGGAGTTTCCCGACGAGCAAATCATCACGATTTCCGAAAGCGGCGAGATCGCGCTCAACGACGAGCCGATGGATTCGCCAGAGTCCAAAGACCTGCCGCAGCTCAAGAACACGCTGCTGCGTTTGAAACAAGCCAGCGACGCCGCGAAGTCGCCGGTCGTGGTGACAATTCTTAGCGAGGAACAGGCGAAATATGCGCGCACCGTCGATGTGCTCGACGCGCTCGCCGTCGCGCGGATCGATAACGTCACCTTCACGGTGAACGAGGAGGACTGACCCTGCGATGAGCACTGCCACCGCCACCGCACCGCCAGTCGCAGCCGAGCCGAAAAAGCGCCGCGGCTGGAAACGGCTCAGCGGCTCGTTTCTGCTCGTCTCGATCGGCTTGCACTTGCTCTTCGGCCTCGGCGCCGGCGTCTATGTCGTGCAGACGATCCAGGCAAAGCGGAAGCTGACTTTCCAAGGCGGGCCGCCCAGCCCAAACAAGAGTCAGCGCGCCATCGAGCACAAAGTGCAGATGGCCAAGCAGCAAAAAACTGCCAGCGCGCCCGCGCCGCCGAAACGCGTCGCCGTTCAGGGCATCGCGAAAGTCGCGCTGCCCGAAATGCCCGCCTTGCCGCTGCCCGCGATGAAAGATACGAGCGCGCTGAAAATGGGTGGCATGAGCGCGGCGCCCGGCGGCATCGGCCTCGGCACCGGCGGACTCGCGGGCAGCGCGGGCGGCGGCAGCAGCGGCGGGGGCGGCGTGCCTCTCTTCGGCTTTCGCGACACCCGCGGCGGCGGCTCGCTGGTCGGCACGTTTTACGATCTCAAGCAGGAAAAATTTCTCAAACCCAGCGGCGTGTCGCACGATGGTTACCCGGACCTGTTGGGCAAGTTCGTCAACGGTGCTTGGAACCCGGTCGTCTTCCAGCGTTTCTTCGTCAGCCCGGCGCCGCTGTATGCGACGCAGTTTTTCATTCCGAAGATCGACGCAAACGAAGGGCCGAAAGCGTTCAACCTCGCCGGCCGGGTGCAGCCGAGCATGTGGGTGATTCATTACAAAGGAAAGGTCATCGCGCCCGATACAGGCACGTATCGGTTCGTCGGCATGGCGGACGACGTGCTCGTCGTCAAATTCAACGGCCGCGTAGTGCGCGACAGCGGCACGCCGACGCCCAGCGGGCGCAAGCCGGCGAAGTATTACGCGGCGGAAGGGCTGAACGCCGACCTGATGAAAAAGTTCGACTGGTATAAAGGGCTGGGCGTCGGCGACACGTTTCAGGTCCAGGCCGGCGGCGCGTATGACATGGAAGTGTTGCTCGGCGAGTGGCCGGGCGGGGAGTTCAAGGCGTATTTGCTGATCGAAAAAGAAGGCGTCGAATACAAGAAGGACGCCAAAGGCAATCCGATCCTGCCGATCTTCAAAGTCGCCGAAGGCCAGCCGCTGGCGTCGAACGGCGAAGCGCCGGTGTTCGACAAAACCGGGCCGATCTGGAAGGCGGAAAAAG
>CAXTRS010000407.1:0-1609 GCA_964246635.1 uncultured Chthoniobacterales bacterium | reverse complement strand
CGACCACCGGCGGGCCCCCCCCGGGGGGGCCCCCGTGACTCTGTCGTCCGCCGAGCGAGAATCCTCCGCACACCAAAGTTCTACCGACGCCCCGGAGGTGCGTCCCTGCCTTTAACTTTATGCGGGTGGCGTGCCGCGGAAGGCATCGAGTTTTCCGCCACCGAGCGCCGCGCCCTCGATCTTCACCGTGCGGCCTTCTTTGGCGGCGCGATAGAGCGCTTCGATGAGGCGTTGATCCTGGAGTCCTTCCTCGCCCGGCGTGTAAGGCGTCTGGTTCTTTTTCACGCACTCCGCGAAGTGATCGATCTCGAGCGCGAATTGGTTCTTTTCCTCCAGGACGAGCATCTCGCGGTGCTCGATTTTCCCTTCGGCGTGCGACGCCTCGGCGCGCAGTCCTTTGTAGGAAAATCCGGGATCCATGCCGAACCAGCCGCGCTCGGCGAGGACACGGTAACGACGGGTCTCGTGATGGCCATAGCCGGTGGCGAGATTCGCAAGCACGCCGCTGGGAAAGCGCAGTTGGAAGGTCATCGTTTCCTCGACTTCCTTGAACCGCGGGTCGCCGGGTGTAGTGAATATCTGGGCCGACACTTCCGTAGGTTCCTCTCCAAGCAGAAAGCGCGTCGTGTTCAGGCAATAAATGCCGACGTCCGGCAGCGCGCCGCCACCCGCCAGCGCAGCCTTGTGCCGCCACTGCCCGGGGTCACCCTGATTCTGGCCGTTGACTGCCTCGATGAGCTTGATCGCACCAAAGGTTTTCTCGCGCACAAACTTTTGCATCTGCCGGTTGTGCGGTTCGTATTGCATGCGGTAGGCGATCATCAACTTGCGGTCCGCCACCTTGCACGCCGCGATCATCGCCTCGCAATCGGCGACGCTGGTCGCCATCGGTTTTTCGCAAAGGATGTGCTTGCCCGCCGTCGCGCCGCGAACCGTGAATTCCGCGTGCATGCTGTTCGGCAGCACGATGTAAATGGCCTGCACCTCCGGGTTGTCGCGCAGCGTATCGTAGGACTTGTAATCATAGACGTTCTTCGCCGCGATACCGTGCTGGCGAGCGATCGTCGCCGCCTTTTCCGGCGAGCCGCTGACGAGCGCGACGAGCTTCGCTTTTTCGCACTGCGCGAATGCCGGAATGAGCTGCTCGACGGCGAGCTGGCCCAATCCCACAATGGCAAAGCCCACGCGGTCTGATGGAGGCAACGGCGTCGGTGCCGGACCGCCCACGCGCTCGGTTTTCACGTTGTATTGCTGCGGCAATTTCACCGGCTGCCCGGCGTCGGCGGCGGGCGAGGGCGGGGGACTCGCGGCGGATGCCACGTCGGTTTTTTGCCCGGCAGCGTTTTGGGCCAGGAAACCACCGGCGGTTCCCGCGGCGACGAGGCTGCGCGCGGTGCCGGCAAGAAAACGGCGGCGCGTGAAAGGCGAATTTTCCGAGAGCGAAGGGGCGTTCATCGACGCCAGATACGCGCCGCCGCGCGCTGACGGGCGCAGCATTTTTTTAGGTAGGGACGCACCTCCGGGGCGTCCGTAGATTTTTCTGTTTGGCGCCGCGGCTGGCCTCCGGGGCCCCAGATTCTGCGGGCGGCCCGGCGGGGCGTGGCGACCG
>CAXTRS010000406.1:0-4401 GCA_964246635.1 uncultured Chthoniobacterales bacterium | reverse complement strand
GGCTGTTATTGAGCGGCCTGTTCTCCCTGCGCGGAATTTCCGGCGGCCCGGCGATGCGCAACTGGGTGATGCGCTCGCGCTGGAACCTGCTTTTCGCCGCGCTCGGCGCCGCTGCGTGGGTGGCCCTGGAATGGGTGCGCGGCTGGCTCTTCAGCGGTTTTGGCTGGAACACGCTCGGAAGCGCGCTGCACGGCAACGTCGCGCTCATTCAGCTCGCGGAATACACCGGCGTCGGCGGGCTTTCGTTTCTCGCGGCGTTCGTCAATCTCATCGGCGCGCTGACAGTGCGCCGCTTCGCGCTCGAACTGCGTCACGGCAGGGTCCGGCCGCACTTCGACTTCACGCTCACGCTCGCCGGGTTGCTCGGCGCGTTCGCATTTGGCTTCTCCCAATTGCCGTGGTCAGACTGCGCGCGCCAGCTCTCCTCGGCGGGTGAGACGCCGCTCAAAGTCGCCTGCGTGCAGGCCGCGATTCCGCAGGCGCAAAAGTGGGACCCGGAGTTCGAGCAGCACATTTTCAAGACCTATCGCAAGCTGACCGAAGTCGCGCTGGCGTCGAGTCCGCAACTCCTCGTCTGGCCGGAAGCGGCGACGCCGCAAGGCGTGCTCGGCGAGCGCGCGAACTTCGAGTTCGTGATGAGTTTCGTCGAGCGCGGCGGCTTCAATTTTTTGCTCGGCACCGTGGATCGCCTGGCCGCCGCCGAAGAGACCAAAACGCCGCCTTCGCAAGCCAGTGCGCACGATTTCAACGCCGCGCTGCTCTTCACCGCCGACGGCAGCCCTGAGCCGCAGTTGTATTACAAGCTCCACCTCGTGCCGTTCGGCGAATTCATCCCGTTCCGAAACAGTTTTCCGCTCTTCGCCTGGATCGCCGGCGACCAGGTGCCAGCCGACTTCGAGGCCGGGCGCGCGCCGGTCGTTTTCGAGACGCAAAACCCGACGGTGCGCATCGCGCCGCTCATCTGTTTTGAGGACACGCTCGGCGAGCTCGTGCGCCGTTTCGTGCAGCCGCAGCCCGACGGCAAACCGGGCGCGCAACTGCTCGTGGACCTGACGAACGACGCCTGGTTCCAACGCAGTGCCGGCTCGAAGCAGCACATCGCCGAAGCCGTCTTCCGCACGGTCGAAACGCGTCGCCCGATGGTGCGTTGCGCCAACACGGGCGTGACCTGTTTCATCGACAAATTCGGCCGCGTGCCGGCGGGGCAAATTCTGCGCAGCGAAGAAAATGACACGTTCGGTCCCGGCGTGCTCGTGCGCGTCATCGAGGTGCCGCGCGCGGGTGCACCGCCGACCTTCTACGTGCGCCACGGCGATCTCTTCGCGAAGGTCTGCGCTGCCGTCGCGATCCTGACCCTGATTTGGACCTTCCTGCGCCCGCGACCACGCCGGGAAGCGCGTGGGGCTGAGCGCGAAACGCCGCACGAAAATACGGCGGACGCGCTGGCTTTGCGATGAAGCCGCCCTCGCTCGTCGTCTCGCTGCACGACGTCAGCCCGCACACTTGGCCGGCGTGCGTGGCGATGCTCGACCATTTGCGCACGCTGGGCGTGGATCGCACATCTTTGCTCGTCGTGCCCGATCATCACGGACCCGGCCATTCTCTCCCCGACGCGGCGATCTGCCAGGAGCTGTAAAAGCTCGCCGCCGCCGGCCACGAGATCGTCGTGCACGGTTACTTCCACCGACGCGCGCGCGGCACGGCGGAGTCGGCGCGCACGCGTTGGCTCACGCAGGTCTATACCGCGGACGAGGGCGAGTTTTTCGACCTGAGCGAATCCGCTGCCGCCCAATTGCTGGCGCGCGCGCAGGCCGATTTTTCCCGGCTCGCACTTCCTGCTCCTCCGGTGGGTTTTATCGCGCCCGCCTGGCTGCTGGGGACCGCGGCCGGGCGTGCCGTGCGCGCCGCGGGTTTCCGCTACACCACGCGCCTCGGCAGCGTCGAGGAATTCCTGCCCAACGACGGGTTGCGCGTGACGCGCTCTCAGTCGCTGGTCTGGAGTTGCCGCAATCGCTGGCGGCGACAGGTCTCGCTGCTTTGGAACGCGGCGCTCGCCCGGCGGCTGCGCGCGAATCCGCTGCTGCGCGTCGGCTTGCATCCGCCCGATTTTCGGCACGCCGCGATTTGGCAACAGGTGCGCGCTCTGATCCGGGAGGGTTTGCGCAATGGGCGCAAGGCGGCGACGTATGCGGAGTTCGTAGCCGCAGATCATGAAAGCCGATCTTCATCTCCATTCGCGCTACAGCGACCGCTCGGCTGAGTGGCTGTTTCGGAGGTTCGATTTTCCTGACAGCTATTCCGACCCTCGCGAGCTGCACGCGGCTTTGCGCGAGCGCGGGATGGATTTTTTCACCCTCACCGATCACAACCGCATCGACGGCTGCCTGGAAATGGCGGAAGCCGTCGCAAGGGCGTGCGGAGAGAGCGCCGCGGCGCGGGTTTTTCTCAGCGAAGAAGTCACGACCTATTTTCCGGACGACCGCTGCGAGGTGCACCTGCTGGTCTGGGGCGTGAGCGAAGCGCAGCACCGCGAGATGGCGGCGCGGCGGGACGACATCTTCGAGCTGCAGAAATTCCTGGCGCAGGAAGCGCTCGCGCACGCCGTGGCGCACCCGCTTTTCAGTTTGAATGGGAAGCTCGGCGCGTCGCACGTCGAGCGGCTGATTTTGCTCTTCAAACACTTCGAGACGATCAACGGGCTGCGCGCTGCGCTGCTGGGTGAAGTCGCCGCGCACGTTTTCTCCGGCCTGACACCGCAGCGGGTCGAAGAATTTGCCAGCCGCCACGGCTTCGCGCCGACGCACGCGGAGCCGTGGCGGAAATTTTTCACCGCCGGCAGCGACGACCACGGCGGGATGTTCCCGGCCAAAGCCTGGACAGAGACGCCGAGGGCAAAAACGGTCGCAGAGTTTCTGGCCCACCTTCGGGCGGATCGCGCGACTCCGCGCGGCGCGGGCGGCACGCCGCTGGCGCTTTCGCACGGGCTTTACAACACGCTGTATTCGTTCGCGCAGGATCGGTTTCTCAAAGCCGGGGCGCGCAAGGGAACGCCGGCGCTGCTGGAGAAAATGTTCTCCCGTTTCATGGAGGGCGAGAACCCGACGGAGTTCACGCTGGGCGAAAAGCTGAACTTCCTCGCGGACGGCGTGCTCAGCGGGCGCATCTTCGAGCTGATGAAGCCGGGCAACGCGTCGGTTTGGCGTGAGCTGGCGGCCTATTTTTCACAGCCCGGCGTGAAGAAAGCCATCGCGCGGCAGACCACCGAGGTCGCCGAGCCGGAGCGGCGCGCGTTTCTTATTGCGAACCTTTTCACCAACCAGCTCGCGTATCGTTTTTTCGTGAAATTTGTCCGCCAGGTCAGCGGCGGCAACATGATCGAGGGCTTGCAGGCGATCAGCGCGATCGCGCCGCTCGGGCTGCTGCTCAGCCCGTATATTTATGCGTTCAAAAGCCAGTCGCCGGACCGGCCGTGGCTGCGCGCGTTGAGCCAGGACGTTGCCGGGTCGATCGCGCCGCCGCTGCGCAACGTGCGCCGCGCGTGGTTCACCGACACGCTCGAAGACGTCAACGGCGTCGCCACCACGATCCGGCGCATGGCGGCGACGGCGAAGTCGCTCGGGCGCGACCTCACCGTGGTCACGTCGCGCACCCACATCGATCTCGACGGCGAGATTCCGCTAAAGAATTTCCCGCCCATCGGCGAGTTCGAGATTCCCGAATACGAACTCCAAAAGCTGACCTTCCCGCCGATGCTCGAGATGATCGATTACATCCAGCGCGAAGGCTTCACCGAGCTCATTATTTCGACGCCTGGCCCGGTCGGCATCACCGCGCTGCTCGCCGCGAAAGCGCTGCATCTGCGCGCGGTCGGCATCTATCACACCGACTTCCCGCAATACGTGCAGATCCTCACCGACGACGCCTTCATGGAGTCGCTCACCTGGCGCTATATGTATTGGTTTTATCACCAGCTCGACAGCATGTATGTGAACAGCGGCGAGTATGGCAAGATCTGGATCGAGCGTGGCATCGACGCGGCGAAAATCCACATCCTGCCGCGTGGTCTCGACACCGATCTTTTCCATCCGTCGCGCCGCGTGCCCGGCTATTGGCAGCAGCGCGGGGCCGCGGCCGGCGAGGTGATCCTGCTCTACGTCGGCCGGGTGTCAGTGGAAAAAAATCTCGACGTTTTCGCCGCCGCGCACGACCTCCTGCGCGCCGAAGGACTGCGGGTGCGCGCCGCGATCGTCGGCGACGGCGTTTACACCGCGGAAATGCGCCGTCTGCTGCCCGACGCGATTTTCACCGGACTGCTCTCGGGCAAAGAACTCGCGCGCGCCTACGCCTCCGAGGATGTCTTTGTTTTTCCAAGCGTCACCGATACTTTTGGCAACGTCGTCA
>CAXTRS010000405.1:0-4425 GCA_964246635.1 uncultured Chthoniobacterales bacterium | reverse complement strand
CTACTACGCGTTTCTCGCCGACCCGCACTTCATCTACCACTTCGACATGGGCTACCTTTACTGGTTCGATGGCAACGACGCGGCGGGCAGCATCTATTTTTACGACTTCGCGAGTGACTCGTTCTTCTACACGAGCCGCACGTTCGCTTTCCCGTATCTCTACGACTTCAAGCTCCAGGCGTTTCTCTATTACTTCCCGATAGAGGGTAATCCGCAACGCTACACGAGCAATCCGCGTTACTTCTACAATTTCTCCACCGGCCAGGTCATCCAGAAGTAGTCGCACCCGGCATCCGGGCCAGACAGCAGTCGATTTGCGGCAGCGGAGTGCTCCTTCGCTGCCGCAATCAATTTTCACGGTGCATGGGCTGACCCCGTCAGTTACTCCTGCACAAGCGAACTGAAGCCAACCGGCGCTCTCAACCGATGTATCCCAAGCCCAGCTCGTCCGCGTCTGTCGCGCTCCTAGGTGCGTTCCTCTTTTGTGCCTCGGCCGCCCTCAGCGCTCGCGCCGGCGGCCTGGCCTTCGACGCCGCGGGCAATCTCTTCGCCGCCGACGAGCATTCGGTCTCCAGGTTCACGCCCGACGGCACGAAGAGCACCTTCGCCACCGGGCTGAACTACTCCCTTGGCTTGAGCTTCGACGGCAGCGGCAACCTGTTTGTCTCCGACGGCGGCACCCGCTCGATCTACAAGTTCACCTCCGAGGGAAAGAAGAGCACCTTCGCCATCGGCATCAGCTCGGTGGGCATGGCTTTCGACCGCGCGGGCAATCTCTTCGTCTCCAGCGGCGACTCGATTTTCAAATTCACGCCCGCCGGCGTGAAGAGCACTTTCATCGCGGGGCTGGGCAACCCGATCGACCTCGTCATCGACTCCGCCGGCGATCTTCTGGTGGCGGACACGGGAATCACCGACGCGCGGCTCGGCCGCACGCTCCTCAAAATCAGCCCCGACGGCTCGAAAAGCACCTTCGCCTCCGGGTTGAAGGATTCGATTATTCTGGCCGTTGACGCCGCCGGCAATCTGCTCTCGACGCAAACCGCCGCACCGGACAACAGCAGCTACTCAGTCCTCAAGTTTCGCGCCGACGGCATGGAGAGCAGTGTGACCCCGGCCGTCAATACTTTCCGACCTACCGGTTTGGCCGTGGATCGTGCGGGCAACCTCTTCGTCCTGAACCAACATGCGATCTTGAAGTTCGCTGCGAGCGGAACCTGGAGCACCTTCGCTTCAGACGAGTTTTCCCCCGATAAACAATGGGAGTTTCAGCGGGCTGGCGGCGATTGGCCGGGCATCGTCAAGGCCGGCACGACACAAGTGGTGCTGGACCTTTCCAAAAACGTGCCGCACGGACGCGACACCGAAATCGTCTGGGCGCCGGATTCCAAACGCTTCGCCTTCAACTACTCTCCCTCGCACATGGCCCACACCACCTACGAAAAGACCGCGTTTTACCAACTGCGTGGCGACAAATGGGTCCCGTTGCGCCCGCCCGCGGACGAAGCATCCAGCCGCGGCCAGTTGGTGCAACTAGCCAGGGAGCGCTTCCCGAAAAGCGCCTATCCGCGCCGCGTTCTGGACTCCTCACCCACGCGCGATGTCATGACGGCGCGCAGCTGGACTGACGCCAATACCTTGCTCCTCTATGGTCACGCAGCCTGGTCCGGGCTTAAATCGGGCAGCCCAGCGGCAGCCTATCTTATCACCTTGAGGTTCGACGCCGCAGGGAACTGGAAGCTCGTCAACACCCAGCAGACGGCAGACCGCTAGGAGTTTCTGCGAGCGGAGGGGAGAAATTCACGCTGCACAAGCTGTCCCCACTGCTCCTTCGGTCATTGATAATCCCGCGCTCATTTCATCGGGCGCTCACAATCGATCCAAGTGCCGGCGAATCGTCGCAGGTTCTTGCGTCAGGTCCAGCAGCGCGCCGACCATGATGCGCTTTCCTGTGATCGTGTAGAAGAGTCCGAGCGGCGTTCCGCGCAAGAGCAGCCGTCGATAGCGTCCGTGGAAAATTGGCGCCGACTCCGGGAACCGGGCGATCTGATCCAGTGACTTGTCGGCGATGCGGTAAAACCTATCGCCGAAACGTTCGTAAGCTCCTTGGAAGTCGCTCTGCGCGCCTTGCAGCAACAGAATCTCAAATTTCACTTCGCTGGAGACGGAGGCTGAAAGCCCCTTTTGAATTCCTCCCAGCTCACCACCGAAGTCGAGTCCTGCTGATACTTAGCAAAGCGCTGCTCCAGCAATTCGAGAATTGCTGCGTGCGCCGAAGGATCGTCTTGGCTCGCCTCGACCTCGTTCCAAAGCTCATTGGCTAACAGCAGCTTTTCTCGCGCTGAAAGCGCCTGCAACCCAGGAAGCTTTTTGGCAATCATCGAATTGAAGGATACGCCTAGAGGACTTGCTTGCAACGGGCGTCGTCGTGGAATTTTCAAGATTCTCAGACTGACCCCCGCATCCCCCTAGATGAGATTGAGGGATTTCCAAAGCCCTCTGTGTAGCAATAGTCGGTCAGATAAGCTTAGCGTAGCATTTCTATTGCGGTGTTTAAACGTATAATACGTAGTTCCACCCGGTCGATTATGAATATTCCCAACTGCACTGCATTCAAAAAGTGCCGAAATCAAATTGTCAAATCGGATGCCCTCAACGCGCGGCGTTCCTTCGACCCGGCGCTTTAGTTCATCATATGAAAAGTCTCGCTGCCGCAGAGATCCTATTACCTCGAAGCCTCTGTCAATGTGATCTGCTGGAACATATCCGACTAATTCATCTTTGATTTCGGGAAGAAAATATTCGATTGAATAATATCGCACCCCAGCTAAGATTTCGTCGCGAGTCAGTCGTTGGTTGATTGTAAATTGTTGAATACTTCTTAGCAGTTGGATGAAATCACGAGGCGTGTGCCTAGTTAGCTCTAACAGAAATTCTCTGATTGG
The DNA here is from genome assembly GCA_964246635.1 of uncultured Chthoniobacterales bacterium. Lineage (GTDB taxonomy): Bacteria > Verrucomicrobiota > Verrucomicrobiia > Chthoniobacterales > SZAS-18 > JAFAXH01. The sequence goes on along the minus strand of CAXTRS010000405.1, from coordinate 1,480 downwards.
TCGGCCATCACAATGCGACGGAAAATACTGATCGAAAACATCGCGCAATGCAGGATCTTGTAGATTTGCACGTAAATTTATCAATTTTATCAAGTTGGAGTCCTTAGGGCTCCGTGTATTGTGATACCAATCTAAACTTATTGCTGAGTCTTGTCTTAATTTGTTTTTGTTAGCGTTAGGTAATCGCTCAAATAAATCCGTGCGGCATAAAAGGATAATTTTTGCCGGCGAATTAGAGCGTCGAAATTCGAGATTAAGCCTGCCCGCCTCGAAGAGTAGAGCAGCCAATGATTGATATTGAATTTCGCGTTTCGAAAGTATGTCGTCAAGTCCATCGACTATCAGCAAGTGCTTGCTGTCACTCCTAAATGAGATTGCTATCGATTTTAGACGCTCAACAAAAAAGGGCAAATTAAGGCTCTGGTCTTCGTAGTTCGATTCATAGGTGTTCTGTATAACAGTAGCAAGGTTGACACGAAATGAATTCTTACTGGATTTCAGCACTACCTGCCTCAGCGTAGGTAACGGCAATAAGCCTAGTTCAGAAAGGCTATTCAGCGCATCAATAAACTCTTTTTCATACCGAGTTGGCGAGCCTTCATCCTTAGTAAAGGACTCGATGAGACGTAGCAAAAGCAACCAAGACCATGCGACAGGATATTTTGCTTCAGGTTCAGCGTCGCCAACTATAATTTTCTTGAAATCCGAATAAGGGAAATCTGCCAATAATGTTGATGTAACAAAGAGGGTGGGATCGCCTTCTGATATTAATCTTAAATGCTCATTAACAGCAGATTTTCCTGAGCCTTTATAACCTAGAAATAGGAAATAGCGGCCTGCCTGTGCTTTTTCAACAACTTTCCCCGAATCGAAGAAGCCTCCTAGAAGTAATTGTGGAGCTTCTACACTTTCTTGTTCTGCACTAGCGTAGCCAAGCTCCAGTTCGTTAAAGCGCGCATATGGCATAAGTATTAATTTGCTATCGAGATAAACTGTATTGTGAGCTCTGGCCCATTACTCCACCGCCGGCCGATCCGTCGGAATCTGGAAGGCGCGCCGGGCGACGACGTTGTTTTTGTCGTGGAAGGGGAAGGCTTGGTCGGCGGCGAGCTGGAGGTCGATGCGTTCGGCGCGAGTCGTGACGAAGCCGTTTTCGGCGGCGAGGTGGGCTTCCTGGCTGGCGCGGGTGGTGGCGGCCTGGTCGGCGTCGGCGGCGACGTAGGCGGCGCGGGTGGTTTGCAGCTTCGTCAGGTCGCCGGGGGTGACGCCGTCGAGGGTGAATTCGGGCGGCGTGGTGCGGCCGCCTCCGCTGGCGAGGGGTTGTGGGGTGAGCTTGCGCAGGAGTTCGCCGGCGATGAAGAGCAGGCGTTCGAGGCTGACGCTGGTGGGCTCGCTGATGAAGAAGGCTTCGCGGTTGGCGCTGTCGGCGTCGGCGTTGCCGCGAAAGGTGCGCTTGGCGCCGACGCGCACGGGGTGGATG
>CAXTRS010000404.1:0-4427 GCA_964246635.1 uncultured Chthoniobacterales bacterium | reverse complement strand
CGCCACGGGCGGGGAGCTCACCGGCGCGGTGCGCGGCCGAGTCCCCGCCACGACCGCGCGCGACGGCGCCGACGCCGCGTTGCGCACCCGCCTGAGCGGCCTGACCGACGAGCTGGGCCAGCTCCTGCCCGACACGAGCACGGATTACTACTGGTTTGGCCTCGTGCCGCCCGCCGGCGCCGAGCGCCCCGCCGCGCCGGACGCGCCCGTCCTGCACCAGGTCAACCCCACCGCCGTGGCCGCCGGCTGGGCGCACGGGCCGCGGGCGGAGAAATATCGCCCGCTGCTGCAAGTCGTCGGCCGCGACGCCGACTTCGCGCCGCTCGAACTCCAGCGCGACGAAGACCTGCTCCTGGAAAACCTCCCGCCCGGCGCCACCGTGCGCCTCTGCCTGACGGCGACCAACGCCGCCGGCGAGGCCTGCTGCGGCGCGTTGGTCCACCACATGGGACGCGCGCAGCGCGGTGGCGGAACTTCAACTGTCATGAGCCCAAAGCCCCAGCCGCCAGCCGCTGCCAAATCGAAGCGCCCGTCCGGGGCGTCGAAAAAGTCAGCTCCCGCTGATCTCAGAATCGCATGACCGCCATCCCTGCCAGTATTCCTGACCAACCGAACCACACCACCAACCCAACCACTCAAACTGAACTTATGGAACAACGCATCCTGACCATCGGCCATCGCGGGAGTGACGTCCTCGCCTGGCAGGAATTCCTCGTCGCCCAAGGCTTCAAGCAAGTAGGCAAGCCGGATAGTGTCTTCGGCGGCAATACGGCCAAGGCGACGCTCGCTTTTCAGGAAGCCAATGGGCTGCTCCCCAGCGGCACCTTGAGCGAGAGCACGCTGGCGGCCGCGGTGAAGCTGGGCTTCAAGCCAGCGAAACTGACCGAGGATCTCTCGAAGATCGTAAAATTGCCGCCGATGGACGAGATCAATAACGGCCTGAGTCCGCTGCGGGCGAAGACCCTGACCAAGCATTTCGGCGAACCGGGAAAGCTGACGACGGACTGCTCGGATATCCTCAACGCCAAGCTGAAAAAGGAGACGGTGACGAAGAACGTCGGGCCTTTCAAAGTCACCGGCTGGGCACCGGCCGTGAACGATCTCATCGAGATCTTCAAGCGGGTGCAGGAATCCCAGCCGGAGGCCCACGCGCAAGTGCGCAGCGCCGGGATGAGCTGCGTGCGCAGGATCAAGAACCCTGGCTCGAAGTCCTTTTCCAATCACAGCTGGGGCACGGCGATCGATCTCTTCTTCGGCGCGGACGTCGATGAGCGGAACAACAAAACCACCCAGCTCGGACTGCTGCGCATGGCGCCCATTTTTAATGAGTTCAAGTGGTATTGGGGCGCGGAGTTCTCCGTGGAGGATTCGATGCACTTCGAGCTGAGCGAGGAGCGTTTCGCCGAGCTCAAGGACGCCTAGGCCGCACCTGCTCCGCAGAAAACCGAAACCACAACACATCATGGCAAAATCCATCGTCAGGCAAATTCAAGACATTCTCGGCGTGAAGGACGACGGCGTCTGGGGCCCGCAATCCCAAGGTGCCTTGAATGCGGAAATCGAAAAAACCGGCGCGAGCAATCCGAAGCTCGCGAAAATTCAAGCGCTCCTTGGGGCCGTGCCAGACGGCAACTGGAGCCAGCAGTCGCAGAAGCTGCTCAAAGCCGTGCTCAAGAAAGGCGACAGCAGCGGCGGCGCCGGCGGCGATGGGCCGTTCAAGGCAAAGGCGTCGAGCTTCGCTGATCCGGCCGACGTGGCCGCCTTCAGGAAGTGCAAGGCGAAAGGCAAGACCGACGGGGAATGCTTTAAAGTCGGCGACAACGGGATTGGGAAATGGGGAACGGATACGACGTCCACCACGAAGCCGATGGTCGCGATCCACGAGAAGGATGCGACGGCCCGCTGGGGGAGCCTGGACGCGGCCGCCCACCGGAAGGTGCGCGTGACAGTGATCGCGAGCGGCCAGAGCGTGGTCGCCACCGTCGAGGACAAGCTTGGCACGGCCGGGCGGATCGATCTGAATCCCGGTGCAGCAAAGAAGCTCGGATTATCCATTCCCATCGATCCCGGCAAAACCGCGGTCGAGTGGGAGTGGGTCGTGTAATCCTGCCCTCGCCAGGCATCCGCACGCGCCAATCCCCCGCAGCCCACCGATGCGATCTCGAGACCGGAAGCGACCCTGAGTCTGATGTTCGACCGCGCCGTGCGGAATGGCGAGATGGAGCCGGGCGAAGCCAGGGAAGCCTGCCAGCGCATCCAGCCGCAGTCCTGATTGAGCAAGGTATCCTCCGCGACGCTAAATCTCTTACCTGAAAACCCAGATGAAAACCGCCTTTCTAAAATATCTCCGCATAGTTCTCGTTTCCTCGCTGGCACTCGCTGGCAGGGTGTGGGCAGAGGAGGTCGAATTGAAGTTCGTGGTGAAGGATGAACAGATCGACAAATCGCGCAAAGAGTTCCCGCCAGTCGGGGAAGTAGAGAACTCGGAGGTTTACTTTCTGGAAACCGCGGACAGCGGGTTGTCGCAGAGGCATGTCATCCTGCGGTTGCGGAACAAGCTGGGTAAGCACGACGACTCGACCGTAAAGCTGCGCGGAGACGAGGCGGAGGGCGTGCCGGAAGCCGAGTTTCCGCGCACCAACACCGGCGACGAGAAATGCAAGCTGGAAAGAGACAAGCTGATCGGCGGCAAAGAGACGCCGTCCTTATCCATCACACTCAAACAAGGGAAGAAGGCCGTGGCCGAAATGCTGGAGGGAAAGCGAACTCTGGAGAGCCTGTTTTCGGAAAAGCAGAAGAAGTTTCTCGCCAAGTATGCGCCGGGAGTAAACTGGCAGAAGGCTTCCTTGCTCGGACCGGTGAAGGTAACCGAGTGGGAGTTCGAAGCAATCCACGCAGGCAGGCTTACCGCCGAGTTGTGGGATATTCCGCAAAGCAAGCTGCGGGCGCTCGAGTTTTCCACCAAGGTTGACAAAGCCGAGGTGGACAAGACCGAGAAGGGAATCCTGGACTGCATGGAGGATCACAAGATCGAGCACGGAACAGACCCCAAGTCGAAGACCCAGTTCGTCATCGATACCTTGCTGAAGCAAGGAAAGCCCGGCCCTAACTAAGTCGCTGCTCTTACTCTCAATCCTCATCATCACATCCAACCCCAAACTCATCCCATGAAAAAAGGCATCTCCCTCCACCTCGGTCTCAACTACGTCGATCCCGCCCATTACGATGGTTGGAACGGCGAACTCGCCGCCTGCGAAGCCGACGCCAAAGACATGACGGCGCTCGCCAAGTCTCGCGGCTTCAAAACGCAGACGCTCTTGCGGGAAAGCGCTACCGCCAAAACCGTGAAAGACTCCATCCTCAAGGCAGCCAAAGCCTTGAAGAGCGGCGACACGTTCTTTCTCACCTATTCCGGCCACGGCGGGCAGGTGCCCGACACCAACGGCGACGAGGGCCGGTTCGGCGACGCGAACGATCAGAAAGATGAAACCTGGTGCCTGTTCGACCGGGAATTCGTCGATGACGAGCTGGCGGCGCTGTATGCGCAGTTCAAAGCGGGCGTGCGGGTCCTGGTGTTGTCCGACAGTTGCCACAGTGGCTCGGTGACCCGCGCCGTCCGGGAGTCCGCGCCCAAAGAGCGGGTGCGCCTGCTGCCGCCGGCGAAAGCGCGGGATGTTTACATCGCCCACCAGGCGCTCTACGACGCCATCCAGCGCGGGGTCACCGGCGCCGAGCAACAGGACATCAAGGCCACCGTGCTCTTGATTTCCGGCTGCCAGGACCAGCAGCTCTCCCGCGACGGCGATGCCAACGGGTTGTTCACCGGCACGATGAAAACCGTCTGGGCCGACGGCGCTTTTCTGGGCGGCTACAAACACTTCCGCGACCAGATCGCCGCGCGGATGCCGAAGGCGCAGATTCCCAATTATTTCGTGATCGGCGCGAAGAACAAAGCGTTTGAGGACGAGCAGCCCTTTACGATCGACCCCAAGGCGCTCAAGCCCAAAGCCGGCGCGAAAGCCAAGGCCCCAAGCCGGGCCAGCAGCGCGGAGGCGCGCCTGGGTTTCGTGCTCGGGCAACTGGAAACCATGGGCCTCAAGGAGCCGACGCCGACGACGGACCTCAAAAAGTTCTTCGCCGACCGCGAGCGGCAGGATCGCGACTACGGGCTGGACTTCACGCGCACGGACGTTTTCCGCGAGCGGTTGCTGAAGGAATTCGCCGGGGTCGCGCTCGCCAAGAGCGACTTGCTCAAAGGCCGCTACGCCAACGCCCAAGCCATCGCCGATCTCGGGCGCTAGAGCCGGCGGCCCACCTAAAAAAGGAGGCGTCATGAAAAAGAGAGGGAAAAACCCGTCCGGCGGCAACCGCCGGACCACTCCTCGCCGCGCCCCGACAACGGAGAGCGCGCCGCCGTCGCCGCTGCG
>CAXTRS010000403.1:0-4454 GCA_964246635.1 uncultured Chthoniobacterales bacterium | reverse complement strand
GCCGGCGCTTTCTTTCCCGGCAGCAATTTGTCCAGCAGCGCATTGGTCATTTTTTCCAAAAAAATGCCCCACGCGCTGAGCACCGCCAGCGTCAGGGCGGCGATGAGCAGGAACGCCCACACGGGTTGGTCTTGAATGCGCAGCCCGAGCCAGATGACGTAGGGCTGATGGACAAGATAAATGCCGTAGGAAAACGCGCCGACCAGACCGAAAACCTTCGCGGGCCCCGGCAATTTCGCGACCAGGCCGGCGACGCCGAGAATCACGAGCAGACAGCACGCGCCCGTGACGAAATCGGTGAAAATGTAAGTGTAAACGTCGTGATAAAACCAGAGCGCCACCGGATACAAAATTAGTCCGGCCGCCAGCCCCGCGCCGCCGAGCAGAAACCGCTCGACCCGCTCCGGCGCCCGCCCGTGCCAGACGCCCAGCGCCATGCCGAGGGCGAACTCCGGCAGCCGGCAGACCGCGAAGCCGCCCGCCGTCCAGGCGCCGTTGCCTTGCAGCACCGTGAGGATGAACCAGCGCGCCACGAAGCCAGCGACGCAAGCCGCCACCAAAAAGGGCCAGGTCCCCATCCGCCGCATGGCCCAGAACAGGACCGGGAAGAGCAGGTAGAACTGGATGAGCATGGAGAAATACCACCACGCCGCGTTGAGATAGACCCAGTTCATCTCGATATCGATGAACCGCAGCCCGAGCAGGCTCAGCACGATGCGGCCATCGACCGGCTCGAGGTGCGCGGTGAACGGCGAGATGAGATAAACGAGGTGCGCGACCCAATACATCGGATACAGCCGCACGAAGCGCGCCCGATACCATTCGCCCCACGCCACCGGCCCTTTTGCGGCACGGCGCGCGGTCGCTTGCATCAGCGCCCAGCCGCTGAGCGCTATGAAGACGCCGACGGCATGAAAGCCCAGCCCCGAGACCGCGAGCCACACGATGCGCACGACCGTCGCCGCGCTCGCCGCGGGTCCGTTCCACCCGTCATCGCCCGCGACCTCCGACACGAAGTCGGGCTGCATCGGCGAGGGCGCCTTCGTGTAGGTGGTGAAGAAATGAAAATAGACGACCCAAAGGATCGCCAACCCTTTCGCCACGTCGAGCCAGAGCAGTCGCTTCATCGGTGCATCGGGCTTAACAGCGCGCTGCCGGGTCGGTCAAGGCAACCCGGAGAAAGGCGGTGTCTCCTTCGTGGGTGGATGGCGACCTATGGCGCGCTTAATACGACTTCGCCCAAAGCACGCGCCGCGCGCTCGGTTTGCCCGTGAACAGACAAGCGCCCGGTCCGCCGCCAAGATCATCGGCGGGAATGCAACGGATCGTGACTTTGAGATCGTTCTTGATCTGCTCCTCGACCGCGGCGCTGCCATCCCAGTGCGCCAGCGCGAAGCCGCCATGGATTTCCGGCTTGTCAGCGCTCCGCGGCGTGAAGAACGCGTAGAAATCCTCTTTCGTGTCGATGGCACGCGTGTGCTCGTCGCGGTAAGCGAGCGCGCGGGCGTAGAGCGCGTCCTGGATCGCCTGCAACGTCTCGACCGCCCGCGCGACAAACTCGTTCGTTGCCAGAAATTCTTTTTCCTTCGGCCCGCGGTCGCGGCGGCTGACGGCGACGCTGCTTTTCTCCAAATCGCGCGGCCCGAGTTCCACCCGCAGCGGCGCGCCTTTCTTGATCCAGTCCCAATTTTTCACCCCGCCGCCGAGGTCGCGTCGATCCACTTCGACTTCCAGCGGCGCGCCGTGGAAACGTTGCGCGCGCAACTCATTCGCCAGCCGATCCGCGGCCTCGAGCACCGCGGCGCGCGTTTCTTCCTTCGGCGTGATCGGCAAAATGACGACGTGCGTTGGCGCCACGCGCGGCGGCAGGATCGCGCCGTCGTCGTCGCCGTGCGCCATGAGCAGCGTGCCGATGAGCCGCGTGCTCGCGCCCCAGCTCGTCGTCCACGCGAATTCTTCCTTGCCGTCGCGCGACTGGAACTTGATGCCGCTCGCCTTCGCAAAATTTTGTCCGAGAAAATGCGACGTGCCCGCCTGGATTGCCTTCCGATCCTGCACCATCGCCTCGATGCTCAGCGTTAGCACCGCGCCCGGAAACCGCTCGCTCTCGCTCTTCTCGCCGGCGAACACCGGCACCGCGAGATGCTCGCGCGCGAAGGTCGTATACACCTCGAGCATCTGCTGCGTCTCCGCCCGCGCCTCCGCTTCGGTCTCGTGCGCCGTGTGGCCTTCCTGCCAGAGAAATTCCGCGGTGCGCAGAAACAGCCGCGGGCGCATTTCCCAGCGCACCACGTTGCACCATTGGTTGATGAGAATCGGCAGGTCGCGATAGCTCTGCACCCACTTCGCATACGTCGCGCCGATGATCGTCTCGCTCGTCGGCCGCACGACGAGCGGCTCCGTGAGTTCCGCCGCCGGCGCCGGCCGCATTTTCCCGTCCGCGCCGACTTCCAGCCGATGATGCGTGACCACCGCGCACTCCTTCGCGAAGCCCTCGACGTGCGCCGCCTCTTTCTCCATGTAGCTGAGCGGAATGAAGAGCGGAAAATAGGCATTGCGATGTCCTGTTGCCTTGAACATCGCGTCCAACTGCCGCTGGATATTTTCCCAAAGCCCGAATCCCCAAGGCTTGATGACCATGCACCCGCGCACGTCACTCGGCTCCGCGAGGTCCGCCGCGCGGACGACCTGCTGATACCACTCGGCGAAATTGTCCGCGCGCGTGGGCGTGATGGCGGTTTTCGTCTGTTGAGCTGGAGAAGACTGAGACATAACGGGAGGCGCACTTAACGCCGAAGCCGCCTGGATGCAATCGCCGCTCTCAGCGAGCGAGAAGCAGGCTTTGCAAATGGAGCAACCGCGGGCTTCCCAATGCGAGGAGCCGATCCAGCAAATCGCGCAGTCGCTCGGGCTTGGAAGTAATTTCCCGGTGCAGATCGTTGCCGCGGTCGCTGAGACCGAACGCTGTCATCGACACCCCGCTCTCCGCCGCCGTGCGCACCAGCCACTCCTCCAGACGCGGACAAAGGATCACGACGCGGTGATCGCGCTCCGCATCCCGCAAAAGGCGCACGTCATGTCGCATGGCATCGAGCGACAACCCGCCCAGGTAAGGCGGCTGCACTGCCTGCGGGTCCTCGTCGATCATGCCCAGCAGGGAGCGGTGCTTGCGGAGCGCATGACAGACCCGGTCCTTTCCCGCGAAATGCCAGAGTTCCCGCCGCGTTCGACCCAAATGACGCGCCACCGCTTCATCCGCCTTGCATTCCAGCAGCAGCCGCATCACTCCGGGAAGTAGCGGTCGAGATTGAAGAAGATGTCCATGCTCAACTCCAGCGCCTCGCCGAGTTCGGCCTCGGAGAGCCGATGGACTTCCGTGCGGTAGTTGCGCATGCGCGTCACATAAACCGCCAGACTATCCTTCGGCGTCTTCTCGATGATGGACATCAGCACGTAAGGATTGTGCGTGCTGAGGAAGAACTGGTTCGACTCATCCAGCGCGATGCGCTCGGCCAGATACTTCGTGTAGAAGGGGAACGTGTTCGCCTCCGGCTCGTCGAGAATCAGGATAGCGTCCGTGTTCGTCTCCAGCACCGCCTTGTAAAAGACAATCCGCCGCAGCGTTTCGGAAATGGATTCGAGGTAGTAGCTAAATGTCACGTTCCCCACCTCTTTCAGCATTAACACTTCCGATTCTTGGGGTCGGACCTCCAGACGGTAGCCGACGGATTTGAACAAGGCCGCAACGGAGTCTCGTAACAGTTTGTTGGAGTAAACCAAGGCGGAGAGGTTTCCGCCGTAAGGCGGAAGCAAGCGACCATATTGCGGGTTCTCGCTGCCCTTGATGAGTTCATCCATCTTGTAAACGTAATAAAGAAAGGGGCTGTTCCAGCCATCCGGCCACTTCACATTTTCCAGATTAGAATTTCCTCCGCCCCACTTCCCTAATCGAAGAAACTCCTCCCCCTTAGGATGCTCGAATGTCCAGAAAAAAGGCCCGGGAAGATCACTGTCTTCAGGATCGTATTCCGAATCGTAAGCTAACTCGTAGGCAAAGGAGTCAGCGCAGACCCGAACTGCACGCTGGATGTCGTTATCATAAAACAGATCGGCAGCATGACGGCACCGAAACAGTTTCCGAAAACGTGCGGCAACTCCTTGACTGAACATCGCCAGCGCCTCCAATAAATTCGATTTCCCGCTGTTCGGCTCGCCGATGAAGACGTTGACCCGTCGCGTCTCGATGTTGAGCGACTCGATGGACTTGTAGTTGGCGATTTGCAGCCGGGAAATCATACGCGCGCCCCAGCTTAGACCACAGCGCCAGCGCGTGCCAACGCTCGTCTCGTTTGAGTAGAGGCTCCGTTTCGCTGCGGTGGCGGCAAAAGGGGGGGCCGGGGGGGGGGCCCCGTGGCGCCCGGCGGGAGGCCCGGGGGGGTTGGGGGGGGCGCGGG
>CAXTRS010000402.1:614-4457 GCA_964246635.1 uncultured Chthoniobacterales bacterium | reverse complement strand
GCCACTGGCCAGCGTAGCCGATGCAACCCGGCCACTCAAATGAGCAGCGCTTTAAGCACCTGCTTGAGCCGGTTTTAGCTGAATCCCACTTACGTCCCGTCCGCGCAGACAAAATTTCAAGGCCCGGGATTATCACCAAACAGGTGATCGAGTATTTGGCGTTCTCTCGCTTGTGCATCGCGGACCTATCTTTCAGCAATCCGAACGCTTTTTACGAACTTGGAGTCCGCCACGCATTCAAGCTCTCTACAGTTCAGATTATTCGCAAGGGCGACAAAATCCCCTTCGACGTGTCACAAGGAAGAACGATTATCATTGATGCGTCGGACCCTTACACGATCATGGACCGAATGGAAGCTGCTCGAAAGGAGCTTACGGAACACGTGACCGCCACGATGAAGGGCACAGAGAAGCAGGAGGACAATCCCATCAACCTGTTCCTCCCTGGGTTAAAGGTTTCGATTCCAAAGTAGCACCGTGGGCTGAACGGTTCCCACTCGAGGCGGGAATGAGCAAAGCGTTCACCAAGGAGTCGGATGACGATCTGCCCAAGCGAGCGGTCCTGCCGAGGCAGGCCGCTTCGGCGTCGCTGTTGCCGGAGGGAACGAAGAATTACATGACGCCGAGCGGCGCGCAGAGGTTGCTGGAGGAGTGGGCGAAGCGGGTGCAGGAGGAGCGGCCGGGGTTGGCGGCGTCAGGGGATGGCGATGCGGCGCAGCGGCTGGCGAAGGTGGATCAGCGAATTTATGAGTTGGAAGCAATTTTACGGTCGGCGGAGATCGTATCGCTGCCGGCGGAGACGGAGCGGGAGCGCGTGGCATTTGGTGCGACGGTGACGGTGCGGGAAAGCGGCAGCGGCAACGAGGAGCGTTATCGCATCGTCGGCGTGGACGAGGCGGACTTTGACCGCGACGAGGTGAGCTGGTTGTCGCCGATTGCCAAGGCGCTCATCGGCGCGCGAATCGGCGAGCGGGTGCGGTTTCGGTTTCCCTCGGGCGAGGAGGAACTTGAAATCGTGAACGTCCGTTACGAGTGAGCGTCAAACCGCAACGCCGGATTTGCAGGTTGCCACGGCGGCGAGGAACCGGCACATTGCGCGCGACCGACAGATCCCGATGTTCCCGCTTTCCAAACCGCAAAAAGCCCTCGTTGCGCAAGTCGGCGGGCTTGTGCTCGCCGCATTGTTTCTCGCGATTCTCGGGCACCTGTATCCGCTCGACCGCATCGTGCTCTGGCTGCGCGCGAACGTGCAGCACCACCAGCCGTGGAGCACGCTGCTTTATCCGCTCTTGCAGGCCGTGTGCAATCTGCTCCTCCTGCCCGCAGGCGTGCTCATCATCGCCAGCGGATTTTTCTTCGGGCTTTGGAAAGGCCTCGCGCTCGTGCTCCTCGGCCACTTGCTCGGCGCGGCGGCGGCGTTCGGGATTTCGCGCACGCTGGCCCGCGGACTCGTGGAAAAATTCCTCCAGCGCCGCCCACAGTGGATCGCGCTCGATCGCGCCATCGAACGCGAAGGCTGGAAGATCGTGTTCCTTTCGCAGCTCAATCCGCTCTTTCCCACCAGCCTCATTAACTACGGCTACGGGCTGACCCGCATGCGGTTTTGGCCGTGCCTGGGTTGGATCGCGCTCGGCCAGGCACCGGGCATGTTTTTCTACGCCTATCTCGGTCGCATGGGCCACATCGGCTACAAGCTCTGGCGCGAGGGCGCCGACGCCGCGCCGGAGCAGGTCGCCGTCTGGATCGCCGGGCTCGTAGCCAGTCTCGGGTTGACCCTCGCTTTGGGTCAGCTCGCGATGCGACTCCTGCGCGAAACGCAGGAGCGCGCGCAGGACGCAACAATGCTGCCAGCAAACCCCGCCGGCGCGGACGCCAGCGACGACCTCGACGCGGAGGAAGAAGCAGCGACGGCGCGCTACGCCCCGGTGCCGCTCGGGCTCGACGACCCGCGCCGCTGAAAAAGAGGCAAGCGCTTCTGCCTGAATTGACAGCATTCGACCCGGTGCTACGCTGAACGACAGGAAGCGAAGCAGAGCCGCGGAGCGGGGCGTGCCAGCAGCCAATCAGCCGGCCGCCTGGGGGACGCGCCGCCTCGGCAAGGGTTCCCCAACATTGCATCGGTCGCCGCATCGCGTAGTCGTCCTGTCTTCATGGCCTCGTCGTCGTTCAACCTGCCGTCGTCTTCGATCCATCTGGATTACGGAGCGGACTCGGCGCCGTTTAATTGCCAGGACTTGCAGGTATCATCGCGCGGCGTGCGCCTGAAATCGCGCTGGCGCTTCGATGCCGGCACAGAGATCGCGCTCGACGTCGTGCTCAACGGCACCGGTGATCCGCGCGATCCGCGCCGCTACCGGCTGGCCGGCGTGGTGGTGGATTGCCAGACCGAGCGCGTGTCGCCGCGGTCGTCCGCGCCGCCCGTGTATCAGCTCACGCTCCTGTTTTGGGAAACCACGGAGGACATCCGCGAATTGCTCGAAGCGCTCGAGACCGCGCGCCGGCAAATGAAGGAGCATCACCACCATGCTCACCCTGCGCCGGGTCCGGTGAATGGGAATGGCACCGCGTTGCCCCCATCCTCGACGATGCGGGCGCCCTGATGGCGGAGGGCGTGCTTGTGTTCTCTTGGCGCGCCCCTGCGCGTTGAGTGGCTGGAGGCAACAAGACGGGCCTCGCGCAAAGGGCGCAAAGCCGCTAAGGAATTGTAAAATTATGCGGCGCTGCGGGTCGCTTTGATGACCGTATTACGCAGAAAGTTAGGTGCTTCTACCAACCAACCCCCCTTTGCGGCTTTGCGCCCTTTGCGCGAGGCTCTGCCAAATCTCCTTCACCGCGTTGAACGTCCACCATCTCGAACTCTTCTACTACGTCGCCAAGCACGGCGGCATCAGCCCGGCGGTGCGGCACATGCCGTATGGCATCCAGCAGCCGGCCGTCAGCGGGCAAATCCTGCAACTTGAAGAAACGCTCGGCACCAAGCTCTTCAACCGCCGGCCGTTCGCGCTCACGCCGCCGGGTGAGCGACTGTATGCGTTCATCGCGCCGTTCTTCGGTCAGCTTCGCAACGTCGATGAGGAGTTGCGCGGCCAGGCCGATGCGCGCCTGCGCCTGGCGGCGAGCACGCCGGTGTTGCGCGATCATTTGCCGGGACTCCTGCGCGAGCTGCGCAAAGCGTTTCCGAAGATCAGTCCCTGCCTGCACGAAGCCAGCCACGCGCAGGCCGAGGCGCTGCTGCAAAAACAGGAGATCGAGCTGGCGATCACGGAGCTCGACGGCAAACCCGCGCCGGGATTGAAATCCCTGACCCTCCTGCGGCTCCCTCTCGCTTTGCTGTTGCTGGCGGATTCGCCGATCAAAAACGTGCGTCAGCTCCTGGCGCGCGAAGCTCTCGACGACCTGCCGCTCATCGCGTTTCCCGAGAGCGCAACGATTACGAAATCCTTTCAAAACGACCTGCGCCGCCAGGGTCGCCGCTGGCCGGTGGCGGTCGAGGTGAACTCGCTTGCGCTCGTGGAGACTTACACTGCCGAGGGTTTCGGCATCGGGCTTTCGCTGGCGATGCCCGACGACGGCAAGACGCGCGCAGCAGACAGCAGCGGGCTGCGCCAGTTGCCGCTCGCTGGCAGCGGCTTCGCGCCGCTGGTCATCGCTGCCCTCTGGCAGGGCAAGCTGCCGCCGTTGCCTGCGGCGTTTTTGGAACTCGTGAAAGCGCGCGCGGCGCAGTTGAAGTGATGGGCGACAAGGGACGAAGTGCAAATGACGGGTCGCGCACGCATTTTTCTTCTGCAGCCCCGACAGGGGCGACCGAGCCCAAACCCCCCGCCGGGGGCGGGGGGCATGGGT
>CAXTRS010000402.1:0-604 GCA_964246635.1 uncultured Chthoniobacterales bacterium | reverse complement strand
ACAGAGCCATAGCCCACGGCGTGAGCCGTGGAGATGGGATACAAAAACGACCCAAGCCCCGGCATGGGCGTAGGAGCAGTCGCTTCGATCTGCGTGCCGGCCATGCCAATGTTCTTACGCCCCTGCCGGGGCTTGTTGCTCTCTGCAATCGAAACCCACGGCTCACGCCGTGGGCTATGGCTCTGTCGCCCCTGCCGGGGCTGGGAGGTGGGAGCAGGGCGCAGTCTGCAACCCTTCACTCCCCAAAATCCGCCGCCAGCGCCGCGGCGCCGATGAGGCCGGCGTCGCTGCCGAGCGCGGCGGGGACGACTTGCAAGTTCTCGGAAAACACGCGGCTGGTGCGCGCGCGGATCGTCTCGCGCACCGGCGCGAGGAGCAGCTCGCCCGCCTTCGCCACGCCGCCGCCGATCACGATGGCGTCGGGATTCAACAGCCAGACAACGTCCGCCAAACAGACGCCGAGCATCTCGCCGGTTTCGCGCCAAAATTCCTGCGCCACGGCGTCGCCGGCGAGCGCGGCTTTCTCGAGCGCGATTGGATTGCATTCCTCCGGTGTGCGCGTGTGGCCGGCCTGCGCATACCGCGCGACTGCGCGCCCGGCGAG
>CAXTRS010000401.1:0-4463 GCA_964246635.1 uncultured Chthoniobacterales bacterium | reverse complement strand
CGGCAGAGCGGCGAGATGCCGCGGCGCCGCGGCGTGAATTTAGTTGACGAAATCATCCAGCGCAATAGCCGAAAACTCCGGCCAGTTGCGCGCCAGAAAATGATCGTAAAACACGTCGATCAAAATCCCGCTGAAGTGTCCGTGTCGCGCCGCGATGCGCGTGCGGCTGCGCTGCACGACGGGGTGAAAATCCGTGAACGCGTCGATGGCCTGATGACAGCGGACGCCGCGCTGAAAACTCTCGCCCAGCTCGCGTCGCGCGCCGCCCTTGATGAAATCCGCCAGCAGATTGCCGAGCCGGAATTCGGGATCGTCCGCCGGCGAAAGATAAAGGTGAGCCAGCCAGTTCATCGCACGCCTCCGCTGAATTGCCTAGGAGATGCTCAGGCAGCATCAACTCGCACTCGAGCCTCGCGGCGACCATTGCATTCTGGCTTCATGCGTAAACGGCACATGAACCCAAAGCCCGAAAAATCCGCTCAGCAAGAGGGTCATCAACAAACTCTTGATGAGAAGGCCGCGCGGCTCCTCTAGCGCAGAATTGCCTGGCCGGCCGCTCTCAAAATAAACGGCGATCGGATCCCCGACATGAACGGCATCAAAACGCTCGGGTGAAGTATAACCTCCGAAACGCCTTCCTGCGACTTCGTAAACGTAGCTGACATTAGCGTGATCGTGCGGGTGAAGCGCAGTCACTTTGCCGGTGACCGTTTCGTAGTGTGCGGCGAGCCGCATGGCGGGAATGAAAAACAACAAGAACACGATTTCCGCGAGCACGAAAACCGCGAGACTCCGGCGCGAATGTTGCAGCAAAGCCGGTGGAAACTTTGGGAGCAATTTCGACGCTCCGCGCCAAGCCAGCCACGCCCCCGTTGCTGCGCCCAAATATTTGATCGCGGCGACTCCGCAAGCGGCGTAGCCCCAAGGCTGCGAATTGAACGATGCGTCCAAGACAGCCACCACGTTGACGTGTCCAGAAACCGCAAGCGCGAGCAACACGAGGATTGCGCCGACGATGCTGCCGACCGCGGAACCGAATGCCCCGCCAAAAAGCATGGCGATGACGAAAACGGCCACCTTGAAATACATCGCTGTCAATGTTCAAAAGCTATCGGCGCCTGGCAAGCCGAGAAGGATGAGGTGACGCCGCGGGCGAGTTGCCTTTCTTGTCAGTGCGGGCCGCGTGGGCTAGTTTGTTCTCCCGCAAGCGAGGTTGGCGCGGCGGTTCTCGGAAAGGGAAAAATTCACTGCCATGCACAAAATCGACTGGGCCGCGCGCCGGCGCGATTTCCCGATTCTCGACCAGCAAATTCACGGCCGGCCGCTGATTTATTTCGACAGCGGCGCGAGCAGTCAAAAGCCGCGCCAGGTGCTCGACGCCATCGTGCGTTATTACGAGCACGATCACGCGAACGTCCATCGCGGCATTCATGAATTGAGCAATCGTGCGACCGCCGCGTATGAAGCGGCACGCGCGCGGGCGGCGCAATTTCTGAACGCGAAATCGGCGGACGAAATCGTCTTCACGCGCGGCACCACGGAGAGCATCAATCTCGTTGCCAGCGCGTGGGGCGGGCGGCATGTCAAAGCGGGCGACGTGATCCTGCTCACCGAGCTCGAGCACCACGCGAACATCCTGCCGTGGCAGGCGCTCGCGGAAAAAACCGGCGCGACACTGCGATACATTCCGGTGACCGGCGACGACGGGCTGCTCGATTTGTCGAAGCTCGACGAATTGCTCACGCCGCAGGTGAAAATTTTCGCCTTCACACACATCTCGAACACGATGGGGACGATCAACTCCGTCGCCGAGCTGTGCCGCCGCGCGCGCGAAGTCGGCGCGACCACGCTCGTCGATGCTGCGCAATCCGCCGGGCACCATCCGCTCGACGTGCAGGCGATGGGCTGCGACTTCCTGGTTTTCAGCGGACATAAGATTTGCGGACCCACCGGCATCGGCGTGCTCTACGGCCGCACAGAAAAACTCGACGAAACGCCGCCCTATCAGCTCGGCGGCGAGATGATCGTCTCGGTCGATTGGCACACCGCGAGTTTCAAACCGGCGCCGCACCGCTTTGAAGCCGGCACGCCGAACATGGCGGGCGCGATCGGGCTGCACGCGGCGTTCGATTATCTCGACTCGATCGACCGGCAGGCGATCTTCGACCACGACCAGGCGCTCGCGCGAGAGACCTATGAACGTCTGCGTGAGCTTGGCGGCGTGCGGCTTTTCGGACCCACGGATGGGAACCGCGCCGGGCTTGTCTCGTTCCTGCTCGAAGACGCCCACGCGCACGACGTCGTCACGATGGCCGACGTGAAATTCGGCATCGCGCTGCGCGGCGGCCACCATTGCAACCAGCCGCTACACCGCAAGCTCGGCGTGCGTTCGAGCGCGCGCGCGAGTTTCTATTTCTACAACACGCGCGAGGAAGTCGATGTCTTCATCGGCGCCGTCGCGGAGATCCAGAAATTTTTCCGCCGTGGACTTTAGCAACAGCCCCGATTTCGAGGAGCTTTATCAGGCGATCATCCTCGACCATTCGCGCAAGCCACGGAACTTCGGCGAGCTGCCGGACGCCACGGTGACGGCGAGCGGCGACAACCCGAGTTGCGGCGACGCAATCACGCTCCAAGTCAAGCTCGACCCGGAAAAGACGAAGCTCGACGACGTGAAATTCCACGGCGACGGCTGCTCGATCTGCATGGCGAGCGCGTCGATGATGACGACGAAAATCAAAGGCCGCTCGCGCGAAGAGGCGTTCGCGTTGCGCGAGGATTTTCAACGCATGCTGGCGCTCGAGTCGGACGGCGCCGCACCGCGGAAAGCGCTCGGCGATCTGCGCCTGCTGCTAGGCGTGCGCAAGTTTCCGCAGCGCATCAAGTGCGCCACGCTCGCCTGGCATGCGCTGCGGCAGGCGCTCAGCGAGGACGAGCCGAAGCACCGGCGGTTTGATGTCGAAGGCAAATCACAGCCGCTCACCGCACCATGACAACCCCCACAAGCAGCATCGACCCCAACTTGCCGATGCGCGACGTGCTCGCCGTGTATCCCGGCGCGCGGCGCGCGTTGTTTCGCAAATACCACGTCGGCGGCTGCGCTTCGTGCGGCTTTTCCGAAGATGAAACGCTGGTGCAAATCTGCGCGCGCAACGAGCAAATGCGCGACGTGCCGGAGGTGCTCGATTTTCTCGAAACCAGCCGCGAAGAAGATCGCAAAATGCAGATCGCGCCGCGCGAATTACAGAACGCGCTGGAGACCCACATTCCGCTCGACATCCGCCTGCTCGACATCCGCACCCGCGAAGAATTCGAGGCCGTCCATATCGAAGGCGCACAGCTTTTCTCGCAGGATTTGATGAACACGATTCTGATGGGATGGCCGCGCGAGGACGGCCTCATCGTGCTCATCGACCACCAAGGCGCGCGCAGCCTCGACGCCGCCGCGTATTTCGCCGGCCACGGCTTCACGAACGTGCGCGCCCTGCTCGGCGGCATCGACGCCTGGAGCCAGGAAGTCGATCCGAAATTGCCGCGCTATCATTTGGAATAAACCTTCTAATGGCCTCGCGCAAAGCCGCAAAGCCGCAAAGAAAGACAAAAGATTTTTCTTCTCTTCCCTTTGCGCCTTTGCGTCTTTGCGCGAGGCATTCCGACTCATGAACGACCAAAGACCCACCGATCTCGAAGCCCGCATCGAAGCCGCGCGGCTGAACCCGCAAAACCTCGGCGAGATGGAAAACGCTGACGCCGTCGGCACCGTGGGCAGCCCGGATTGCGGCGACATGCTGCGGATGTGGGTCAAATTCAAAGAGGACGACCGCGGCAAGCGCGTCATCGACCGTGCGACGTTCCAAACCTTCGGCTGCCAGACCGCCATCGCCGTCGCCAGCATGGCCACGGAACTCATCCGCGGCAAAACGCCGGACGAAGCTCTGGCCATGAGTGGGCAGGAACTTTCCGCGCCGCTCGGCCCGCTGCCACCGATGAAAATCCATTGCGCCCAGCTCGTCGAAGGCGCGCTGAAATCGGCGCTCGCCAGCGATGCGCCCGCCACGGCTGCGACCACGACCACCGCGCCGGTCACGGCCAAAAGCCCGACGCTGTTCGATCAACTGGCCAGCGGCACGGCGCCCGCGCCCGCTGGCGGCAAGCCGTTGAAAATCGTCTTCGCCGAACAACCGGCCGCCGCGACGACAAAGACACCCTGAATCCCGCGTCGCTCGCTCCCATCCCACTTTCCCGCCCTCGCTCCGAGCATTCCATCCGTTAACTTTCCTCCGTCATGCACGAAAACACCGAAGTCACCCTCAGCCGCGACGTCACCGCGATCCAAATCCCCAGCGGCCTGGACATCACCCTGAAGGAGGGCACCATCGTCGTCATCACCCAATCGCTCGGCGGCAGCTACACCGTCGCCTCGCCGACCGGCCTCTCGCGCATCCAGGAAAAAGACGCCGACG
>CAXTRS010000400.1:0-4466 GCA_964246635.1 uncultured Chthoniobacterales bacterium | reverse complement strand
GGCGACGTGGTGACGGTTTATGACGGCAAGCACATCGAGATCAACAACACCGACGCCGAAGGCCGCGTGATTCTCGCCGACGCGCTCGGCTACGCGCGGACCGTGCTCGGCGCCGCGCGCATCATCGACCTCGCCACGCTCACCGGTGCCTGCATCGTCGCGCTTGGCGACGAAACCGCCGGCCTCTGGAGCACGGACGACGCGCTGAAAACCGAATTGCTCGCCGCCAGCGAACGCGCCGGTGAAGCGCTCTGGCCGATGCCGCTGAACAAAGAGCACGAGAAAAAAATCGAAAGCGAAATCGCGCTCATCAAAAACTCCAGCGGCCGCCCCGGCGGCGCCTGCACGGCGGCGGCATTTTTGAAACACTTCGTCGGCGACACCCCGTGGGCGCACCTCGATATCGCCGGCCCCGCCGCGATTCTCAAAGATCGGGCCGACCTCGCCCGCGGCGCCACCGGCTTCGGCGCGCGCACGCTGGTGGAACTCGTGTGCGCGGAATAAAAAAATCGTCGTTGTTGTTTCTAAAGCGGTTCGCACTTGTCTATAGCGGCGATCTATGACCGCCCCTTTCTTGGGCTGAGCAAAACTGAGGCGGTCATAGACCGCCGCTACAGTCGCGCGACATCGAAGAATTGCTCTACGCAGCCTCGTGCCAAGCGAGTCCGGACGGAAGCGCGAAGCCTGCATACTCGATGTGCAAGACACGACGATGCCGGCCACTCGTGGAACGACTGGAAGCATGGAGGAGCAGCGGGCGCATGAGCAAAGCATCGCCGGCAGTCACGGCGCAGAGAACATCAGCCTGCTCGGTCCGTAACGTTTGCACGCGCTCGGCGCCGAGCCGTCCGAAATGGTGCGAGCCGGGCAGGACGCGCAACGCGCCGTTGGATTCATCCGCATCGTCGAAGTGCAGTCGCACGGTGAGCATCTGCTCGAGCAGCTCGACAGGAGGCTGGACGTGAGGGATGCCGTCTTTCGTGCTCCACGGGCCGAACCCCGGCACTTCGGCGCGAGCGCGGATGGCCAGCGTCAAATCCTGGTGCCACGGCACCGACCAATTGGTGGCGGAAGACTTGTCAAAATAGATGGCGCGGACGGGTCGTGGCTCGGCAGGGACGTGCGGCTGAACGAGAGCAAGCAATCGCGGTGAGCGCGCCAGGTTCGCCACGGCAGATTGCGCGAGCAGGCCACGCCGGCCGGCGCCGTGAACTTCTCCAAGTGCGGAGAGCAGTTGCGCTCGCTCCGCGGGTGCGAGGACTCGCGGGATGATGGCGAACCCGTGTTGCTCGATTTCGCGTTCCATCCGCGCGGAGCATGAAACGTCAGCGAGCGAGCGAACGTCCTGCGAATTACCAGCGCAACGCGCAGAGAAAAATCAGCGCGCCGTAAGCCAGGCCGATACTCGTGGCGACCTTCCAGCGCGCGGCGGTGCGCGCGAGCCAGCCGAGGGCGTCGCGCAACAGGTGCGGCTTGCCGACGAGGAACATGCCGGCGACGACCCAGACGTAGGCCAGCACGACGAGCAGCAGGCGCGTGGTTTGCGGCTGGAGAAAGGCGGCTTCGAGCGGCGGGTCGGCGGCGAGCAGGAGCAGGATGCCGAGCGCACGGGCAGCGAGGAATTCATCCACGTAACGCAGCATCAAAAACCAGCCGACGGGGATGAGCACCTGGCCGACGGGACGCAGCTTGTAGAACTCGCCCAAGTCCGTGTTGCTCCAAAGCCAGAACGTCCAGAGCGCGGCGAGCGTGAGCAGCGCGATGCCGGCTGGGCGCGAGCGCGGGAGGCTGAGCAAAGCGCGGCGCGCTGATTCGCCGCGCGCGAGCGCAAAAGCGTGGGCGGCGAGGAGCAGCAGGCCGATGATGAGGCCGGCGGCGCGGAGAGACAAAAACGGATAATCCATGAAGAGAAAGGCGGAATGCGGAAGCGGAACGCGGAATGAAAAAGTCAAAGATAAGCGGTCGCGGCGGCGGGTTCTGCCGTTCCGCATTCCACACTCCGCATTCCGCATTCACCGTAGAGGGTGAAGCCGCTGGACTCGACAATGTCCACGTTCACCAATTCGCCGACGTGACGCTCGGGCCGCGGGCTGGCGAAGACGACGATTTTGTTCGTGCGCGTGCGGCCGCTGAGCCGGCGCGCGTTCGTTTTGCTCGGGCCTTCGCAGAGAATCTCGACGCGCTGGCCGACGTGCGCGGCGTGCAGCCGACGGGTGTGCGCGTTGATGACGGCAAGCAGGTCCTGGTTACGCGCTTCTTTGATGTCTTCGGGTAGTTGGTCAGTCATCGTCGCGGCAGGCGTGTCTTTGCGCGGCGAGTAGCGGAAGATGAAGGCGTTGTCGAAGCCGACGCGCTCGGCGAGGGCGCGGGTCTGCGCGTAGTCGTCGTGCGACTCGCCGGGGAAGCCGACGATGATGTCGGTGGTGATCGCGATGCCCGGCCGCGCGGCACGCAGGTCGGCGACGAGGCGTTCGTATTTCGCCGCGGTGTAGGGGCGGTGCATCGCGCGCAGGATGCGATCGCTGCCGCTTTGCAGCGGGAGATGGACGTGCTCGCAAAGCTTCGGCAACCGCGCGAACGCCTCGACGAGATCGCGCCGGAAGCCGATCGGATGCGGACTGGTGAAACGCAGCCGCTCGAGTCCTTCAACCGCGTGAACCGTGTCGAGCAATTGCACGAACGGGCTGCGGCCGTCGGTGGATTTCGAAAACTCGTGCCGGCCGTAGAGATTCACGATCTGGCCGAGCAGCGTCACCTCTTTCACACCGTTGGCGACAAGTCCGCGCACTTCGGTGACGATGTCTTCGATGGCTCGCGCCCGCTCGGCGCCGCGCGTGCTCGGCACGATGCAAAAGGTGCAGTGCATGTTGCAGCCCTGCATGATCGAGACGAACGCCGTCGCTTGTCCCGGTTTGAGCAAGTGATCGCGGATGGTCGCCTGCGAGCCGGCTTCTTCGTCCACGTCCACGATGGCAGCCCGCAGGTCGTCGCGGCGCAAGCCTTCGAGGAAGGCGTTGCGTTTGTGAACCAGCGCCTGCTCGACGTGATCCGCGACGCGATGAAACTTCTGCGTGCCGACGACGAGATCGACGCCCGGCGAGTCGCGCAACAACTGCGCCCCGCGGCTCTGCGCCATGCAGCCGAGAAAGCCATACACCACCGGCGCGGCCCGGCGCTGCGCGCGGTCGGCCGCGATGCGCATGCCCATTTTGCCGAGCGCCTTTTGCTCGGCCTGGTCGCGCACCGAGCAGGTGTTGAGCAACACCACGTCCGCCTCGGCTTCGCGCGCAGTCATCTCGTGACCGCGCGCCAGGAGTTCGCGCGCGACTTGTTCGCTGTCGCGCTCGTTCATCTGGCAGCCGTAGGTTTTGAGGTAAATCTTCGCCATCGCACACTCGCCGGTGGAGAGGACGGAGAAAGTAGCCGCAGACGGACGCGGATCAAACGCGGATGAGAGCCAATTCCTTTCGCAGAAATCCGCGTTTCATCCGCGCTCATCCGCGGCTAAAATTTCTCCCATCATGGAATTTACCCACCAACTCACCTGGCCGGTCGTCTATACCCTCGTTGCCATCCTGATCGTGCTCTCGATTCGCTAGTCGGTCTGCGAGCATCCATCACGTGCCGAAGTAGCGGTCGCCCGCATCGCCGAGGCCGGGCACGATGTAGCCGATTTCGTTCAGCCCGGAATCCACGCTCGCGGTGTAAACCGGCACGTCGGGATGCGCGGCTCCGAAGGTCTGCAAGCCTTGCAGGCAACTCACCAGGCAGAGCAACCGCACGGAGTTCGCGCCGGCGGATTTCAGCGCGTTCACGGCATCGACGGCCGTGTGGCCCGTGGCCAGCATGGGGTCGAGCACGATGACGTCGGCGTCCGCCAGCCCGCCCGCCGGCACGCGCGCGTAGTAACGGTGCGCTTCGAGCGTGCCTTCATCGCGATAAATGCCGATGTGCGCGATGGCCGCCTCGGGCACGAGATCGTGGATGCCTTCGAGCAGCCCGAGCCCGGCCCGCAGGATCGGCGCGAGCACCAGCGGCCGCGCGAGCGCGTAGCCGAGGCAGCCGGCGAGCGGCGTTTGCACTTCGGTTTCCACGACGGGCAAATCGTCCGTGAGGCTGAAAAACAAGAGCGCCGCCAGCTCGCGCAGGACGCGGCGAAATTCCGCCGGCGGCGTGGTGGCATCGCGCAACCGCGCCAGCTTCACCTGCACGAGCGGATGGCCGATGAGATACAGGCTGCTGCCGGCGTCGCCGCCTTCCGCCACATACGCCTCTTCGATCCCTGCGGAAACAGGTTCGTCGCCGCGTTCGGCCGCGGCCGGCCCTCGGTCCACCGGCGCCAGGGTGAGGTCGGCGGTGGGCGACGGCGGCGCGGTGGCGGCGCTCTCTTCGTTAGACAAATCTGACACGGGCTACAGATGGCACGGTCCTTCTGGCAATCAAGGCCGGCGGTTGAGCAGGGGGCC
>CAXTRS010000399.1:0-4486 GCA_964246635.1 uncultured Chthoniobacterales bacterium | reverse complement strand
GGCCCCCCCCCGGGGGGGCGCGGGGACTTTCTGGCTACGGCCAAACCACGACCGCCAACTAAAAACACGGACGCCCCGGAGGTGCGTCCCTACCTGACACGAAGTGAGCGCCGCGTCCGTTGTGTTCCGCGAGCGCACCGAAGCCGCCGCTGTCCCGCCGGTTTTTTCCTGCTCGACTCCACTCGGCGTCGCCGAAATCTACGATCGCATCGACGCGATCGGCCCCGCCGTGTGGCAGGCGCTTTTCCCGCCGCACTGGAAAAATTTCGCTTACTACCGCACGCTCGCCGACACCCTTTCCGCCGAGTTTCCACAGCGCTACCTCGTGCTGAAAAACGCCGCCGGTGAGCCGCGCGCGATCCAGCCATTTTTTTTCGTCCGGCAGGATCTTACCGTCAGTCTGCCCAGTGCGTTGCGCGGCCTTTTGCTCGCCGTGCGCCGCTGCGGTTTCCCGCGGTTTCTCACCCTGCGGCTGATGATGGTGGGCTGCGTCGTCGGCGATGGCCAGACCGGGCTGCACGTCGATTTTTCGTCGCGCGAACGCGCCAAAGTTTTCGCCGCGCTCGACCGCGCGCTCGCTCGGTTCGCGCGCCGTGAACACATCGGCATCCGCATCTGGAAAGACTTCCCCGCCGACACCCGCATGGACCTCGCGCCCGCCTTCGCGGGCAGCGGTCACGCGCGCATTCCCAGCTTGCCCGCAGTGCGCCTGCGCCTCGAAGGTCTGCGCAGTTTCGACGAATTTCTCGAAGCCCGGCTCGGCAAAGCCACGCGCAAAAGCCTGCGCCGCAAATTCCGCGAAGCCATCGCGGCGACCGCGTCCGCGCCGCTCACGCTCGAAGTGAAGAATCACGTCACCGACGCCGAAGCCGCGGAGGTCCACGCGCTCTACGAACGCGTCGCCAGGCGCGGCGACATCCATTTCGAGATTTTCACGAAAGACTATTTTTTGCTCCTCAGCCAGCGCATGCCGGAGCAGGCGCACTTTTTCATCTGGCGACGAGCGGAGCGCGTCGTCGCGTTCGCGTTTTGCATGGTGCACGGCGACGCGATTTACGACAACGACATCGGCCTCGATTACGACGTCGCGCACGATCTCCATTTGTATCACGTCACCCTCCGCGACCTCGTGAACTGGGCGACCGCGCGCGGACTGCGCTGGTATCATTCCTCGCCGTTCAATTACCACCCCAAACTGCGTCTGCGCATGGAGCTCGCGCCGCTCGATCTCTACGTGCGGCACCGTTCGGGCGTGGTGCAATGGTTTCTGCGCCGCTTCGCTCCCTGGCTCGAGCCCACCCGCCAGGAGCCGCTCCTGCGCGAGTTCCCCAATTTTGATCAGGTCCACGCTGACGCGGCGGCGTTGCCCCAGCGTCGTCAACCGACCGCCGTGTCGCGCCGTTCGCCGCGCGAACTCGGCGCGTTGTTCGAGCTGCTGCTCACCGCGATCTTCGGCGCGGCAGCAGAAATTTTTCTCAAGCTCGGCGCGACCGCGACCGCTGGCGACGAGAGTTGGCTGCCGGCCTGGCTCGGCATCGGCGGGCTGGCCTCGGGTTGGGTCTGGCTCGGGATGCTTTTCACCGTGCTCGGGTTCATCACGTATCTGCGGGCGATGCGCGTGGTGCCACTTGGTGTTGCCTTCACGCTCTCGAATTTTGTGCATGTGCTCATTCCGCTGAGCGCCTGGCTGTTTCTCGGCGAGAGCATCAGCCCGCGGCGCTGGCTCGGCATTGGGTTGGTGCTCGTCGGCCTGTTCGTGCTCGCGCGGCCTTACACTCGAGTGGAGGAACGCTTATGAATTTGGCCGCCCTCGCGACGACAACGACAGCGGCGCCGGAACAGGCGCACGGGTTGATGACCTACACGCTCATCGCCGTCTGGCTGCTGACCTTTGTGTTCGGCCAGTTGCTCCTGAAGCCGGCAATGGATTCCGAGCGCGACAATTCCACGCGGCGCCGCCTCGCGTTCGGCGTCGCGGCGATCGGCAGCATGACGGTTTCCTTTTTCCTCGGCATCGGCCTGCTGCAAAAACTCGAGCTTTCGTTTCTCTTCCCGTTTCAAGGCTTGAGCGTGCTGCTCATCGCCGGATTTGCGACCGTGGTGTTGAAAGAAAAGCTAACCCTGCCGCTGGTCGTCGGCGCGCTACTCGTCACCGTCGGCGTCATGCTCGTCTCCGCCAGCTAGCGTGGGCCAGAGCGTGCGGAACGCCCGGAGATTGGTCGCCAGCGCGGCGGCCGGGTCTGGATCGGGAAAATTCGGGTGATCCATCGTCGCCGCGAAGCATTGCTTCCAGCGTGCGTAACCCTGCGGTGACCACGCGCCGCAAAGGTCGCCGGCGACAATTTCCGCGCCGTGCGCGCGGAGTTCGCGCAGCGCCCAGCGCACGTCGTCCGCGGTGAAAAAACCGTTCTCCCAATTCGTCACCGCCTCGCCTTCGCGCAGGCAGTCGAGGTCGATCGTCACGTAGGTTTGCTTGCCCTGAAGCGTCGCGGCGAAGCCGGTGAATTTTTCGCGCCAATTCTCGCGCAGGATCGCATGAGTTCGCGTCCGGTCGGCGACGCTGCGTGCGTCCGCCCAAGCCTGCACCGTCAGCCGGCCGCGTCGCGTGTCGCGCTGATTGCCGACCAGCCGATGCCAGCCCCAGCTCTCGAAACTGCCGAGGCCCCAGATGCTGATCGTTTCCACGCCGGGCAGCGCCAGCGCGCGGTTGATCCAGCTCCCGCAGCACCACGCCGGTGGGCGGATGTCCCAGTCGGGGTGATTGTCGAAGGAGACGACTGTCGCGCGGCGTTGCGTCAGGGAGCGGGTGAAGACGCGCCGCAGCCAGAGCGCAGTCAGGTGGTGGAAATCGCCGGAACCGTAAACGAGGAAGCGCGCATCGCCCAAAGGCAGATCGATGTGCTGATAAAATGCTTCAATCTCGTGGCGCAAGGCGGAGAACCGCAGCCGCGGCCCCCACGAGCGGGCATCCACGGTGGGCAGAGTGGCGAGCGCGTCGGTGCCGGTGCCGGTCCAGGCGCCGTCCAGATCAAGGTGCGCAGACGCGACGACGGTGCCGCGGCGCGCCGCAGTCTCGGCTGCTGTCCTTTTGCTCGTTGAAATCGTCGCTGTCACTACGGGGGCGACTTTGGGTTGGAAGCGGGCGTTTTGCAACTTGTGCCCAAGAGAGGCGGCTGACGTGAAGCAACAATTCGAGCGCAGCGGAGCAAGTGACGAAAAATTGCCGGTGGTTAATTCAAAGATAACTGCAATTCCAGCACCGTTTCTAACCGACAGATCGAGGCTCGCCAAAAGCAATTTTGCTATCGTCCAGTCACGCCCGCGCAGATACACACGTGACTGTTATGAAAATTGGAGTCGTTGCCGCCGTCCTGCTGCTGTTTGTATTACCCGTTTATGGACAAACACAGGCACCCCTCACCTACGATGAAGTTCTTGGGATGCTGCGCGCCGGCTGGCCGGCCGCGAGTGTCGTGACGGAGATCGGGCGGCGCAAATGCACAGGGCTGCCGAGTGAGGAATCCGTGGCACCGCTCCTGAAATTCGCGGGCGGTGCGCAGGTGGTGGCGGCGATGACAGGACGGAACAGTCCGCTGCCCGCAGCGCAGCCGGCAGCTCCCGCGCTGGCCTCTTCAATTTACATCAACCTGCATGCGGGGACGCTGAGCACGCAGAGCGAAATCCAATCGCTCTGGGAAACGAGCTGGGGGTCCTACAGCCGCGAGTATCACCGCAGCCAGGCGGTCGCGATTGAGGTGGCAAACCGTAGGTCGATGCCAGTCCAGGTGCGGCTGCGAGTGGTGTTCGTAGCTCGCACGCTCGCGGGCAACCGCAGATTCTTTTATTCCATCAACGAAGAAGCGCTCCCGATCGGTGGCAATCGGGAAACAAAGATCAAAGCCATCTGCCCGCCCATGTTGGGCAAGGACACCAAGCTGGTGCTCGCGCGTGAACGCACGCTCGAAGGCTCACAGCTCGAGGGCTGGATCGTGCAAGTCCTCACTGAGCCTGAGCGCAGGCTGGTCGCCAGCGCTGCCTCCACTGGGCCGCTCGAAGAGATCGCCAAAATGGCAAATGTCGAAGCGTTCCAAGCCGCGTTGCGCGAGTTTGTCGAGAGTCACCGCCAGTCCTCTCGCAACGCACCGCCAGCCGTGTTTCGAAGCACCTCTTTTTGATCGTGAAAAGCGGCGCCGCCGGCTTGTCGTAAGCCGCAACGACAGCCAGCAGGAGCAACGACACACTCACCGCGCCGGCGACACGACCCAGCGGTGAATGCACGCATGACCCTGCGCGGTGTCGAGCGTTTCCAGCGACACCGTGCCGTCCGCGCTCTCGCACGCCGAGAGCGTCACGCGCGGAGTGAGCGACTGGGCGACATGCCGGCCACGACGGGCGCGGTCCAGCCAGGTGATGACTTCGTCAACGCGCGGCGGCAGCACGAGTGGACGCGGCGCCGCGGACACCAGTTCATCGTCCAGCAGCGCCG
>CAXTRS010000398.1:0-4506 GCA_964246635.1 uncultured Chthoniobacterales bacterium | reverse complement strand
CGAGCACAACGATAAATCTTCTTTGGAAGGGACGCGGTTTAAGGACGGCTTCACGGCGGCGGGTCGGCGCGCGCGTCTCTCCCCTAAAACCCCCGGGGCTCCTGGGTGGGGGGGGTTTGAGTGATCGTTCGCGCCAGGCGATGTCTTTGTGAATACCCGGCCAAGCGAGAGCGGCTTTTCAGTCCGGCCGAAAATACGACGATACCAAGGTTGCCGTGACGCACTTTCTGTTTAGGAGCTCACCCCGCCGCGAGTCAAGCAGGAAACGGAGCGCGCGGAGCAACGCGCCGGGAGAACTTATCGCCACGCGTCACGAGGAAGGGTCGATGAACACGCCAAAGCCAGTGAACACCGGCCCGTTTGTCGTTCAGCCCCGCAGCAGCTTCAGGCCAGTCGGGCAGAGTTCGCGCAACTCGCAGCCGGGGCAATCGGGCTTGCGCGCGAAGCAGCGCCGGCGGCCGTGGAAAATCAGCCAGTGGCTCCACATCGTCCAGTGCGCGCGCGGGACGAGTTTCATCAGGGCGAGCTCGATCTTCACCGGGTCGGCGTGCCGCGTCAGCCCGAGCCGCTGCGCGAGCCGGCCGACGTGCGTATCGACGACGATGCCTTCCGCGAGACCGAAGGCGTTGCCAAGAATCACGTTCGCCGTTTTGCGGCCGACCCCAGGCAGGGCAACGAGCTCCGCCAGCGTGCGCGGCACCTCGCCGTTGTGACGTTCGATGAGCGCCGCCGCCATTGCGCGCAGGCTCTTCGCCTTCGCGCGGAAAAAGCCGGTCGTGTGGATGAGCGCTTCGAGTTCCTCCGGCGGAATGCTTGCGTAGTCCGCCGCCGTGCGGCAGCGCGCGAACAGCGCCGGCGTGACCAGGTTCACCCGCTTGTCCGTGCACTGTGCGGAGAGGATCGTGGCGACGAGCAATTCGAGCGGCGTGGAAAAGTCGAGTTCGCAGTGCGCATCGGGATAGATCACGGGCAGCTTCTCGACGAGCGCGAGCACGCGGGCGGCGGTTTTTGTGAGCGGACGTGCGGGCATGGGAGTTACCGGAGTTTCACGCCGCAACGTGGGCACGTTTTTTTGAAATCCAAACTCCGTTGCAACGGCTGGCCGCAAACAGGGCAAGTCCAGAAAGTATCGATGTGTCTGTTGCCCAGGAATACGAGGAGACCCCAACCCACAAGGACGATGGGCAGACCGAACCAGCGAATATCGGTAAGCTTTACCGATCCGATTGCGGCGAACCCAACGGCGAGAGCGATCCCCGCGAATCCGAGCGCTGTTTTGGTCAGGCGGGTTCGGCGGCGCGCGAACTCGGCGCGGATTTCTTCCTCGCTCATTTTATTTTCCATCGCTCATCCATCATCTGCCCTCCGCTAAGATTGCCAATCGCTCCCGCGCCTTCGCAGCGAATGCGGCTCCCGCGTATTTCGCGCCGAGGTCTGCGTAGGCCTTGCGGGCGCGGGCAAGCTGGTCGCTGCGCTTCGGCATCGTGCTTTCGCTCAAATTGGCCGCCTGTTTTTCGAGCAGCTGCGCGCCTTCCCACAAGCCGCTTGGCGCCTCGGGCTGCGCGGCGGGGTAAAAGGCGGCGACTTTCAGGAACGAGTCGATGGCGGCGGGGAGATCATTCTTCGCTTTGAAAACTTCTGCCGTCAGCAAGAGCGCGCGCGCCCGCACTTCGGGCGGCGTGGCGGCGTGGCGCATCGCTTCGCCGAGCAGCTTCAGCGCGTCATCCGGTTTGCCAGCCGCGAGCAGCCGGCGGGCGATGCCGACGTTCGCCTCGACGAGCTTGTTCGAGCGGGAGTGACTCGCTTTCAACTTTTCGTAAGCCCGCGCCGCCGCGTCGAAATCGCCGCGCGCTTCCGCCAGCCGTCCTTCGCCGTAGAGTGCCAGCGCCTGGGCTTCCTGCGCTTCTTCATCGCTCGCCACGGCCGCACCCGACGCCGGGTAATCTTTCGACAGTTTTCCGAAAACCGCTGCCGCCATCGCGAAGTCGCCTGTGCGCAAGAGCGCTTGCGTGAAACCGTCGAGGTCCGCGGGGCTGTAACGTGCGCCCGGATCGTAGGCCGCTTTCATTTCTGACAGACCCTTCGCCGGATCGCGCTCGGCCGTCAGCCGCGCGGCGGCAAACCAGACGCGGCCGCGCGTCCCTTCGCGTTTCGCCAACGCGGCGAAACTGTCGGCGACCTGTGTCTCGGTTTTGAGCTTCGCGCCGAGCAGCAATCGCTGGCAATCGACGAAGTTGCCCAGCGCCCCCGTCACGGCTGCGCTGTCGGGATATTTCTCGATGACCGCCTCGCTCGCGGCGACCGAACGGTTCACCGCGTTCGTCCAGACCTCGCGCTCCGCCGCGCCGAGCACGAGGTAGCTGCCCTGCGCGAGAGCGAGCTTTTTCCAAAGCGTCGCGATCTTCAAAAGCGCGACCGGCGCTTTGGGCGAAGATGACCCGTTCACGTCCAGGAACTTTTGGTAATACGCCCCCGCCGCCTCAATGCCCGAAGTCCCGTTCGCGCTTAGCACCGCGGCGATGGCATCGCAGGCGTCGAGCGCCTTTTCGTCACGCGGATATTTCTCCGTGAACTCCGTCAACATCCGCACGGCCTCCGCCGTTTTCTTCTCCGCATAGAGCAGGTTTGCGCGCAGGAAATAGGACTGCACCGCCTCCGGGCTTCCTGGCCATTTTTCCGACAGCTCGCGCAGCGTCGCCAGCGCGCCGGATTTGTCGCCCGCGGCTTCCTGCGCGCGGCCGAGCGCGAACTGCGCTGCGGGCGCGAGCGGATGATTGGCGAACCGGCCGAGAAACGCTTTCAACTCCGCCGCCGCGCCCGCGGCGTCCCGATTTTGCAACGCCACGACGCCGACCCAAAACGCGGCCTCCACGGCCTCGGGTCGGCCGGCGAACGTGTCGCGCGCTTTTTTGAACGCGGCCAGCGCGCCGGCGAGATCGCCTTTGTCCTTCAAGACTCGTGCCCGGATTAGCTCCGCGGCGGCCGCAATCTCTGTTCGCGGCTTCGTTTTCAGCACGTCGTCGAGCGTCTTCAGCGCTGCGTCGAACTTCCCCGCGCGCGCCGACAACTCGGCCGCTTCGACCAGCGCGACCTCGCGCAGCCGGCTGCCCGGATACAGCCGCGCGAAATCGTCGAAATATTTCCCCGCCTGCGCCGCGGCGTCCGGCTGCGCCGAGCGCAGGAACATGCCGCCCAAGGCGAGCGGCAGCGGTTCCGCCAGCGGGTCGCCCGCGTGTTTCGCCTGGAAGCGTTCATACGCCGCGGCCGCCGGCTCGCTCGCGCCTTGCGCCGCGAGCGCCAGCGCGGTGTAAAGGCCGACGATGGTTTCGTGCGCGGGCTGCGTGACCAGCGGCGCCAGCGCGCCGAGCAACACCCGAGTTTCGTCGTATTTTTTGAGCTGATAAAACACCACCGCGCAACGCAGCCGCGCGCTCAGCGCCGGGTCGTCCTCGCGCGCCTGGAGCTGGCTCAATTTCGTCGTCTCCCGCCGCAGGACGGCGCTCAATCGCCCGAACTCCGCGCGGTTAGCCGCCGCCGCGCGCAGCGCCGTCTTCACCGCTTCGACGCGCGCGGTCTGCGCCGCAATCATCGGCTCTTTACCCTCCACGGCGCGGAACGCTTCCAGCGCGCGGCCGAGGGTCGCGGCCTGCGCGTTTTCCGGCTGCGTCGCGACGCGCGCGACCAGCACGTCACCAAGTTGAAATTGCGCGTCGTTGGCGAGCGCGACGTCCGCTTTGCGCGCGATGAGATCGACGAAGAGCGTTTCGGATTCGCCGTAGAGCTTGCCTGTGTTCGGATCATTCGCGTCGGCGACTTTCGACGCCTGCGCGGCCAGCGTCAGCGCGAGCAAAAACTGGCTGCCCGGCGCGGTCTCGCGCGCGGCGAACTCGCGCAAACTTCGCCGCAAATCCGCCGCGGCTTCCACGAATTTTCCGAGTTGGAAATTCGCCAGCGCCCGGCCGTGGAGCGCCGCGTCGGCGTGCTGACTCCGCGGATATTTTTCCAGAAAAATTCCGAACTCCTTGGTCGCCTCATCGAACGTCGCTTTGCGCGCCGCCGCTTCCTTCAGCGTGGCCGCCTTTTGCGAGGAGGCCTCGGGCAGCAGCGCCGCCGCGGCTTCGAGCAATTCGGGCTGACTCTGGCTCGCGGGCGCGGCGAGAAATTTGCGCAGCACACCGATCGCGTCGTCGAATTTTCCCGTGAGATACCAGGCATTGGCCAATTCGATTTGCGCCTGAAACGCAAACTCATTCGTGGGGTAGTCCTTGAGGAACTTTTCGTAACCCGCCGCGGCCTCGGCGTAGCGCCCGGCGTTGAAGAGCGCGCCGGCGTTCTGCGCTGCCGCCGCTGGCGCGGAAGAATTTTGCGCGCGCAGAATTCCAACCACGCAGAGCAACACGGGCAGCAAAAATTTGCGCCATTGCAGCGGCGGGGGTGGGCCGCCCCGGTTTGTCTGTTTGCACCCGGTGGCCCGGGCCGGAAAATACCCCCGCTACACTACGCCGC
>CAXTRS010000397.1:0-4510 GCA_964246635.1 uncultured Chthoniobacterales bacterium | reverse complement strand
CACCTTCGGGGCATCCGAAGATTTTGGTGCGCGCTCCGTGTCCGCCAAGCGCAGAGCGGAAAATCACGGACGCCCCGGAGGTGCGTCCCTGCCTTCGACAAAAGCTATTCAACGCGCGCGACTTTTGTTACCACTGCGCGCTCATGTCCCTCCTCATCGGCTTCTTCTTTGGTTTCGTTGCTTGGTTTGTCGTGCGCTATCTGCTCGCCGGTTTTTACACGGTGAACCAAAACGAGCGCGCGGTGAAAACGTCTTTCGGCCGCGCGCAACGGCTCGATGGCCGCACGACGCTCGACGATCCCGCGCTCGTCGCGCAACTGCGGCCCGAGGAGCGCGAGCGTTACAATTATCCGCAACTCCGCGTGGTCGGCCCCGGCGGTCCGTATCTGAAAATGCCGTGGGAAAAAGTGTATAAAGTTTCCGTCGCCACGACGACGATGAACATGGCGCTCGACTTGGAAAACAAGTCGGCCAACCAAGGCGGCACCGAGCTCGAAGCCGTCACGAAGGACCAGCTCAACACCGGATTGACCGGGCAGATTCGTTATCGGGTCAGCGAGAACAATCTTTACGCTTACCTGTTCGGCGTGAAGCAGCCCGTCGTTCACGTCATGGCCTATTTCATCAGCGTATTGCGGCAGCGCATCGCCAGCTTCGAGGCGAAGCCGATCGCGGTGAGCGCGGTCGCTGCAACCGACGAAATCGGCGGTCCGCCGCCGCTGCCGGGCGCGCCGGTGGCGCCGATCATCCCGGTGCCGCCATCGGCCACTGCGGGCATGGAAGTCAGCGGCGTTTCCATCAACGATCTGCGTAAAAATCTGCGCGACCTCAACGAATACATGGACGCCGAGTGCCGCTCGAGCGCCGCGCGCTACGGTGTCGTGCTCGACGCCTCGTTGATCACCGGCATCGACCCGCCGGACGAAGTCGAGAGCGCACTGGCGGCGATCAACACGGCGCACAACCAGGTCTCGAGCGACATCTCGCTTGCCCAAGCCAGTGCCGACCAGAAAATCGTGCTCTCCCGCCGCGCCGTGGAAATCGAAACGCTGCGTGCGCAAGCCGAGGTCGCGCCGATCAAATCGCTCGCCGTTCAGCTTGAGGAGATGCTCTCCGGCGGCGCCGGTCCCGACGTGCTCGCGGCGTATGTGCGCAGCGTGCGGCTCGGGCTGTATGGCAAGGCGCAGCAGATTTTTCTCAGCTCGAAAAATTGAAAATTTATGAGCTTCCTCACCACTGCCTTCGTCACCTTCCTCGCGATGTTCATCATCGCGCCGCTGTTTTTCGGCATCGTGCGCGCGCTCGGCCTTTACACCGTCGTCGAAGAGCGCACCTGCCGTGTCTATATGCTCTTCGGCAAAGTGCGCGGCATTCTCGCCGAGCCGGGCTTGCACATCCTGCCCATCGCGCTCGGGCCGGCGGCGTTCATTGTTCACTTTTTCGGCAAATGCTACGTGCTCGACCTGCGGCTCGACCAGGAATACCTGCGCAGCCAGCCGGTCAACAGCGAAGAAGGCGCCCCGATGGGCATTGGCGTCTGGTATGAAATGTTCATTTCCGATCCTATCTCGTATTTGTTCAAAAACACCGATCCTCGCGGCAGCCTCCGCGCCAATGTCTCCAGCGCGACGGTGCGCAGCCTTTCCAACATGCGGCTCGGCGACATGCTCGAAACCCGCCACCAGATGAGCCACGAAGTGCGCAACGAAGTTTCGCCGCAGAGCTCGCAGTGGGGTTACCAACTCGGGTCGATTTACATCCGCAAAGTCCACTTCCGCGACGCCGGCATGATCCGACAGATCGAGGAAAAAGTGGTCAACCGCCTGCGGCAGGTCACGAGCGCGATCCGGCAGGATGGCGCGAACCAAGTGAGCATTATCACGAGCAGCGCGGAGCGCGAAGCGGCGGTCGAATTTGCCAAGGCCGCGGTCGTGCGGCCGCACATCGTCGGCGAAGCGTTGCGCGAGATTTCGGCCAACCCACGAGTGGCCGATGCGCTGTTCACGATTTTGGAAACGCAAAAGACGCTCGAGAACTCGCGCGCGCACCTCGCGCTCCTGCCGAGTAACGAAGGCAATTCGCTCCTCGCCAACATGCTCGCCGCCGATGTCGGCACGCCAGCGCCAGCGCCGCTCCCGCCGGCTCTGCCGCACCGGAACTGAGCGAGAGCGCACGCATGAAGCCGTCGCTTTTCCCGAGCCGACGCGGCGCGACTCGCCTTGCTCTGCTCGCCGTGACTTTCCTCGGCACGCAGCCGTCGGTTTTGCGCGCGTCGCCCGAGCAAGCGCAAGCGGTGGTCGTTGCGGCGCGGGCGCAGGTTGGCAAAACGCTGCTCTACGACCCGGCCTACGTCCGTCTCAGGTATCCCGGCGGCGATGTGCCGCTCGAACGCGGCGTTTGCACCGACGTGGTGATCCGCGCCTTTCGCGCCCTCGGCGCCGATCTTCAGCGTCTCGTCCATGACGACATGAAGTCGGCGTTTCGCGCTTACCCGCAACAGTGGGGTCTCGCGCGGCCCGATCCGAACATCGACCACCGGCGGGTGCCGAACTTGATGACGTTTTTCCGCCGGCGCGGCAAGGAACTCCCGCACGGAAGCGACCCGGCGATCTACGAACCCGGCGACGTGGTAGCCTGGCGGTTGCCGAACGGTCTGCTGCACATCGGCATCGTCGCCGACGCGCGCACGAGCGACGCGGCGCGTCCGCTCGTCGTTCACAACATCGGCGCCGGCGTGCAACTCGAAGACGTGCTGTTTACCTACGAAATCATCGGGCACTTCCGTTATTTCTGAGTTTGTTTGCCGAGGATGATTCTTCAAACACTGGGCCGCCGAGCGGCGAAAATTTTCACCGCCGTTTTTCTGTTCGCCCTTCCCGCGGGCTGCGGAAAAAACACCGCCGGTCCGGCCGCGACTGCCGCGTCGCAGGGGACAGAATTGTGGAAAGAGTTCTCCGGCGCGCGGGCATTTGCGCACGTCGAAAAACTCGTCGGCTTCGGGCCGCGTCCGAGCGGCACGCCGGCACTCGAAGCGTCGCGCGTTTATTTGGAAGCCCAGCTTCGGGCCGCTGGTTGGAGCGTCGAGCGCCAGACGTTCACGACCGCGACGCCGCGCGGGCCGCTGGAGTTCGTCAACCTCATCGCGCGCCCGATCGGCGCAGCGGCGGGCGACGCGCGTGCGATCGTTTGTTCGCACTACGACACGAAGCGTTTCGACGATCCCGGCATCCGTTTCGTCGGCGCGAACGATGGCGGCTCGAGCACGGGCGCCCTCCTCGAACTCGCGCGCGTGCTCGCGCTCGATCCCGCGTTCGCGCGGAAGTTCGAGCTCGTGTTTTTCGACGGCGAGGAAGGCGTCATCACCATCGACGACAAAGACGGCCTCTATGGCAGCCGGCACTACGCGGCCGAACTGCGCAAGAGCGGTCGCGCGAAGCAATTCAAGCTCGGCATTCTTTGGGACATGATGGGCGACCGCGACCTCACCATCACGCTCTCGCCGAACTCGCCGCCGCAGCTCGCGCGCGGCATCTTCGCCGCGGCCGACGCACTCGGCACACGCGCGCACTTCGGCTTTTTTCGCGGTGACATCGAGGACGATCACGTCCCGCTCAACGCCGCCGGCATTCCGACCATCGACCTCATTGATTTCGAATTCCCGCCCTGGCACACCGCGGGCGACACGCTCGATAAAATCAGCGCCGAGAGTTTGGAAATCGTCGGGCGCACGACGCTGTATCACCTCTGCCAAATCGCGCCGGAGCTGCGCTAACGAACCGCGCCTTCCGCACGCTTGACACCCAAAACCGCGCGGTTACTGTGCGCTTCGCTTTTCGCAGGAAAAGCGCGTCACTCACGCACCCGTAGCTCAATTGGATAGAGCATCTGACTACGGATCAGAAGGTTTCAAGTTCGAGTCTTGACGGGTGCAGGGCGGCTCCGCCCGGGCGGCTCACTTCGGGGTCGGCGTTGAGCCGGTCCCTTCCGCGGCGGGTCGCAGCGCGCGGATTATGTCGCGCAGCTCGCCGGCGGCGCGTTCGACGAGTTCGCCGAGTTCTGTCACTTCGCGCGCACGGGCGGGCTGTTCGTCTTGCAGCTTGCGCGAGAGGACGCGCGCCATGAGGGCGATCCCGCTCAGCGTCTGGCAGGCGCCGTCGTGCAGCGCCTGGGCGACCCGGCGCCCCTCGCGCTCGGCGCCGCGCAGTTCCGCGCGCGCCAAGTCGTCATCGTCGTCGGCCCGCGCTCCCGCGGGTTGCGTGCGCGCTCCGGCGACTCCTTTTTCCTCGCGGGGCTTGGGCATTGGGGAAGACGGATGGAACGGGGCGCGCTGCCTCGAATCGGTCAGGCCAGCCGACTGGCTCAGTGATGCGCGGCCGCGGCCAGCTCCCGCGCGGCTTCTGCGAGCACGGCGTCGAGGTCATCGGGATTCAACGGCTTCAGCAAATGGTGGCGGTAGCCGGCGGCTTTGCTCCGGGTTTGATCGGCGTTCATGCCGAAGCCGCTCGTGGCG
>CAXTRS010000396.1:0-4541 GCA_964246635.1 uncultured Chthoniobacterales bacterium | reverse complement strand
GCCGGGAAAAATGCGAGCGACGTTTCCGCTTCACCGCTACAGTGCCGGCGCGTTCACCCGCGGCTGGCATTCACTGCGCCTCCTCATGCTCAACTTCCGTCTCTTCGGCGTCCCCATCCGGGTCGAGTGGTATTTCTGGCTGATGGCCTGCGTGCTCTACGGTTTCCGGGAGGTCGTGGCGGCCGAGCTTCTCATCTGGGTGGCGTGCGTATTCGTCTCCATCGTGATCCACGAAATGGGCCACGCGCTCGCGGCCCGTCGGATGGGGCTGTCGCCGTTTGTCATTCTCTACGGCATGGGCGGACTGACGTATTCGCCCGGCGCCGAGCGGCTCAGCCGCGGGCAGCGCATCGCGCTCACGCTGGCCGGGCCGGCGGCTGGTTTCGCGCTGGCGGCGCTGGTGTTTGTCATTGCCCAACTCTGGATCGGCCGCGGAACTCCCTACCTGCTGTTCTTTGCGGTCCGCAGACTCCTTGAGATCAACATCATTTGGACGTTGCTAAATCTGCTGCCCGTTCCACCGCTCGACGGCGGCCAGGTGCTCGCCCACGCGCTTGGGCCGCGGCGCATCACCGTCACGCGCATCATCGGTGGCAGCGTGGCGCTCGGCTGCTGCCTTTACGCCTTGCTTAGCGGGCGGCTCTTTCTCGCCTTCTTTTTCGGCCTGTTCGCCTACGAAAATCTCAAGCCGCGCGCGCGGCCCGACACGTTGCCGATGAGCGAGGGCGACCCGGCGCCGCGGCCATAGTTTGAGGTAGGGACGCACCTCCGGGGCTCCGTAGATTTTGGTGCGCTCTGCGTGTCCGCCAAGCATGTAGCGAAAAAAACAAATGTCCAAAGTGTAGCGAACAGATGTCCAAAGAGCATGAGACACACCTCGGCGGTGCCGAGCAAGCTCGGAGGACGACAAGCTGAAGCTGAGGAGGCTAGGAACGAAAAGTCCGGGGAATAGTCAGCTTGTCTGCACCCACGAGGCCGTGTTCATGTTGTAACGCTTGACGAAACCGTTGGCGCCAGCGGCTCCGACCGGCCCGCCCGACACCGCCGCGCCAGCCACGCCGCCAGCGGCAGAATACGTGATCGTTCCGCCGAACGAGCCGGAAATCACGTAAACCAAGCCACCACCGCCGCCGCCGCCGCTCGCACCGGGAGCGGCTGTGCCGCCAGCGCCAGCGGCAGCCTTCGCGCCAGCCTGGCCTTTGGCGATGATGGAGCCTCCGCCGACGATGGCGTAGGCCGCCAGGAACAGCACGCCGCCGCCCTGCCCGCCGGCTCCGCCCCGGCCGCCCGCGTTTGTGCCGTCTCCAGCTCCGCTCGCACCGCCGCCGCCGCCTGCGCCACCGTATGGTGTCGGCCCCAGGCCAAAAGGGGACTGCGCCGCCCACAGAGCAAGCAGCTTGTTCGTAACTGCACCCGCCGCCCCGCCTGAAGTTCCGCCGCCGGCACCGCCGGCACCGCCATAGCCCGTGCTCACGGTTTGACCGGCACTGCCGGGATTGGACGCGCCGGTTGAACCAGCACCCGCGTTGCCTCCCGCTGCCCTGGGGAACCACCCGCCCACGGCTGCGATGGCGGTTGACGTGCCGGCGTTGGCCTGATTCGCTCCTTGCGCTTTGATATTACAACTGACGGCCACCGAGAGCGTGCCGCGCACGAAGACGGGAAACCCGTTTGTGTCCACGCTAATATTCGTGCCGCTGATGGTGAGGTTATTCAGCGCCACGGGTCGGGTCAGCACGTAGGAGACATTTCCGCCAGGAAGCTCAGTTGGCCCGGTCGCCCAAGGCACGGTTGCGCTCCCGTCCAGCGTGGCGTCGCCATCCTCGCCGGTGCCGAAGTCATAACTGAGTTGCGTGATGGCCGGCGGGATGATGGCCGGAATGATTTCCGGCTTGAGCTTGTGCGTGCTCGGGTCAATCAGCGGGATTTGGCCGTCTCCCGGCAAGACCGCCGCCGGGATCGTGGCGGCGTTGGAAAATGCCGGTTTGTTGGCCACGTTCGGCCAGTCCACCGAAGTCGTGGGCAGCGCATAGGGCGTCAACTGGTAGCCGCTGCCCAAGTTGGTCATGGCCGTGTTGATCGCCGCGTAGCTCCCGCTCAGAGACGGCCCGGCGCCGCCGCCAGCGCCCGCGCCACCCGTGAAGAAACAGAACAGCAGGACCGGCGTGCCGTCCGCCGTAAGCAGGAAAGTCGGCGAGCCGCTGTCGCCCACGATGATGTCAGAGTCCCAATCCGTGAACGGGCCGGTCGGAAAGATGTTCGCCGCCCCGCCGTCCCCAACGGTCTGCATCACCAATCCCTGCTTGTATTGGTTCAGAGCAACCACGATGGCACCCGTCAGCAAAGGCACAGGCGGAGCGATGACTTTGGCCGGGGTGATCGTCGGTGGCAGGTCGCTGTCGAGCACGCCGACCTGGATGTCGCCCGAGCCAATCTGGACGCTGTTCGCGAGCGTGCGGGTGACGAGCTGATTGTCCCGCGTCACGAACCGCAGAACCGTTCCGTTTCCCGGCGTAAAATGGTTGGCGAAGACGACGTGGCGCGGGCTGATGGCCGTGCCCGCGCCCCGGTTGCCGCCCGTGCCGTCGAGATTCGCCGAGTTGCTGACACTGGCACAGGTCAGGTCAAGAAGACCGGCCCAAAAGCCGGCGTTGCGCACGTAGGAAAGGGTCGCGTCGTTGCGCGTGGAAAACAGCGGCAGCGCGGCGCTCGGAGTCTTTCCCGCAATGAGCGCGGCGGCCTGTGATTGCGTGCTGGCGGGCAGGTTCACCACGACTCCGGGAGCCAGCCCTGATTGCAGGGCGCGGAGCCTGGCGTCCAGCATGTCCACCATGCGGTTGTAAAGCGGCCAGATCGGGTCGCCGCCGCGCCCGCGAGGAAAGCCGAGCAGAGTGTAGTCGATGACAATGGTGGCGCTGACCGTCGCGGTCGGGCCGGCATACAGCACGCCCAACTGAATTTCCCAGCCGTCGTCGCTCAGAACCTTGTTGACGATGACGTATGGCCCGCTCGCGGTGGTGGCAAAACATGCCCCCAGAGGAACCATGCTCAGGTCGGTGCCGGGCGCAGACGTTTGCCAGGCGCTGCCGTTTACGACGTTGACGATGATTTGGATGTTGGGCATGGCAATAGGGTGGTTAGTCGCCGCCGGGGGCGACCACAGCGCCGCCGACCAACAGGGCGAAGTTTTCCGGGCTGAGGTGGCCGTCGTCGTCCACGACGGCGCGGAGGAGCAGCGCGCCGCCGCGCACAAAAGGTTCGGTATAGACAGGAGAGTCCTGGCGCACCGGCCCGCCGTTGTCGGTGTAGCGGATGACGTTGCCATGACCACCGTTCGGGTCCGACATGGTGATGGTGTAGGTGCCGTCGCCGTTGTCGTCCTGGACGATGTCCGGGCTGAGCAGGTCGTTGAAAAACTTCCCATTGCGGACGACGACGTGGTTGAACTCCGCGTCGCCGCCACGGGTGATTTGCCAGCCCTCCGAACCTGGAGTGAAGCCTTCGCTTTGCGCGTTGCCTCCGAAGAAGATTTCTCCGCCGACGATAGAAAATGGCCGCCCGGCGCTGGTGCTGTTGCCGACGTAAAAAGCGTCCACGTCCACGGCGAAGGCGCTGACTGAGCCAGTGCCGTCCAGGTGGATGCGGCCGGTCACAAAACCGTTCACGTTGATCGTGACTCCCCAGCGCGCGCTGATGCCGTTCACGCTGGTCTGGAGCGTCGAGATGCTGGTCGTGTGGCCGCCCACCGTGGACGACAACGTGCTCACGCTGGTGGATAAGGCGCTGTCCGCATTGGCTCGCGCCGTCGCCTCGCTGGAGATCGCCGCCGTGTTGGCGTTGGCCGTCGCCTGCACGCTGGAAATGCTGGAGGCGAGCGCGTTGTCGGCATTCGTCCGCGCGGTGGTCTCACTCGTGATCGCCGCCGCGTTCGTGGCGTTGGCGGTGGCCACCGTGTTGACCTGGGTCGCCAGGGCGGAGTCCGCGCTCGCGCGCGTGTTGGCTTCGCTAATGATAGCCGCAGCGTTGGTCGATGTGGCGCTGATGGCCTGGTTGACTTGCGTGGTCAGCGCCGAGTCCGCAGAAGCGCGCGCAGTTGCCTCGCTGGAGATCGCCGCCGAAGCAGTGTGCAACCCGCCCTCCAGCGTGTAAGGCGTCGCCGGCAGTGTGCCGCTTTCCAGCTTGATCTGCCGCACCGCTTGAATCTGCGCGCCGACGACGGTTTGCCACCGGCAGCGCACCGTTGCCTTTACCGCTCCGGTCGGGCGCGCGACCTGGTAGGCGAAGAAATCCCGGTTCGTGTTGTCCGGCTGGAACCCGAAGGAAGCGTTTTTAATCGGGCTGTTATAGGTCGGCAAAAGCAGCGTGCCGCCAGAGTCATAAAAGCGAAGCTGGAAAGAGAAGGTGCCGCTCGTGGCAATGAGGCAGGCGTCGCCGGTGAGCACGAGATTGGCCGCGCCGGAGACATCGACAAACCCGCTGTCAAGAAAACTGTCGCCGTTGGCGTTGAAGACTGGATAGTAACCGTCGCCCGAGGAAATCAT
>CAXTRS010000395.1:0-4564 GCA_964246635.1 uncultured Chthoniobacterales bacterium | reverse complement strand
GAGGTAGTCGGGGCACGCGGGGACGTGGATAACGTCGTCGGCGAGTTTGCCCAGTTCGCGCCGGCCTTCGGTGCCGATGGCGATGACGGGGCCGCCGCGCGCTTTGACCTCTTCGAGCGTCGAGACGTTTTTGTCGAACACGCTGTCGTCGGGGGCGATCATCACGGTCGGCAGGTCGGGGTTGATGAGCGCGATGACGCCGTGTTTCAACTCGGCGCTCGGGTAGCCTTGCGCGGAGATATACGTGATCTCTTTCATCTTCAGGGCGCCTTCGAGCGCGACCGGGTAATTGAACTGCCGGCCGAGGAAG
This sequence comes from uncultured Chthoniobacterales bacterium, assembly GCA_964246635.1. Lineage (GTDB taxonomy): Bacteria > Verrucomicrobiota > Verrucomicrobiia > Chthoniobacterales > SZAS-18 > JAFAXH01. The sequence goes on along the minus strand of CAXTRS010000395.1, from coordinate 4,254 downwards.
AGCATCGAGGTCGCGGCGGCGTATTTTTCGGCGACGCGCTTGATGTGGTTCGTTTGTTCGAGAATGCGCGCGATCTGGTCGGGGATGGCTTCGAGCGCTTTGATGATGGCGAGGCCTTCGGTCGTGGATTGGTGGCGGATACGGCCGAGCAGCAGTGCGATGAGCGTGAGCACGGCGACCTGGCTGGTGAAACTCTTCGTCGCCGCGACGCCGATCTCGGGGCCGGCGTGCATGTAAACGCCGGCGCCGCATTCGCGCGCGATGGTGCTGGCGACGTTGTTGCAGATGCCGAGCGTGCGGTGGCCTTTGCGCAGGCTTTCGCGCACGGCGGCAAGGGTGTCGATGGTTTCGCCGCTCTGGCTGATCGCAAAGACGAGCGTGTCTTTGTCGATCGGCATGTTGCGGTAGCGAAACTCGCTGGCGATCTCGACTTCCGCAGGCACGTGCGCGAGCGCTTCGATGAGGTATTCGCCGACCAGGCAGGCGTGATACGCGGTGCCGCAGCCGGTGAGGATGATGCGCTCGATTTCGCGCAATTCCTGCGGCGTCATGTTCAGCCCGCCGAGCCGCGCGCTGGCGTCTTCGGTCGAGAGCCGGCCGCGCAGGGCGTCGCGGACGCTGTTCGGCTGCTCGTAGATTTCCTTGAGCATGTAATGCGGAAAATCGCCGAGGGCGACGTCGTCGCTGGTGAAGTCCACCTTCGTGACTTCATACGAGCCAGTGACCGCGCCGACCAGGCTCGTGATCTCGAACTTGTCGCGCTCGACGGCGGCGACATCGTAGTCCTTCAAATAGATCGCCTCGCGGCTGTGCGCGATGATCGCCTGCGGGTCACTGACGAGGAAGTTCTCGCCCTTGCCGAGCCCGACGCACAGCGGGCTGCCGCGCCGCGCGCCGATGATCACGTCGGGCACGTCGAGATGCAGCATCGCGAGGCCGTAGGTGCCGATGACTTGTTTGAGCGCGTTGCGGAAGGCGTCGAGCAGCCGCGCCTTGGAATGTTCGCCGCCGGCCTTGTCGTAAAGGTGGCCGATGAGGTGCGCGAGCACTTCGGTGTCGGTTTGCGAGCGAAAGGTGTGGCCTTTTTCGAGGAGATCGTCTTTCAGCGTCTGATAGTTTTCGATGACTCCGTTGTGAACCAGCGCGAGGCGGCCGGATTGATCAAAGTGCGGGTGCGCGTTTTCGTCCGTCGGCTTGCCGTGCGTGGCCCAGCGCGTGTGCGAGATGCCGACCTCGCCGGCGACGCCGCTCTTTTCCAGGAGGTCGGCGAGCGACTGGATGCGCCCGGCGCACTTGCGGGTCTCCAACTCGCCGTCGTCGATGGTGACGAGTCCCGCGGAATCATACCCGCGATATTCCAGCCGCCGCAGACCATCGAGAAGAATAGGAGCCGCGGGCGCTTTGCCGATGTAACCAACGATGCCGCACATAGGGGGAAAGGCTAAAGGCGAAAGGCTAAAGGCTAAAGGGGAAAAATCCGCAGGCGGCCGGCGATCTCGCGCGGCTCCCGAGCCGACAAACGCGACCGCGCGTGTCATCCCGACCAGCCAGACACGGCATTTGGCGCGTTTCTTTTTTAGCCTTTAGCCTTCAGCCTTTAGCCTTTCTCCTCATGACCTCTCCCGATCTCCACGCCGTCACTCGTCGCTCGCTCGCCGTCATCATGGGCGGAGGCGCGGGCACGCGGCTGTATCCGCTGACCAAAGACCGCTCGAAGCCGGCTGTTCCGCTCGGGGGCAAGTATCGGCTCGTCGATATTCCGATCTCGAACTGCCTCAATTCCGGGCTGCGGCAGATTTACGTGCTGACCCAATTCAACACCGCCAGCCTGCACCAGCACATCCACGCGACTTACAAGTTCGACCAGTTCAGCCGCCAGCGGCCGTTCGTCGAAATCCTCGCCGCGCAGCAGACGGCCGACAACATGGATTGGTATCAGGGCACCGCCGACGCCGTGCGCCAGAACCTGCGCTACTTCCTCGAACACGGGTCGGACTATTACGTCATCCTCTCCGGCGACCAGCTTTATCACATGGACTACAAGGTGTTGCTCCAGCAACACATCGAGACCGGCGCGGATATCACGCTCGGCACCGTGCCGGTGACGCGCCGCGATGCGCCCGGCTTCGGCATCATGCACTCCGACAGCGCGCGGCGCATCGTGCGCTTCGAGGAAAAACCGAAAGACCCCGCGCTGCTCGACGCGCTGAAAATCCCCAAGGAACTCCTCGCCGATCTCGGCCGCCGGCCGGACGAGGAACTCTACCAGGCGAGCATGGGCATTTACGTGTTCAACCGCCAGGTGCTCATCGACGCGCTCGACAACAACTTCGTCGATTTCGGCAAAGACATCATCCCGGAGGCGATCAAGAAGCACAAAGTCCACGTCTTCATTTTCCAAGGCTATTGGGAGGACATCGGGACGATCCGGGCGTTCTTCGAGGCGAACCTCGATCTCGCCAGTCTGATCCCGCAGTATTCGTTTTTCGACCGGGACGCGCCGATCTTCACCCGGCCGCGTTTTCTGCCGGCGAGCAAGATCAACGGCGCGGACATCCGGCACGCGATTGTGTCCGACGGCTGCATCGTCACGGACGCGCGCATCGAGAAGTGCGTGCTCGGCATCCGCTCGGTCGTCAACAGCGGCGCGGACCTGCGCGACGCCGTCATCATGGGCGCCGATTATTACGAGAGCGATCCGCGCGCGGAACTCATCCTCAAAGCCACGCCCGGCGCGCCCGCGCTCGGCATCGGGCGCAACTGCGTGGTTAAGCGGGCGATCATCGATAAGAACGTGCGCATCGGCGACGGCGTCGTCATCACGCCCGAGGGCAAGCCGGACAACATGGACGATCCCGATGGCCGCTTTTACATCCGCGACGGCGTCGTCGTCGTCCCGAAGGGCGCGGTGATTCCGAGCGGGAGCTGGGTGTAGGTTGCTGCCCGCAGTAGCGGCTCAGTTCGACTGCGAGGCAGGAAGGAAAGCAAGGGAGGGAAGGGGAGCGCGGGCATCCTGCCCGCTCTTGCCGGCAAGCTCGTTCAAAGCCCTTGGAGGGCACCGTTCCACCGGCACCGTAAATTTCTATCTGCGGCTGCTGCTGCGGCGAAAGAAATCACAATCACGACGCCGGTGGAACGGCACCCTCCAAAGGAAGAACAGCCGCCCGGCAGAACGGAGCCGCTGCTCCGCCCATCATAGGATTGCTTCGACCCGCACGCTCGGGTAGGAGGGAGCCGATGTCTTTTTCTCCTCCCTCACCACCCGAGCCGCCGCCCTTTCCGCCCACGCCCCCGACCCTCAATTCGCCGTCGCTGCCGCCTCCGTCGCCACCGCCCGTTTTTGGCGATGGGCCTCCGCTCCCGCCGCCGCCGCCACTGGCAGCACCGCCAACGTTGCCGCCGCTGTCGCTGGCGGGCATGACGCTCCTCGTCAAACTCGCGCTCTTGCTCCCGGTCGTGCTCATCGCCGGCGGCGTGATGCTTTACTTCTTCAGTTTCCTTTCCCCATCATCCGGCGGCGGACGCGGCGGCAGCAGCGGGCTCAACGGCCTCTATCTCCGCCTCGAATCCTCCTACTGGAACGGCCGGCTCAGCCACAACGAACGGCACTATTATTTCCCGGATTCGGGCAGGATTTACGACGGTGTGCCCGCCGGCGGGCTGGATAATTTTTCCTGGGACCGCGTGCGCCAAGCCGAGCCGAGAAATTGCGGCACGTGCGGCCACACCAGCCAGAAATTCGAGTGGAAGGAAAACGGCTTCGAGCTAGACGGTCTTTACAACGATCATGTCGGCAGCTTCGACAAGGGCCAAAAGCTCTCCGGCGGCTACGGCGCCAGCGCGAGCGTCGGCGGCGGAGGCTATACGTATGTGGGCAGCGCACGCAGCCTCGTCTTCAAGACGAACGGCACGTTCACCGGCGGCGCCGCGGCGTCGTTTTCGACTGCGGGTTCGAGCAGCGGCCGCGAGATTTCCGGCGGCGGCGGCAGCGAGGATTCCGGCACTTACAAAATGACCGGCGGCAATACGCTCGAGCTGCGCCACGCCGACGGGAAGACGACCCTGCACACCGTCTATCCGTGGGGCGAGAAAGGCGATTCCAAGCAGCAGCCGACCCGGATGAGCATCGACGGCAAATTGTTCAAGCTGGAGAACAAAAATCCGTGAGCGCGATTGCTAGCGCGCCGCACTGTAGCGGCGGTCTATGAGCGCCCATTTGCGCCAGCTTCGGCGTGTGCAGGGGCGGTCATAGAC
>CAXTRS010000394.1:4317-4590 GCA_964246635.1 uncultured Chthoniobacterales bacterium | reverse complement strand
CACAATTTCCATCCAGATTTTACCCTGCGGTGTGCGGGATTCCGGCGGCAAATTCCCGGACCGATACTTCAGACAAAAGGGGGCTGGTTCGCACGGCGCCAATGGCAGGCCTTCATTGGAAGTCAGCGGCTCGCGCGATGGTCACCCGCCGTTTCCGAAAGGGAACGGGAACACCGCCAAACGGCATTTGCGGGGTAATCTTTTTGAATGCGGAACGCGGAGTTGGGGGGGGGGGGGTATGAAAAAACGCCCCGGCCAGCACCGTGGGGGGGT
>CAXTRS010000394.1:0-4292 GCA_964246635.1 uncultured Chthoniobacterales bacterium | reverse complement strand
GAATAAGGAAAGCCGCAGCGTCCTGCATCTTCTGCCTTTTCATTCCGCACTCCGCACTCCACATTCCGCATTCCAATGAGGGCTTTGCTCGTGCTCGAAGATGGTCGTGTGTTCAGCGGCGAGGCGTTCGGCGCCACGGGCGCGACGCGGGTGGGGGAGATTTGTTTTAACACCTCGATGACGGGGTATCAGGAGGTGCTTACCGATCCGTCGTATGTCGGGCAGATCGTGGCGATGACGTATCCGCTCATCGGCAACTACGGGATCAATGCGCTCGATGAAGAAAGCACCCGGCCGTGGGTGAGCGGATTTGTGATCGAGGAACTCGCGGCGTTGCCGAGCAACTGGCGCTCGCAGCAAACGCTGGATGATTATTTGCGGGAAAATGAAATTCCGGGTCTGCAAGGGATCGACACGCGCGCGCTGACCCGCCATTTGCGCGAGCGCGGAGCGATGAAGGCGTGCCTAACGACGGAGAATTTGAGCGAAGACGAAGCGCGCCGGCGCGCGGTCGAAGGCGATGGCGTCGTCGGCATGGATTTCGTCAAGGAAGTGACGACGCGGGAAGTTTACGAATGGGACCCGGACTCGACCCTAAGCCGGCGCTGGGCAATCCCGAATTTGAACTCGCCCGACGCCGTAAACCCCGAGGGCGAGCCGGCCGCACTGCCGCCGGTGAAATACCGGATTGCCGTTTATGATTTCGGCCTGAAAACGAACCAGCTCCGGCGGCTGCGGCAGCACGGTTTCGCCTGCACCGTGGTGCCCGCGGCGACCTCGGCGGCGGACATTCTCGCGCGCGATCTCGACGGCGTGTTTCTCTCCAACGGTCCCGGCGATCCCGCGGCGCTCGACTACGTTCATAAGAACGTGCGCGACCTGCTCGGGAAGAAGCCGATCTTCGGCATTTGCCTCGGCCACCAGATGCTCGGCCATGCCTTCGGCGGCAGGACGACGAAGTTGAAGTTCGGCCACCGCGGCGGCAACCAACCCGTCAAAGACCTGGTCAGCGGGAAAGTGGACATCACCAGCCAAAATCACGGGTTCGCCGTCGATGCCGCGAGCTTGCCCGAAGATGTTGAAGTCACGCACATCAACCTCAACGACGGCACGGTCGAAGGGCTTCGGCACCGGGAACTGCCGGTGTTCAGCGTGCAGTATCATCCCGAGGCCGCGCCGGGTCCGCACGACGCGCTGCACTTTTTCCGGCAGTTCGGAAAATTGATCGAGGAGAATCGCTGAACCTTTTTCGTCATGCCGAAGCTTCTCATCACGCTGCCCGAGGGCGTCGGCGAAATGGCGCACGAGCTGACGGAGCCGACAGTCACGCTGGGGCGGATTGCGGAAAACACCGTGCAGGTGGAAGATCCCTCGGTGTCCAGTCAACACGCGCAGTTGACCCTCGGGAATAGCGGCAACTACGTGCTCAAGGATTTGAATTCGACGAACGGCACGCGCGTCAACGGCAGCCACGTCACCGAGATCGCGTTGCGGCCGGGCGACCGGCTGCGGTTCGGCAAGGTCGAGGCCGTTTACCATTCGGACATCGTCGAGCCCAGCGGCGACGTGCAACCGCTGCCTACCGCCGAGGAAATTTCCGCCCAGCCCGCGGAGCACAGCGCGAAGCCAGCGGACTTCGCGAACGCGTCGCCCTTCCCCAAACGCTCGCGCGAAAGAGATCCGGTGCGCCGCGGAATTTTGATTTTCGCCGCCATCGCCCTCCTGCTCTTTTTTGCCGCGCTCGCTTTCGTGCTGTTGCTTCAGCCGCCGGCCGCCACGTCGTAGCATGGCCGCGCGCACGACGGCCCGGCTGCGGATCGAAGACGTCGCTTTCGGAGGGCGCGGCGTCGGACGCTTGCCCGACGATGGTCGTGCGGTTTTTGTGCCGTTTGTGCTCAGCAGTGAGGAGGCGCGCGTCGAACTGGTCGCGATGCACCGCCACTACGCCGAAGCGCGGCTGCTCGGTGTGGAAATGCCAGCCCCGGAGCGGGTCGAGCCGCGTTGTCCGTATTTCGGCGAGTGCGGCGGGTGCAGTTATCAACACGCGGCGGATGCAGCGCAGTTGGCGATGAAGCGCCAGCAGGTCGCCGGGCTGTTGCGCCGCGTCGGCAAAGTCCGGGATCATCCGCCGGTGGGTGAGACAGTGCCATCGCCGGAGACGTATGGCTACCGCAACCGGATCACCGTGCACGCGCACGACGGCGCGCTCGGTTTTTTCTCGCACGGCCCGGGCGAGCGGCGCTTGCTCGACATCGAGCAGTGCCCGATCGCGGCGCCGGGTGTGAACGCCGCGTTGCGCGAACTCCGCGCGCGCTACCGTGCGGGGAGGTTGCGAGACGGACGCAATTACACGGTGCGCGCGGCGACGAAAATGGACGATGCGAAAGAGGGAAATCGTCCGCAGGTTTTCTTTCAACAAACCAACGACGGCGCGGCGGCGCGGCTGCTGGGAATCGTGCGCCGACTAGCGTTGGACGATGCACACAGCGAGGACGCGACAACGCAGGAACATCTTGTGGACGCCTATTGCGGCGCCGGCTTTTTCTCCCGCGCGCTGGCCGGCGATTTTGCGCGCGTCACCGGGATCGAATGGGATCGTCGAGCCGTCGCGGCTGCACAGGCGGCGGCTGGCCCGACGGAGCGCTACCTCGCCGGCGATGTCACCACGCATCTTGCAACTGTCCTTGCCGAAGCGCCGGCAGAGACGACGACGCTCGTTGTCGATCCACCCGCCGAAGGATTGGCGGCGGGAGTCACCGCCGCGATCGCCGCGCGTCCGCCCGCCGTTTTCATCTACGTCTCCTGCCAGCCGCCCACCCTGGCGCGCGATCTCGCCCGACTGCGGGTCGGGCAGAAAGACGGCGCGTTCGAGCTGATCTCTGTTACGCCACTCGACATGTTTCCGCAGACGGCTGAGATCGAAGCGGTGGCGTTTCTACGTTCAAGGTAGGCAGACGCCCCGGAGGGTGGTCCCAAGCTCGTCACGGCTGCGCCGCGGCGAGCTTGGCGGCGCGTTCCCGCGCCCCGGAGCCCCCCCGCGTCAGTGCGCCGGAAATTTAGCCGCCGGAGCGGCCGTTGGGGCCAGACGCCTTGGCCCCGCCGTGCAGCGCACCTTGCATCTTGGATTCGTCAAAGCCGGCGCCGGTGAACATGAGCACCGGCAGGCCGGGAAAGGCGGCCCGCACTTGGGGCAGCAATTCGAGACCGCTCATGCCGGGCATGTCGATGTCGAGAATCACGGCGTCGCAGGGATTCAGCCGCAAATAGGCGATGAGTTGAAATGGGTCGTCCAGCCATTCGCAAGTGTGGCCGCGGGCGTGCAGGTAATCGGAAATGAGAGCGCACATCCGGCGGTCGTCGTCGCAAACGGTGACACGGAAAGGTAAAGCGGGTGCTGGCATAGTCAGGACACAGTGAGTCGCAAGTTCCATGCCCTCCAGAAGGAAACGGGCGCGCTGTGCAGACAGCTTGAACATGTTACCGGGAGATTGCCTTGCGCCCCGGCGCCTCGTTAGCCTCCGGCCCAACGACCGCGATGAGAAGTTTTCTCACCCAGAAGAAATCCAAGCCGAAACGTTCGTCTGGCTCCCAGGGAGCAAAGCCGGCGGCAACCGGCGGCAGCCGCGGAAGCTGGCGACGGTGGTGGAAACGTCTTGTCCTGCTCGTGCTCGCACTGGTGCTCTTACCCATCGCAGAGGTGGGTTGCGTGCGGTTTGTCAATCCGCCGGGCACGCCGTTGATGGGGCTGCGCTACCTCGAAGCGAAATGGCGACATGACCCCGCGCATCCGCCGCGCGCGCTTTACCGCTGGCTGTCGTGGCGCGCGCTGCCGGACGATTTCCTGCGCGCGGTCTGGGCCATCGAGGACGCGCGCTTTTTTCGGCACCGCGGCTTCGATTGGGTTCAAATCCAGGCGGCGATGGCGAAGGCGGAAAAGACCGGCCGACCGGCGCGCGGCACTTCGACGATCACGATGCAATGCGCGCGTTCGCTCTTTCTCTGGCAGGGCCGCAGTTGGGCGCGCAAAGGGGTCGAAGCGTATTACACGTTCTGGATGGAAACGCTCCTTCCCAAACGGCGCATCTTCGAGCTTTACGCCAATGTCGTCGAAACCGGCGACGGCATTTATGGCGTCGGCGCGGCGAGCGAATGGTGGTTTCACAAACCAGCGTCGCAGCTCACCCGCGATGAGGCCGTGCTGCTCGCCGCGCGGCTAGCGGCGCCGCGTCGCTGGGATCCGCGCGCGCCGAGCCGCCGGCTAGGGGCTCCAGATAAAGGTTCTGGTCGCGGAC
>CAXTRS010000393.1:0-4599 GCA_964246635.1 uncultured Chthoniobacterales bacterium | reverse complement strand
AGTCAGGCTGGCGGACTGACTCGCACTGCCGACCAAGGCGGAAATCGTCACGGTGGTATTCGTCGTGACCGCAGATGTGGTCACGGCGAAGTTGCCCGCGGTCTGACCCGCCGGAATCGTGATGGCTCCCGGCGGCTTGGCCACCAGGTTGGTCGTGGTCAACGTCGCCGAGATCCCACCCGCGGGCGCGGGACTATTCAGGAGGACGGTGCCGGTGGTGCTCGTTCCACCGATCACGGTGGCAGGATTGAGCGAGACCGATTGAAGGATCGGCGGCGCGTTCGGATCAGGCGCGATGTTGACGAAAATCGACTTCGTCACGCCGCCTGCGCTCGCAAAAATGTTGCCTCCTGTGGGCAGCGTCGAGACCGGGCTCGTGGCGATGGTGAAGCTCGCCGCGCTGTTCCCCTCGGCAATCGCGACGCTGGCAGGGACGTGAATATAAGTCGGGTTATCCGTCGTGAGATTCACCACCGCTCCGCCCACCGGCGCGGGGATCACCAAAGCGACGCTGCCGCGGCCGGGGTTGCCGCCGATGACATCCTGTCCAGCCGGGCCGATCGCGAGCAACGTCGGCACACCGGGCGCGGGATCGACTTCGAGGATGCGCGCCTGCGAGCCGCCGGAAGTCCCGTAGTGCGCCCCGATAAACACCCAGCGCGGAAACGGCGTTTCGGGCGCCGGCGCCGTGGTGAAGCTGGCGCTGATGCTGCCCGCCGGCACGGTGACACTCGGCGGAACGATCACCTGGCCTTCCATACTCCCCTGCAAGGTGACGATCGCACCACCGGCAGGCGCGGGCAACGTGAGCCGGACGGTTCCCGTCACGGTCTCACCGGCAGGCACAGAGGACTGACTGAGCGTCAGCGAAGAAAGGCTCGCCGGCGGCGTAGCGCTCCCCGGCGGCGTGAGCGTGAGCCAAACCTGCGGCGCCCGGTAGCCTTCGATCTCGGTGCCGCTTTCAATGATAACGCGCGCTGGCGCCGACACCGCGGCGGTCGGTATGGTGAAATCAACATCCGTCGCTCCCTGTGGGATGAACACAGTCGCGGGCGGCCGGACGAGGCTCGTGTCGCTGCTGACCAGCTTCACGGTCGTGCCGCCCGCCGGCGCGGGACTCTGCAACGTGACCGTGGCAGCCACTGAAGCCCCCCCGACCACGCTCTCGTTGCCGAGGCTGGTGCCATAGAGGATCGGCAGGACGCCGAAGGAATTCTGCCCGCGGCCGTTCGCATAGCCCGCAGACAAATCTCCGATAATGCCGACCGAGACGCCGTTGCTCGGCACCGGCCCGGTGGCGATGTTCGTGATCGTCGCATCGGTCTTGCCGGCCGGGACGGTGATCGTGCTCGTCGGCAGTTGCACCTGAGGGATGTCGGTCCCGAGAGAGATCACCGCTCCGCCCGCGGGCGCGGGATTGTCCAGCATTACTCGCGCATGGGCGAGGTTCCCGCCGAAGGCATTGCCCGGCTCCGCGAGGATCGCGAACAGGTTCACGTTCGGCGCCACGATCGGCGCGGTGACATTGATCGCCCGCGCCGCCGACCAAGGGCCCGCCACGTCGCCGTGCACCGCCCGGACCCGCCAGAAATAACTGCCGGGCGCCAGCAAGTCGCGGGTAATCAGGGAATCCGAGCGCGACGGAGTCAGCCCGAGCACATTCGAAATGTCCGAGAAGCTCGCGCTGGTATTGACCTGGACTTCATAGCCGGGAATCTGCGCATTCGGCGTATCGGTCCAATCGAAAAAGAAGGGAAGCTGCACGGTAGCCCCCGCCGCCGGCGAAACCGGCGAGACGCCCGCCGGCACCGGCGCCGCGTTCGTGATCTGCACCGCCACCGGCGCGGAAGGCAGGCTGCGCACTCCGTCGATGGAAACGGCGCGCACGCGATAATACACCGTCAGCGCGTTACCCCACAGCCCACCCGAGACCGTCCCGAAGTTCAACGGCGCGGACGACAACGTCAGCGGGTAGGAGAAGCTGGGCTCATCGTCCGCTTCGAGGATGTAATAGTGCGCGCCCGGCACCTCCGACCACTGAATCTTGAAGCTCTCCCGCACATGAAACTGCGCGTTGCTCGCCGGCGTCAGGATTGCCGGCGTCGCGGGCGCCGCACCCAGCCCGGTGACCGTAAACGTCCGCACCGCCGACCAGGGCGAGTCCACCGAGCCCGTCGCGCCGCCGACAATCTGGGTGGCCTTCACTCTCCAAAAGTAAGTGCCGTTCGGCAGGCCGCTCACCTTGTCCGCCGTCGGCGTCGGGATCGACGGGTCGGAATCCATATTCCGAAATCCCGAGGCAATCACGGTGGTAAACGCCGCCGTGGTCCCGACCTGCCAGGTGTAACTGCCGATCGGCCCATTCGGGTCCGAGACCGCATTCCAACTCAGGGCGATCGGCTGCCCCAACGCCGCACCGCTCGTCGGCGCCGCCAGCACCGGCGCCGCCAGACATGGCGGCGCGGGCGTCGGCGGAGGGTTCGGCGGCCCATTCTTCGCCGCCGCCGGATGGACAGACGCTGCCGTGAGGAACACCATCGCCGCCAAGGCCGACCATGAGTGAGAAATCATCATGGCCCGCAGCCTGCAACCCTGCCCGCCCGGCTGTCCACGGCGGAACCGTAACAGGACTGTTACCTTTCTTTCGCCTGGCTTGCGCCGGGACGGCCGCTTTCCGCCAACGCCGAGCCACTTCCGGGCTTGCTGCGCCGAATCGCCACGGTCACACTGCTGCCGCCAGTCAACCCCGGCAAGGCTCAACCCATGGATCTCCCACAACTCGTCCGTGACACACTCCTCATCCTCGCTCCCGCGCTGCCCTTCCTGACCGAAGCCGGCAGCGGCGCCGCCAAAAAGGTGGGCGAAAAGACCGGCGAGGCGGTCTCCGACACCGCCGGCAAAATCTGGAACTGGCTGCGCCCCAAAGCGCAGGCCACCCAGCCCGCCTTGCTCGACGCCGCGCACGGTCTGGCCGCGCAACCCCAGAGCCGGGCCACGCGCATCAGTCTCGAAGCCCATCTCCTCGAACTCTTGGAAAAAAAACCCGCCCTCCAGGGCGAACTCCAGCGTCTGCTCGGCCCCGTCGCCATCCAGCAGAACACCGCCACCGCCGGCGGCGCCGGCGCGGTTGCCGTCGGCGGCAATGTCACCGGCGGCTCGATCTCGACGAACGTCAAGCGGTAGCCCGTTCCCACCGTCATGCCGCCGGATTCCCCAGAGCCGCCGCCCGCGGAGTCCCACGAGGCCGTCGCCTCCGGTGCGGGAGCCGTTGCCGTTGGCGGGAATGTCAGCGGCTCCCGCATCTTCACCCGCGTCCTCATCGGCCACAGCCGCAAGTTGGTCGCCGCTGTCCTCGCGGCGTTGCTCCTCCTCGCCGGCGGCATGCTTTATGGCAACCACCAGCTCGTCCGCCTGCGCGGGTATGCCGAGGAACTTCGCGTCGCTTCCTCCTCGCAGATGCTGGGCGGCAGGGAAGACCCAGCCCAGCGTTACGAGCAGGCGCTGAAGGAAGTCGCCTTCAAACACCACCTGACCCGCGACGAACTGCTCGCGCGCATCAACACCTTTGCCGCGAAGGTGCGCGCCAATCCCAACAGCTCCCTCTACGATCAGGCGCTCGCGGACTTCGCCCAGCAACGCTATGCCGCGGCCGCTGGCAAAGCCGAGCAAGCCGCGCGCGACACGGCAGAAGAACGCGCTGCCGCCCAAGCCCGGCTCACCGAGTTGGCCGGCCAGGAGCGTCGCGAGTGGTCGCTAGCCGGCGACTCGCATCTTGCCGCCTACGCACTCGACCGTGCCGTGGCCGCCTATGAGAAGGCCTTGTCGCTCGCGGACAAAAACGCGCAACCCTTGGAATGGGCCGATGCAGCAACGGACCTTGCCATTGCTTACCGTCGGCGCGCCTCGTATGCCGAAGCGTTGCCATTGCTGCGCGAGATCACGCGTCTGCGAGAAGGCCGGCTTGGCTCCGAGCATCCCAAAGTAGCGGAAGCTCTCCATAACCTCGCCGTGCTGCTAGGCAACATTAACCGGTCGGTCGAGGCCGAGCCGCTCTATCGACGCGCCTTGGCCATCTGCGAAAAAAACCTCGGGTCGGAACATCCCGATGTAGCTGTTTGCCTCAATAACCTCGCCACGCTGCTGCGCGCCACCAACCGGCCGGCCGGGGCCGAGCCGCTCTATCGGCGCGCCTTGGCCATCACCGAAAAAAACCTCGGGCCGGAGCATCCGAGTGTGGCTATTTACCTCAACAACCTCGCCACGGTGCTGAGCGCCACCAACCGGCCGGCCGAGGCCGAGCCGCTCTATCGGCGCGCCTTGGCCATCACCGAAAAAAACCTCGGGCCGGAGCATCCGAGTGTGGCTATTTACCTCAACAACCTCGCCACGGTGCTGCGCGCCACCAACCGGCCGGCCGAGGCCGAGCCGCTCTATCGACGCGCCTTGGCCATCTGCATAAAAAACCTCGGGTCGGAACATCCCGATGTAGCTGTTTGCCTCAATAACCTCGCCACGCTGCTGCGCGCCACCAACCGGCCGGCCGGGGCCGAGCCGCTCTATCGGCGCGCCTTGGCCATCACCGAAAAAAACCTCGGGCCG
>CAXTRS010000392.1:0-4611 GCA_964246635.1 uncultured Chthoniobacterales bacterium | reverse complement strand
CGACGGTCTGGGGCACGGGCGCAGTGGCGCTGCTCTGCGCGGGGGTGATACTGACTGGGAACAGAGTCTCCCTTGGCCGCTCTCCGCTGTCCCGGCTCGTTGCCGTCTCGGCGCAGCGACGCAGTGCCGCGACAAATTCCCGTGGGCCGATCGCACCCAGCTCGGTCTCATCGGCTGCCGCCGCGCCGACACAGCAACGCCGCAGCACGGCGTTCCCGGCTTCGTCGAGCGCCGGCAGCGGCGCGCAGTGGCCTGTCTCGACTCCGCGCGGCGAACCGCCCAACAATTCGTAAGCGAGCCAGCCGAGCGCACGTGTGCCGCCCCCCGCCAGGGCGAGAAAATCTGCGCCACCGTCCACGATCGTTTGATCCGCGCGCTGAGCCGCGGCGGGCGAGGCGGCGAAAAAATCCGTCGGCCCGAGTTGAAGCCCGGCGGCGTTTGCGGCGAGGTCGGAGTCGGCGGTATCGGGCAGAAAAACAAAGGCCGGCCGCAGCTCGGGGTTCGTGATTCCGAGCGCCGCAAGCGCTTCGACGGCCTCGGCCGCTGGCTCCAGCAGCGTCAGGGTTTCCGGCAAAGTCAGGGCGCTTCCACGGTGGGTCAGCAGTTCCAGCAGCGTGCCGCGCTGGCGCCCTTCCAGCACGAGATAACCGATGGCGGCATCGCGATCCGCGGATGTCGCCGCCATCGCCGGGGCGGGCGCAAAGTCCAGCGGGCGCAATACGTGCGGAGGCGCAGCCGGCGCGGCGCGCAGGCGCTCCACGACTTCTGCAAGAGATGATGAATCGGACGGGAACAAAAGCCGCACGGTGGCCGGCCGCCCGGTCGCGACGACGGTCGCCGCGAAGGAGTTTTCGTCGATGGCGTTGCCCAGCTTGTAGCGGCCCCCGCCGAGCAGAGCGCCGGGATGGAAATCGCCGGGGCGCAAAGGCTGGGGCGATGCCGGAGCGGGTGAGACCACCGTGGCGCCGAAATTCAGGTCGTCTTCGGAAGTGAGCGCCGCCGCCGGCTTTGTTTTGTCGGCCATCGGCGCGGCCGCAGCGGATGCCAGTCGCGACTTGCCCACATCCAGATCGGCTGGTGATTCGCCCAGCTCCCGCAGCACGGCGAGCATTTCGTCGCGCAGGGCGAGCGGGTCCTGCGGCCGGCGTCCCGGCTCTTTTTCCAACATCCGGCCGAGCAGGCGGCGCAACGGCGCCGGCGTGTTGGCGAGGTGATCGAAGGGCGGCTGGCGACAGAGGTGTTGAGTAACGATGCGCGCCAGCGTGCTGCCCTCGAACGGCGGCCGACCGGCGAGCATGAACCAGAGCGTGACGCCCAGGCTGTAAATGTCCGAGCGGGTGTCCACCAGGAGCCCTTCGAGTTGCTCGGGGCTGGCGTATTGCGGCGTGCCAACGAAGTCACCGGCCTCGGTCTGGGTCAGCGCCGGGAGCGCTTCTTCGCCATCTTCGGGTCGGGTGGCTTTGGCCAGGCCGAAGTCGATCACTTTGACCAGCGGTTCGCCGTGCTGGCGGTAGAGCATCAGGTTGGACGGCTTGATGTCGCGGTGAATCAGGCCGCGCTCGTGCGCCGCGGCGAGCGCGCGGGTGACTTGCAGCGCCAGCTCGAGCGCGAAGCGCGGCTGGAGCCGTTTTTCGCGCCGCACGAGGGCATCGAAGGTTTCGCCTTCGATGAGTTCCATCGCGTAGAAATAGGCGTCGTCGCCGGCCTGGCCGAGATGGTAGATGGCGGCGACGTTGGGATGCCGCAATTGCGCCGCCGTGCGCGCCTCGCGCAAAAAACGCTGCCGCGCGCTGGCGTTGCCGAGATACGCCGCGTTGATGACCTTCAGCGCCACCGGCACGCGCAGGTTCGTGTCAAGCGCCCGATAGGTGATGCCCATCGCGCCGGCACCCAGTTCGTGGAGCGAACCGTCCGGGCGACGAGCGACTTCGTAGTGTTGAAACCGAAGAGTATCGGCGGCCATCGCGGCAGAACAGGAGCAGCCGCGATGCTAACCGAGCGCCGCGCGGAATGCCAGGGCCGCGGAGGGAACACGGATGTCGAAACTGGCGAGTTGTTTTCCGCCTGAGCCGCGTTTCACCCAAGTCAGGCCGCAGCTTATTTCTCCGGCTCGGCGCCAGCCAGCGCGAGGTCTTTGCAGCCCTTGAGGTCGAGCTTGCCTGTCCCGAGCACGGGGAGCGCTTCGACGCGCTTGATCGTTTTCGGAATCCACAGGTTCGCCACGCCGAGCGCGGCGGCACGCCCGGCGAGCGCGTCGTACTTGTCGATCTCGACGGTGGTGAGCAGCACGAGCGCTTCGCCTTTCGCGAGATCGGGCACGCCGACGACGACGAGCTGGCGTTCCCCATCGGTGGGCAAGGCGAGCGCTTCGGCGATTTTGGTTTCGACGGTTTCGTGCGGCACCATTTCGCCGGCGATCTTCGAGAAGCGCGACACGCGGCCTTCGATGTGCAGGAACCCGTCTTCGTCCAGGCGGCCGAGGTCGCCGGTGCGGAACCAGCCGTCGGGCGTTTTGACTTTCGCGGTCGCCTCGGGGTCGTTGAAGTAGCCCTCGAAGATGTTGGCGCCGCGCAGCCAGAGCATGCCGGTCTCGTGGATTGAACGCGGCGCGTCGGTGTCGGGGTCGGTGATTTTGGCCGCGAGGCCGGGCGCCATTTTGCCGACGCTGCCGAGCTGGCGCGCGGGCTGGAAATAACGCGCGCGGCCTTTGCCGACGGCGACGTCGTGCATGTTCACCGCGACCACCGGCGAGGTTTCCGTGAGGCCGTAGCCTTCGAGCACGGGGTGGCCGAATTTCTCCTCGAACGCCTCCGCCGTGGTGAGCGGCAGCTTCTCGGCGCCAACGACGACGAGGCGCAGCGTCTGGAGTTGCTCGCGCGTCGCTTTGCGCAGGTAGCCGCGCAGAAACGTCGGCGTCGCCAGCAGGATCGTGCAGCCGTATTTTTCGATCAGCTCGGCGTTCTTGGCGGTGTCGAGCGGGTTCGGGAAGGTGACGTTCGGCACGCCTTCGATCAGCGGAAACCAGAGCGTGACGGTGCAGCCGAACGAATGGAAAAACGGCAGGCTCGCCAGGAACTTGTCCTTCGCCGGATCGAACCCGGCCATGAGCCGGAACTGCGAGACGTTGGACAAAATGTTGCGGTGCGAGAGCACGACGCCTTTCGGCTCGCCGGAGCTGCCGCTGGTGAAGAGCAGCACGGCTTCGTCGCGGCCGCCGCGCTTCGGGATCGAGAGCAACCCGGCCAACACGCGCCAGGGCAGGAGCGCGACCGCCAGCCGCCAAAGCGCGATCTTCGGCTTCAGCGGCGGGAGGATTTCTTCGAGGTTGAGCGACTGCTGCACCGCGGTCCACGGGAAATTGTCGAGCTTCTTCTGCACGAGCCGCGCGGTGAGCACGGTCTCGATGCCGCCGCGGCGGATCGTCGATTCCAAGGCGGTGCGGCCACTGGTGAAATTGAGGTTCACCGGGATCTTGCCGGCGAGCACGACGCCGAGATTGGCCAGCATCGCGCCCTTGCCCGGCGGCAGGACGATGGCGATGCGTTTTTGGTTCGCCGTGGTGCCGGTGCGCAACAGCCGCGCGAGCGCGATGCCGGCGGCGAGGAGCGTGCCGCGCTTGAGCTGCGAGCCGTCGTTGCCGTCGTAAACGGCGACGCGATTTTGCCCGCGCTTGAGTCCACGCAGGCAGGCCTCGGCGAGGTGCTGGTTCTGGAGCAGCGGCCGGTCTTCGTAACAATCGGCGCCGAGCTCGAGGAGCTTCTCGCGCACCGTCGCCGTGTTCGCCGCCTCACCCGTGATCGGCTCGCCGAATGCGACCGTTACCGGATACGGAATGCGCTGCGGCCACTTGTTGAAATACTTGCCGCCCTCGAAGGAAAAGATGGAGCCCCAAAGTTGGTCGAGCCACACCGGCACCACGGGCGCGCCGGTCTCGCGGTGGAGAAATTCAAAGCCCTTGCGCAGCCGCAGGAGCGAGCCGGTGCGCGTGAGCTCCCCCTCGGGATAAACGCACACGACTTCGCCCGCGCGCAACGCCTCCGCTGCCGCCGATAGCCCGGTCTTCGCGCGCCCCGGCGTGATCGGAATGCACTTGAACAACTTCAGCACCGGGTGCAGCAGCGGCTGCTTGTAGATCGGCTCGAACACTAAAAAGCGCACCGGCCGCGGCGACGCGAGCTGGAGCACGAGCGCGTCGATCCAGGTGACATGATTGGGCAGCAGCAACACGCCGCCGGTCGCCGGCAGCCGTTCCGCGCCGCGCACCCGCACCCGATAAATGCAGCGTGCCAGCGCCGTGCCGCCCGCGCGCACGAGCGCCTCTGAGCCGAGCGCGATGCCGAGGAGCATCACGCCGGCGAGCGCGAGGAGGAGGAAGACGACGGCGAGCAGCGCCCACAACACGACCTGCCCGAGGGTCCACAAAGCTGGGTGGGCGGCAGCGGACGAGGTAACCGACGTCGCCGCGAGAAACGCGCAAAGGTTCATAAGTCTGGGGGAGAGAGGAACGGGGGAAGAGGCCACAACGCGGGAGTTGTGGCAACGCGCAGTGTGCGTCCATCCATCGAGCTTTGGCAAGGCCGAGGATGGACGAGGGCGGATGGGAGTTTGCAC
>CAXTRS010000391.1:0-4617 GCA_964246635.1 uncultured Chthoniobacterales bacterium | reverse complement strand
GCGACGAGCACGTTGCGGCCGAGCGCGAGCTCGCCCTGATCCGTGTTCGGACCGTCCGCGAGCACATCACCGGCTTTCACCTTCTGGCCTTTCTTGACGATCGGCTTTTGGTTCACGCAGGTGCCGGCATTCGAGCGCATGAACTTGCGCAGTTCATAGACGTAAACGCCGTTGTCAGGATCGTGCCGGAGCTTCTTTTTCGCGTCCGGCATGTCGCCGGTTTTCGTCACGACGATGAAGTCCGCCGTTACGCTCGCCGCAACGCCCGGGCCTTCGGCGACGATGACTGCGCGGGAATCACGCGCCACCTTGCCTTCGAGCCCGGTGCCGACGAGTGGCGATTCGCTGACGATCAGCGGCACGCCCTGGCGCTGCATGTTCGAGCCCATCAACGCGCGGTTCGCGTCGTCGTGCTCGAGGAACGGAATCAGGCCCGCCGCCACGGAAACGAGCTGCTTCGGCGACACATCCATGTAGTGGACTTTCGCCGGTTCGACTTCCAAAAAGTCGCCGCGGTAGCGCACGCTGACTTTTTCGCCGGTGAACTTGCCGTGCGAATCAAACGGAGAGTTCGCCTGCGCGACGAGAAACGCTTCTTCGCGGTCGGCGGTGAGGTAATCGATCTGTTCGGTCACCTTGCCGTTGGTCACCTTGCGATACGGCGTCTCGATGAAGCCGAATTCGTTCACGCGCGCGAACGTGCTCATCGACGAAATGAGGCCGATGTTCGGACCTTCCGGCGTCTCGATCGGGCAGATGCGCCCGTAGTGCGACGGATGCACGTCGCGCACCTCGAAGCCGGCGCGGTCGCGGCTGAGACCTCCCGGCCCGAGCGCGGAGAGACGTCGCTTGTGGGTCAGTTCCGCCAGCGGATTCGTCTGGTCCATGAACTGCGAGAGCTGCGAGCGGCCGAAGAAGTCGCGCACCACCGCGCTGAGCGCCTTCGGATTAATGAGCTTTTGTGGCGTCATGCCTTCGACGTTCACGTCGAACAGCGTCATACGCTCTTTCACGAGACGCTCCGTGCGCGCGAGGCCGACGCGGCACTGGTTGGCGAGCAATTCGCCGACCGTGCGCACGCGGCGCGAACCGAGATGATCGATATCGTCGAGCGTCCCCTCGCCGCGGCGCAGCGCGATGAGATACTTGATCGCCGCGATGAAATCCTCCGCCTGGAGCGTGCGCGCGCCGAGGTCGATGTCGAGGCCGAGCTTCTGGTTGAGCTTGTAACGGCCAACCCGCCCGAGGTCATACTTCTTCGGGTCAAAGAAGAGCCGCTTCAACAACGCCCGCGCATTCGCCACGGTCGGCGGATCGCCAGGGCGCAGGCGGCGATAAATGTCCTTCAGCGCTTCTTCCTCGTCGTGCGCCGGGTCTTTCTTCAGCGCCTTGATGACGGTGTCGTCGTTCTTCGTATCGACGATCTGCACCTTCTTCAGATCGAGGTCCATGAGCTGGCGGATGATCGATTTCGTCAGCGGCTCAAACGCCCGCGCCACCGTGATCTCGCCGTCGCGCACGTCCGCGATGAGCACCTTCGTGGCGATGTCTTCGTCTTCGAGCTGATCGCTCAGCTTGAGGTCTTCGACGGTGTAGAACAACCGCACCACCGCTTCGTCCGCGCCGTAGTCTTTCTCGAAAAACGAGCCGATAGCGCGCAGCAGCGTCGTCGCAAGGAACTTCCGCCGGCGCTTGCGGCGGTCGAGATAAATGTAGAGCAGATCGCTCGTGTCGAACTGCACCTCGAGCCACGACCCACGGTCGGGAATAATGCGGAACGAATAGAGCACCTTGCCGTTAAGGTGAACGCTCGACTCGAAAGCGATGCCCGGCGAACGATGGAGCTGCGAAACGATCACGCGCTCCGCGCCGTTGATGACAAACGTCCCCTGCGGCGTCATGAGCGGCAGCTCGCCCATATAAACTTTTTCCTCCTTCGTGCCCTTCTCTTCCTTGAGTTGGAAGGTCACGTGCAGCGGCGCGCTGAAGGTCTGCCCTTCGCGCTGGGCTTCGAGCGCGCTCAGCTTCGGCTCGCCGATCTCGTAGTGCGAGAAATCGAGCACGGCTTTGTCGTCATAGCTCTCGATGGGAAAAACTTCTTTGAAGACCGACTGCAAGCCCGTGTTCTTGCGCTTGCCGGGGGTGATGTCTTTTTGCAAAAAATCGACGTAAGAATTGAGCTGCACCTCGATGAGATTCGGCGGCGCGCTGGCTTCCTTGATTTTACCGAAATAGCGACGTTCGGACATAGATTGGGTTGGCGAGATAGCGATGTTGGCTGCGACTCACTGACAGTCTCCGCGCGCAGCCGGTTTTGGCGGGCAAAAGGCTAACGAACCACACTCCCGGAAGGGGGCTCCGACGGCGGAGCAAACGAGGGTGTGCGAGTGAGAAAAATCACCATTTCCGTCTTGAGGCGGACGCGCAACATAACGTGCCCGGACGCGGTGTCAATTGGTGGCGTCAAGAAATTTTTGACGTTTTGCGGCCTGCGATGCCTCGCGGCAGTCGGAACGATGTTCTGTGGGTAGGGTTGGGCGTCTCGCCCGCCGGGTTCCGCCGCGTCTCGCGGAACCCACAAACGCATGAACAAAAAGGCGTGTCTGTCTCTTTGCGTTCGTGCGCCGGGCGAGACGCCCGGCACGGCAGGCGAGACGCCCACCCTACCCAAAGGCAACTTGCACCCACGCAAAATTTAATGTTCATACGAACACTTAACTAAACCGCCGCTTTGTCTCCACCAACGCCAAATCCCCTCCCCGGCCGCGGCACCGCCGCCAACCCGACCGGCCGCTTCGAGCGTCTGCACTACGAAGCCGATCCCGAGGCTGTCATCGAGGAAATGAACGACGGCGACTACTCATCCCGCCCCTCGTCGCCGCGCACGCAATTTTTCCGCGACGACACGCAAACGATCCTCGCCCACAACGACAGCCCCGACGTCGGCTTCGACACTTCGCTCAATCCCTACCGCGGCTGCGAGCACGGCTGCATTTATTGCTTTGCCCGGCCGACGCACGAATTTCTCGGCTGGAGCGCCGGCTTGGATTTTGAGACCAAGATTATGGTCAAGCCCGATGCCGCCACGCTCCTGCGCCGGGAGCTGGAAAATCCGCGCTGGCAGCCGCGCGTCGTGGCGCTCAGCGGCGTCACCGATTGCTACCAGCCCGCCGAACGCCGCCTGCGGATCACCCGCCGTTGTCTCGAAGTTTTCGTCGAGTTCCGCAACCCCGTCGGCATCGTCACGAAAAACCACGGCGTCACGCGCGACCTCGATCTGCTCGCCGAACTGGCGCGCCACCGCGCCGTTGCCGTTTTTCTTTCCGTCACCCCGCACGACCCCAACGTGGCGAAGATCATGGAGCCCCGCGCCCGCCCGCCCACGCGCCGGCTCGCCGCGATTCGCGAACTCAGCGCCGCCGGCATCCCCGTCGGCGTGCTCACCGCTCCGATCATCCCGGGACTCAACGACCACGAAGTGCCCGCCATCTTGCAGGCCGCCGCCGAGGCCGGCGCGCGTTGCGCCAGCTACACGCTGCTGCGGCTGCCCTACGGATTGAAGTCTCTCTTCGAGTCCTGGCTCGACGCGCACTTTCATCCGCAGAAAAAAGAAAAAATCCTCTCGCGCCTGCGCACGTTGCGCGACGGCCAGCTCAACCGCTCCGACTTCGGCATGCGCATGACCGGCACCGGACCCGCCGCCGACGAAATCCGCGCGCTGTTCCGAGTCGCCCGCCGCCGCGCCGGCATCCCCGAGCGCGGCCCCGAGCTTTCGACTGCCGCCTTCCGCCGACGCGAAGCGCAACTCAACTTGTCGCTTTAAAAATTGCCGCGCGCCAAGGCCGCATGGCTTGTAGAGGCGGCTCGGCTTGCCGCCTCTACACCGCTTTTGCCTTCGCGACCTTCGCGGGCTTTGCGCGAGGCAACTTCGGATTTTTTCCTTCCGCCAACGCCCGCAGCACCGCCAGATTCTCGACGTCCTCCTTCAAATCTTTCCCCTTCGGCGTTTCCAAAACCTTCGGCACGGCGCGCAATTCCGGCGCGTTCATCACGTAGCGAAACGCCGGCAGCCCGATGTGCCCTTGACCAATCGCCGTGTGCCGGTCCACGCGCGAACCGCGCGGCGTTTTGGAATCGTTGACGTGAATCGCCGCCAGCCGCGCGAGACTGAGCGTGCGATCAAATTCCGCAAACGTCGCCGCCGTCGCCTCCTCGCTCGAAAGATCGTAACCCGCCGCGAACAAGTGCGCCGTATCCACGCAAACGCACAACCGCTCCGGCTCGCGCACCCGCGCAAAAATTTCCGCCAGTTGCCCAAATGTATGTCCAATCGTCGTCCCCTGCCCCGCCGTGGTTTCAAGCGCGACTTTCGTTTTCAAATCCGCCGGCAGTTCGGCGAAAACTTCGTCCAGGCTCGCGGCGATTTTCTCCAGGCCGGCCGCTACGCCTGCGCCCATGTGCGCGCCGGGGTGCAGCACGAGCGCGGGCAGATCAAGGCGATCCGCCCGCCGCAATTCATCGCGCAACGAAAGGATCGACCGCGCATGAAAATCCGCATTCGCCGCGCCGAGATTGATGAGATACCCCGCGTGCCCGCACACCGCGCCGAGCTGCCCC
>CAXTRS010000390.1:0-4625 GCA_964246635.1 uncultured Chthoniobacterales bacterium | reverse complement strand
TGCGTGGCCATGCGGACCGCTGCGGGCAAGGTCGCGCCGGCAAGTTCGATCATGTGATGCACGCAGCCGAGCATGGTCGCGGTGCTGCCGGCGAGGGCGAAGGAGTCGTCGGCAAGTTGCGTCATGCCGACGCCGTCGCGCACAGTGCAACGGTCGAGCGCGCCGAGCGGAAATAGTGCGCCTTCGGGCAGCCCGGCGCCGGCGGTGGCGTCGGTGACTAGGCAGAGGCCGTCGGCGCCTTTGGCGCGAAAGGCGAGCCGCAACAGGGTCGGGGAAACGTGGCGGCCGTCGGCGATGATTTCGCAATGCACGGAAGGCTCGCTGGCCAGCGCCCATTCTGTCAGCCCAGCGGTGCGGAACGGACTGCCGACGCGGCGCGTGGCGGCGGACATGGCGTTGAAGAGATGCGTGACGTGGCGCAAGCCGCGATCGCACGCGCATCTCGCGTCGGCATCGAACGCCTCGCTGTGGCCGGCGCTGGCGACGATCCCGTGGGCGCGGAGGGCGTCGATCAATGCGAGCGCGCCGGGCAGCTCGGGGGCGAGCGTCATCTGCGTGATGACGTCGCCAAACTCGTCAAGCCAACCCTGATACTCGCGCGGATCGGGATCGCGGAGAAACGCCAGGCGGTGCGCGCCCGCGCGAGAGCGGGCGAAATACGGACCTTCGACGTGAACGCCGAGCAACCGCGCACCGCCGTTGTTCGCGGCCGGTTTGGCGCGGAACGCGCGCGCTGCGGCGAGCAGCCGTCGCAAATCGGCCTCCGGCGCCGAGACGCTGGCGAGCGCAAGCGAAGTCGTGCCGCCCACGGCGGCGTGAAACTGGCAGATGGCCGCAAACGCCTCCGCGCTCGTCTCCATCGCGTCGCGGCCGAGCGCGCCGTGAACGTGGCCATCAATGAAACCGGGCGCGAGGAATCCGCCGTTGCCGTCGATCATTTCTTCGCCTGGCCGC
This sequence comes from uncultured Chthoniobacterales bacterium, assembly GCA_964246635.1. Taxonomy (GTDB): domain Bacteria; phylum Verrucomicrobiota; class Verrucomicrobiia; order Chthoniobacterales; family SZAS-18; genus JAFAXH01. Next base: position 3,671 of record CAXTRS010000390.1, on the reverse strand, counting down.
GCCCGAGCGCCGTCTTCATCGCCCTCGCCGAAGGCTTCGATCTGTCCGTCCGCGGAAACGCGCAGCCAGCCGTTTTCCCGCAGCGTGTCGGGGAAGATCAGCGTGACGTTGCGGAACAACAGGCAGGGGAGAGAAGGTTCAAGTTTCAAGCCAGCAAGCTTCAAACAAGCTCGAAGCAGGAAAGCAGGGAAAAAGGCTGCGGGTCGCGGGTGGCGGGTTGTCTGTCTGCTTTGAACTTAAAACCTTCTGGCTTGTTTGAAGCCTGAAGCTTTTCCGCCCGCCTTCACCACGCGTATTCGCTAATCTCGCCGTGCCGATCCAGAAACTGCGAATTTTGCGCCGGCGTCAGCTTTGTCTCAATCGTCTCGACCAGTGCCGACGCGCTTTCCTCCGGCGACAGCTCGGCGTCCGCTCCGCCCATGTCCGTGCGGACCCAGCCAGGTGAGATGGCGACGACAATCATCCCCTCGGCGCCAAGCTCGCGGGCCATCACGCGGGTGAACTTGTTCAGCGCCGCTTTGGTCGCGGCATAGACATACCAGGGCGGGTCGCCCGGTTCGCCCTCCTTGGTCAAGCTGCCAAGGCCGCTGGAAATGTTCACGACCTTCGCGCCCGCGCCGCGCTGGCGCAGCATCGGCAAAAATGCGCGGGTGATCCGCACCGGACCGATGGCGTTAATGTTGAACGCTTCCCGCGCGTTGGGCAGGTCGAGCTGGGCCAGCGTGTCGGCGGGATTGCCGGGCGCGAGAGCGGCGTTGTTGATGAGCACGTCGAGGCGCGGAATCCACTCGGCGGCAGCTTCGGCGGTTGCTTTCGCCGCGCGGCCGAGGCCGACTTCGAGCCGCAGGATGTGCAGCGTTTTCGGGTGCTCGGCGCGGAGCGCCTCGAGCTCGGGCGCGGCGGCGGGCCGGCGGCAGCAGGCGAGCACGCGGTAGTTTTCGCCGCGGGCGAGATACTCGCGCGTCAGCGCCAAGCCGAGGCCGCGGTTGGCGCCGGTGATGAGAACGTGAGTGAGGTTATCGTCGGGCATGGGCCGCGCCCGCGCGGAGCGCGGGAAATCCGAATATCGAAATCCGAAATCCAAAACAATCAGAATTAAATTCCAGAAAATCTTAAAAATCGGAAAACGGCGCAGGCGGGAGTTCTCTGCTCTGCGTTTTCCGTCTTTTCCTATTTTCTAATTTCCTGGTTCTACTGTTTCGGATTTCGAATTTCGGATTTCGAATTTTCTCCTCCTACCGTCGCTGCCAGCACCGCGGCCAGTTCGTCCATGCGATACGGCTTGCTCAGGACGCCACGAAAACCGTAGCTGGAGAAATCGCCCATCACCGGGTCATTGGAATAGCCGCTCGAAACAATCGCGCGCACGCCGGGATCGAGCCGGCGCAACTCGGCGACCACGTCGCGCCCGTCCAGGCTTCCCGGCACGGTGAGGTCGAGGATGACGGCGCGATACGGATCGCCAGAGACGAGCGCGTCGCGATACGCGGCGATGGCGGCGGCGCCGTGGTTGGTCTGCGTCACCTCGTAGCGCAGATACGTGAGCATCGTCGCGGCAAGGTCGAGGATCGCCACTTCGTCGTCCATGAGCAGGATGCGTCCCTGGCCGGTGGGCAGCGGCGCGACTTCGGGTGGGGCCGTTTGCGCCGGCTCGCGCAAGGTCGCAGGCAGCCAGATGCGGAAGGCGGTGCCGGCGTTCGGCACGCTGTCCACGGTGATCCGGCCGTGGTGTTTTTTGACGATGGAATAGCAGGTCGCCAGCCCCAACCCGGTGCCGTGTTCCTTTGTGGAAAAAAACGGGTCGAAAATGCGCGCCATGTTTTCCGCCGGGATGCCGCAGCCTTCGTCTTCGACGGAGAGCTTGATATACGGCCCGTCGGGCAGCTCGGGGTCGGCGTCCTCGCCGCCGAGAATGAGATTTTCCGCGCGCACTTCGAGTCGCCCACCTTTGGGCATGGCCTGCACGGCGTTGAGCGCGAGGTTGCTGAGCACCTGGCCGAGTTGGGCGACATCGACCTCGACCGGCCACAGGTCGGCCACCACGAAAAAGCGACACTGCACCGGACTGCCGTGCAGCGCGAAGCCGACCGATTCGCGGATGAGGTCGGGCAGGCGCACGAGCGTCTTCAGAGGCGCGCCGCCCTTGGCAAACGTGAGCAACTGGCCGGTGAGTTCCTTCGCCCGGCGACAGGCGCGCTCGGCTTCGTCGAGCTTGTCCAGGGTCGCCTCGCGGTCGGAGACGTGGCTTTCGCAAGTGACCCGCGCTAGGGAGAGGTTGCCCATCACGGCGGTGAGGATGTTGTTGAAGTCGTGCGCGATGCCGCCGGCGAGGATGCCGACGCTTTCCAGCTTGCTGGCCTTGATCATCTCCTCGTTCATTTTTTCCTGCGCGGAAACGTCGCGCAGCACGCGCACCGCGCCGTTGATCTGGCCGTCGCGGCCATAGACCGGTGCCGTGCTCACCGCGACGCGCCGCCGCTCCTCGCCCTCGCGGGTCTGCAGCCACGCGCCCCGCGTCTGGGCCACCGGCCGCCCCGTGCTGAAGACGCGCTCCAAGCAGTCGGGCAACGCTTCGTTTTCGCCGCAATCATCCGACGCAAACATCTGGAACACCTCGCTTAGCGGCCGGCCGAGCGCGTCGGCACCGCTCCAGCCGAGAAGCTCCTCGGCCACGCGGTTGAGCAGCACGACGCGCCCGTGCAGATCGACCGTAAGGACGCCCTCGGTGATCGACGCCAGCGTCACCGTGAGCCGCTCTTTTTCCTCCGCCAGCGCGCGGGCGCTCTTCTCGCGCTCGAAGGCGCTGGCCAGCGCGCTGGCGGCGGCCCGCAGGTGGTCGATCTCCGCTGGCTGCCAGTGGCGCGGCGCGTCCGTGTTGGCGAAGCCGAGCATGCCGTGAAGCACTCCCTCGACGAGCATCGGCGCGACGAGGATCGACTTGGCGCCGCACAGGTCGAGCAGCGCGGCCTCGAGTCCCTCGGTCTCCGTGCGCTGGAGTTCCACGGCCTCGCCGCGCTCGAGCTGCGCGATTTCCTCCGGCTTGAGTTGATCGGCCCGCACGTGCTCGGCGTTGAAATCTCCCGGCGGCCCGACGCCCGGCGCGCACCAATACAGATTTTCCCGAATCGCCTGCCGGCCACTCGCTTCCGGCACGACTTCAAAATAATAAACGCGGCTGGCATCCGAGGCTTCGCCGAGCAGCGCGAGCACGCGCGCGAGGCCGTCGGCCACCTGGGAGTGACGCAGCATTTCGCGGTGCACCTCGACGATCACCGCGAGGTAACGGTCGCGCAGCAACAGCGCCGCTTCGGCCTGCCGGCGGGCGGAAATATCGTAGGCCAGCACGAGCCGCGCGCGCCGGCCGTCGGCGATGGCCACCGGGCCGGAGGAAATTTCCACGTCAATGAGCGTGCCGTCTTTTTTGCGGTGCCGCCAAAGCTCGCGCGTGGTGAACGTCGGCTCGCCGGTGACGCTGGCGCGCAGGCGTTCGACGTCTTCCGGCGGGCGGATGTCGGCGATCGTCAGGGCGAGAAATTCGTCGCGGCTGTAGCCGTAGTTTTCCACCGCGGCGCGGTGACCGAGAGGAACGCGAGCGTCTCGGTATCATAGACACACATCGGGTGGGGGTTCGCCTCGAAAAGCTCCGCGTAGCGAGCGGCGAAATCACGCCC
>CAXTRS010000389.1:0-4625 GCA_964246635.1 uncultured Chthoniobacterales bacterium | reverse complement strand
GAGCTGGGACCGATCGACGTTTGGATCAACAACGCGATGACTTCGGTTTTTTCGCCGATCCGCGAGACGACGGCGGAGGAGTTCAAGCGCGTGACCGAAGTCACGTATCTCGGTTTTGTCCACGGCAGCCTCGCGGCGTTGAAGCGCATGTTGCCGCGCGACCGCGGCGTCATCGTGCAGGTCGGCAGCGCGTTGTCGTATCGCTCGATTCCGTTGCAAGCGGCCTATTGCGCGGCGAAGTCGGCGATGCGCGGCTTCACCGACTCGTTGCACTGCGAGCTGCACCACGACCGGAGCCGGGTGCGGGTGACCACGGTCCAGATGCCGGCGCTCAACACGCCGCAGTTCGGCTGGTGCAAAAGCCGCATGCCGAACAAATCCCAGCCGGTGGGGACGATTTACGAGCCGGAAGTCGGCGCGCGCGCGGTGTATTGGGCGTCGCGGCATCCGGCACGGCGCGAATTGTGGGTCGGGCTTTCGACGGCGCAGGCGATCACGGGACAGAAGTTCATTCCTGGGTTGCTCGACCGCTACCTGGCGCGCGTCGCGTGGGAGGGCCAGCAGACCGACGAGCCGCGCGATCCGCGCCAGCCGGAAAACCTTTTCGCCCCGGTGCCGGGAGACGCCGGCGCGCACGGAACGTTTGGCGCGCGTGCGCAAAAGCACAGCGCGGCGCTTTGGGCGGCCGAGAACCGCGGCGGTCTCCTGTTCGCTGGGTTGGCCATGCTCGGCGCCATGGCCATCAGCACATGGTTGGGTCGGCGAAATCGGTAGGGCTGCGTGTGTGTTCCCAAGCGAATCGTGAGGATGAAATTTCCGTCGGTCCTCGCTTTCACGCTTGCCTTTTTGCTCACCCCGTTCGGCCCCGGCCCGGCGACAGCCGCGCCAGCAAAAACGCCGGAGCCGTTTACCACCTCGACCCTGCATTTTCAGAGCGGCGGCAGATCGATTCGCGCCGACCGCTACGAGCCGACGGGCGCCGGACCGCACCCGGCGATCCTCGGCCTCTACGGCTCGGGCGGCACCATTTTTGATGGACCCGAGATGCAGCGCGTGGCGGCGAGTTTGGCGCGCGCGGGGAACGCCGTTTATGTCGTCCACTATTTCAACCGCACCGGCACGCTCGCGGCGCGCGACGGCGTGATGCAGGAAAACTTCGAGACCTGGCTGGCGACCGTGCGCGACGCGGTCGGCTGGGTGCAAACGGAACGCCACAGCGCGCAGCCCGTCGGCCTCTACGGCTACTCGCTCGGCGCGTTTCTGGCGGTGGCGGCGGCGTCGAACGACCCGCGAGTGGGTGCGGTAGCCGAGCAGGCCGGCGGAGTTTGGAACGGCAAGGAAAGCCGCATCGGCAAGATGCCGCCGGTGCTCGTGATCCACGGGCGGCAGGACACCCGCGTGCCGTTCGACAAATACGCCGAGCCGTTGATCGCGCTGCTGCGGCGGCGCGGGGCAGCCGTGGAGACACGCATCTATCCGCAGGAAAGTCACCGTTTCACCGAGGCCGGCATGGTGCAGGTGCGCGCACAGGTGCCCGCGTTCTTTGCGCGGAAGTTGCGGTGACAAGGGGACGGGTTGCGGGTTGCGGCTTTGGAGGGAGGACTTCCACGTCGTCCGAAGAATTCACGCGCGAGAGGCAAGGAATACGGACGACATGGAAGTCGTCCCTCCAACTCCTCACTTCTCCTTCCACTTCGAGCGACTGCCGAACAGCAGTGACAACGTGCGCGGCACACGGAAAAATCCGGCGACCACGCCTCGCCACCCGATCGTCGGCCCGACGCTGCGCTGAAACCTCTCGTGGTCCGACCAGGCGTGCGAGCGCGGGTCGCGTTTGGCCTGTTCGAGATTCAGGATCGTGCCGATCAAACCGAGGTGCGAGAACGCCTGCGGAAAATTCCCGCGAAACTCGGCGCTCGCCGGGTCGATCTCTTCCGACAACAGCCCCAGCGGGCTGAGCCGCGCGAGGATTCCCGCGAGGGCGGTTTCGGCGCGGGAAATCTCGTTCTCCTTGATCAGGTGATTGATAAGCCAAAAGCCGCACAACAGAAACGCGCCCTCACCGCCGTCGCGGCTCTGCGCGTTGCGATGAATCAGCGCGCCGCTGTCGTTGCCGAGATCCCGCTCGATGCGTTCCCGCGTGGCGCGCGCGATTTCCGGCGGCAGAAAGTCCGACGTGAATGCCAGTAGCGCCGCGGCGTCGATGTCCGCTTCGTCATAAACAGCCGCCAGAAAACGCCGGCCTTCTTCGTCGGGCTGCACGCCGCGCCGCAGCGTTTCAGTGCGGATTTCCGCGCCCGTTTTCTCGGCGTCCTGGCGAAAACGCGCGCAGATTTTCGCCGCCGTCATCAGCCCGATCCACGAGACGACTTTCCCGTAAGTGTAGAGCTTCCGTTCGACGGATTCCCAGATGCCGTTTTCCGGTTCGCGCCAGCGCGCCAGCAGCGTTTCCGCCGCGCTTTCGATGAGCCGGGTTTTCTTCCCGTCGAGCTTTCCGCCGGTGTGTTGGAAATAAAAAAACGCCTCGAGCACGTGCGCAAAAGTGTCGATCTGAAATTGCGCGTTCGCCCGGTTGCCGGCCCGCACCGGCCGGGCGTCGCCGTAGCCAGTGAGGTGCCCGAGTTCTGCTTCGTCCGGCACACGCCCGCCGCGGATGGCGTAGAGAACTTGCAGCGGCGTCTCGTCGCCATCGCCGCGGACCGCCCCTTTCATGAATTCGCCGACGACGAATTCCAGGAACGCTTTCGCCTCGCCGGAGTAGCCGATGCGAAACAGCGTGTCGATGAACAGCGCGGTGTCGCGCAGCCAGGTGTAGCGGTAGTCCCAGTTGCGGTCGCCGCCGGGCGCCTCGGGCAATGAAGTCGTCGGCGCGGCGACGAACGCGCCGGTCGGCGCATAGGTGAGCAGCTTCAGCGTAACCGCGCTGCGGCGGACAATCTTCTCATGCGCGCCGCGATAGTAGTTGAAAAGGTTCCACTCCTGCCAAAACGCCTCCGTCGTCGCTTGCCAGCGCGCGAGCGCGGCGAGGTCCGGCGCGATGCGGCTCCCGCCTTCGCTGGAGTCCAGCACGGCGAAGCGCTTCTCGCCCGGTTCGAGGAGAAATTCGCTCACCAGGTCGGGGCCTTTCGAGCGCAGCGTGAGGTTCGTGAACAACGCGGCCTGCGGCAGTGCATGGCCGCCGGGAGTGACACGCCATTCCGGCATCGCTCGCCCGTAGTCGGGTCGGGCCTTGACGAGTAGGCGCATCGACACCGGCCCGCCGCTTTCCAACCGTGCGGTGCGCACGAGTTTGCGCGTCGGGTGCAGCGAAGTGAAATCGTAAAATCGTGAATTGCGCCGACGCGCGATCACAAAGAAATCGGTGAGCAACACGGTGCCGTGTTCCGTGCGGAGACGCGTCTGGAGAATCGCGGAGTCGGCGTGATACTCGCGCCGCAGCACCTCGCAAGGCTCGGCGGCGCCAAGGAAAAATTCGCCGCCGTTTTCGCGGTCGAGCAGCGCGCCGAAAAGCGCGGGCGAATCGAAGTCCGGCAGGCAGAGCCAGTCGATGCCGCCGTGCGGATTGACGAGCGCCGCGGTCTCGCAGTTGCCGATGAGGGCGTAGTCTTTGATCGGGTAAGTCGTGGGCATCAGGCGGCGTCTGGTCTCGGCGGCAGATAGGAGCGCAAGTCGCGGGAATTTATTCCGGCGCGACGGCTCTGGAGGAGAAAGCCGGATTCGTCCCGCGCGGCGAATCTTGTCTCAACCCGAATCGCGTCTTTTTCTTCCTTGTCATCCTGAGCTTGTCGAAAGACCTCTTGCTGATTTCTGGTTCATCCGCCGCTGATGCAGCGACGTCCTAACCCATGGTCAACAAGAGGTTCTTCGACTGCGCTCCTGCGTCGCTCCGCTCAGGATGCCAAGGGGGGAGGCGAATCATTCTACCCCAATTATGACTCCCACCCAACTCAGCGAAGAACTCCGCGAAGGCAGCGGCGAATTTCTCGACAAACGCCGCGGCATCGTCGCCCTCGCCCTCGCCGCCGCCGGCGCGATGGGGCTGATCGCACTGTATCAAATCGGCATCATCAAACACCTCCCCGAGCCGCCCATCCCAGGATTGGACGCCGACAAAGTCGATGCCTCCGACGAAGCGTATGCCTTTCTCGAAACACCCGACGCCTTCATCGGCCTCGGCAGCTATGCGGTGACCGTTGGCCTCGCCGCGATGGGTGGGGAAGACCGCGCGAGGACGCAGCCCTGGATCCCGCTCGCGCTGCTCGCTAAAACGACCGCCGACGCCGCGCAGGCCGCGAAGCTGACGGTCGATCAATGGACGAAGCACCGGGCGGTTTGCCTCTGGTGCCTGCTGGCCGCCGCGGCGACGTTTGCCGCGCTGCCGCTCGCGGTGCCCGAGGCGCTCTCCGCCGCGCGCAGTCTGCGCGACCGATTGGATTGAGCGACCGACCCGCCGCGCGATGACACCAACGCTCTCCGTCGTGGTGCCGGTCTGGAATGAAGCCGCGGTTCTAGAGGGCTTTCTCGCGCACCTGCGCGAACGCGCGCCAGCACCGCAGGCCGAATTGATCGTCGTCGATGGCGGCAGCGACGACGGCAGCTACGACTACGACGATGGCAGCTACGAC
>CAXTRS010000388.1:0-4626 GCA_964246635.1 uncultured Chthoniobacterales bacterium | reverse complement strand
CCCCTAGAACCATACTACCCAGCTCCGCTGCACCCAATGCCGCTCGCAGATCGCCATCCACCTGAACTCACTCCGGCCCGTGCAGCGCGATGCTGGAGCCGACCCAGGTTTTGTTCTTGTTGAAATCGACGCCCATCATTTTGCCCTGGCTCATGCGCACGAGGTTGTTGACCAGCCGTGGTTCCGCGTCGCCTTCCGGCCAGACGAACATCATCCGAATCTCGGCATTCGCCAGCGCGCCTTCCGGGGTCGGGACGAACTCCGCGTAGGTCACTTTCTTTTGCAAAATCCACGCGCGCCCGTCGGGCAGCGCGCGGAGTTTTTCTGCCGTCGGCTCCATGTCCACGCCGAGGCCGGCGAAGGAGTAGAGCGGCTTGAGCACGTAGTCGTCGAGTGGCTCCGCATCGACCGGAAACTCGTCGGCGAAAAACGCGGCCGAGGTGTGCGGCGTTTTCAGGAACGGCAGCGAGTGTTTCGAGACCCGGAAATACCAGTTTGGGTGACCGACCCATGCGACATCGAGGTCGTCCTGAAAATTGAAACCGAACTTCATGTCCGGCCGGCGCAGGAGCTCGTCGAAGATGACCCGGTTGTAGATGCGTTCGATGCGCGTCTCCCTGCCGTCGCGCTGATAAAAAAGCTGGCGGCCGCGTTTGGTGATTTCCGTCAAACAGACCGGCCGCACGCCGAGCAGCGTCTCGGTGCAGGCGAAGTCGATGCGGGTCTTCTGCTTTGCCGGCTCGATCTCGAGGAGGACGACGTTTTCCGGCGCGGCGTCCGCGATGATGGCGCGGCGGAGCAGATCGAGATAACCGCGTTCATCCAGCCCGCCGAAGAACGACGTCCAGTCCGCCGGGATCGCCGGGAACGCTTGGCGCATCGCGCGGAGCAGAAACGGCTGAAACGCGTAGAGGCTCGGGAACGCCTGCAACTCAATGAGACGCGGCGTCAATTTGCCGGGCAGCGTGCCGCCGGGCTTTTCGTTTTCGCAGATGGCAAAATCGACCTGCAAGAAAATCGGGTGCGCCGTTTCGCCCGGCACCTGGAGGCCCGGCGGGATCGCGCTCTGCGCGTGGCGCGCGAACTCCGGCGTGTGCAGTTGCGCCATGATCGCTCCCGCGGCGGCGACGACTTCCGCGGTGAATTCCGCGGTCAAAAAAATCGGCGTCTCCGAGATGCGAAAATCGGCCGGCCAGCGTTCCGTTTCGTTCACCGCACGCAGGAGCGCGGCGTATTTGTCATCGGAAAAGTCGGCGTTGAAGCGGGAGCGGAGCGCGGGGTGCATGGTGAGGGCAAGAGGTGAAACGAGTCTGACTTCGCATCGTTTCGCAGGCGGCCCGTGCGCTTCCCGCCGATGAGCGCGTGTTACACTCGCCGCCAGCATCAGGCGCGGCGTCGGAAGAATTCCGGCGCCACCGTGGCGGGAGTCGCCGGCTGCGTCGGGCTGCGGGCTCGCTCGCCGCAGCTTGGTCCATTCTGTCCTATTTGAGGATCAGTGCTTGCGAGCTGATGTGGTAGCCGACGAGCACCGCTTTATCGCCGTCCAGGCGGTAGGTGAAGGTTTCCACCGCGCTGCCTTCGGCAAACTTCGTTTGGTAGTTTAGGACCGCGTAGGTCTGCAGGTTGAAGGTGTTGATTCTCCAGTTCGTCTGCTCCGCGCTTTCGACCTTGCCGAGCTTGCGATGGACAGCTTCCAAAAAGGCGGTGAAATCCTTTTCGCTCGAAGCCTTCTTCAGCTCGGGGTGGCCGTCATTGTAGATGGCGGTGAAGTCGCCTCGATCCAGCCGCTGGTGAAACTCAGCGACCGCTTTCTCGGCCGGCTCCCTGCTCGCAGTCATCCCGCAGCCCGAGAGAGCGAGCAAGCTCAGAACCACGCAGCTCACAGCGCGAAGCATTGTCTTGGACATGGCGCCAGGGGGTAGGAGGTCGAACGAACTGAAGCTCGGCGGCAGACAAGCTTCGCGGAAGTAGTCAATCTATCAATCAGGATGTGACGCTGCTCGCCCAATCTGCTCGCGATAGCTCCGGGTCAAGCGTTGCGGTCATGCGCAAGAAGGATTGACTGAACACAAAACGCCGCGCGGCCGTTCTTTCGGCGACCGCGCGGCGAGTGCTGGCTGCGGAGTTGGGAATCGGCCGCGCTTATTTCACCGTGATGTCGCGGAACTGCACGCGGCCGATCGTGTAGTTGCCGCTGGTCAGCGCAACGCGCACCGTCCTGCCGCGCCCGCCGCGCTTTGCCGGGCCGTTCACCGCGACGGTGTGCTCGCCGGCCGGGATGACCACAGCATAGGAAGTGCGCGGGCCATCGAGAACCGTGTAGTTCACGGTGAGAGCGCTCGAAACATCGTCGCCGCCGCGGGTGAAATAAAGCGTCGGCACCGGCGCATTTTTCGCGACGGTGTCCGCCGCGACGCCGACCTGCACGACCGGCGAGCCGGTCAGATCGCTGAACGCCTCGGCCGCGATTTGATAATGCCCCGCGCTGGTCGGATGGAAGCCGTCCCAGAACAGAAAGCGGTCGGCGTTATCCTTGAAGCTGGCGTTGTAGCCGATGCCGGTCACGTCGGTGAACCCATACGCGCGCGGGTTGGCTTCGGCGCGCCGCAGCAGGTCGAACGAATCGACGATGGTGATCGTGATGTTGATGCCCGCGGCGGCCAGCCCCTGGCGCACCTGGCCGAGGCCGAGCGGCAGGTTTTGGCGGAAGCCGGCGGCAAGCTGGTTTAAGCCGGCGGCGGTTTCGGGGCCGAGCGCGCGGATTGTGGGCGTGTCGCCGAGTGGTGGCACGTTGACGACGAGGAACTGCCTGGCCCCAGCGAGGGCAAGTTGCCGGACCAGCCCGGCCTCGTTCTGCACCGCGGCGCCGACGCCGGCGGCAGTGGAATTAAACGTGAGATCATTGTTGCCGCCCCAGAGGATATAGAGCAGTCCGGGATCGGCCCGGCCGCCGGCGCTCGAGAGGAAGTCGGTGACCTGCTTGCCCATGTCATCGACGGTCACGGAATAGAGACCATTGTTGGCCAGCGGGCTGACGGTGGAAACGATGTCCTGGTGCGTGCCGGCCGAGGTGCGGGCGTTGCCGAAGGCATAGTCGGCGCCGCCTTCCAGGCTCGGCACTGCCGGATTGATCTCGAAGAAATCCGCGGCGAGCTGCTCGTGCCAAACGCCGCGGAACTGGCGCGCTTTTGGCGCGTTCTGAATGTCCAGCCCGCTGGTGTAGCGGCCGTCGGTGTAACGGAAAAAGATCGTGGGCAGCCGCACGCCGGTTTCGTCGGCGGAACGGTCGGCGTGGTTGCCGGTGTCGCAGAGGCTGTCGCCGAAGACGACGAAGCCCTGGAAGTCCTGCGCGAGCGTGGTGAGCGCCGAAGCGACGAGCAGCGCGGCGGCGAGCGCCGCGCGGCGGAGAAGGGACAAAGCAGCAGAAGGAGGAGAGGAAGAAAGAAGCATGCGCCCGTTGTAGGGCAACGACGGGCAAAGTGTCAAAAGGTTTGGCGCGCAGACAACGCGATTTGGTGAACGCGTGAGTTGTAGAGGCGGCAAGCTGAGCCGCCTCAAATGTTGCCTTTTGCCTTTTTCCTGGCCCGCACACGGGGAAGCCAAAAGGCAAAGTCAGAGGCGGCTCAGCTTGCCGCCTCTACAACAACTGCATTTTGGCGTTGGCTACAGCGACGAGCCGTCGTCGGCCTGGCGCAGCTTGTCGAGGATCGGGCCCACGCTGGGGTCGTTGCGCAGCATCGCGTTGCGCATCGCCTCGGCCAGCAGGCGGTGCGCCTGGCGGCGGTCCTCGGGGGTCGCGGCGCGCTGCATTTGGGCGTGCGCGGCGGCCACGGCGGGGTCGTCCTTCACGCCTTCGCGCGCGGCGCGCAACCTGGCGCGTTCGGCTTCATCGAGCGCGGCGAGGCGGCGGTGCAGACCTTCGCGCATGGCGTGGCCGCCGTGTCCGCGCGCGGCGCGCAATTTGTCGAGCGTCGGCCCCAGGCTCGGGTCGGCTTTCAGCAGCGCGGCGCGCATGGTCTGGCGAAACGCGCGGCGGTTCTCGTCGCGTTGCGCTTTCGCCGCCTGCACGGCGGGGTCCTGCATGGCAGCGCGGTGCGCGGCTTTGAGTTTCGCGCGCTCGTCTGGAGTCAACATGGCGAGTCGCTGCTCGCGCCGGGCGCGGCGGTCGCCCCGGCCGAATCCGTGGTGCCGGTATGGGGCTTGCGCCGTGGCGTCGGCGGCCGGCGGTTGTTGTTGCGCGCCGGCGAGCGGGGCGAGGCAGGCGGCGAGCGAAAGCGTGCAGAGGAGCGAGCGGATTTTCATGTGGAATGTTTTTCTTTCCTGGTTGTCTCGCATAAACATGCCGGCGAGGCGGGAGTTGCGCAGAAATTCTGCGCACAGAAGTGCGCGTTCCGCGATGGGTGGGGCGGCGAACTACGCGCCGATGAGCGCGCGCTGCCAAGGCAGCAGCCATTCGGCGGCGGCGTCCGGGTTGGCGGCGACGGTCTCGAGCGCGGTGCGCGAGGCGATGAACGAGGGCTCGAGATCGAGCTCCGCCGCGCTGCGGTCGCGCGCGGCGCGCAGGGCTTCGACTTTTTTGTCCATGTCGGCCGGCGCGCGACCGCGGCCACGCTGGCGGACAAATAT
>CAXTRS010000387.1:0-4688 GCA_964246635.1 uncultured Chthoniobacterales bacterium | reverse complement strand
CCCAAGCCCCAAGCCCCAATCCCCGAACCCAGCGCGCAGAAACATCAAACTGCCCCACTACCGACTTTTTGGGCTGACTCCAGTCAGCGCGGCCTCAGCGCTCCGCAGCGAGGGGAGGGCCGTGGCTGTCGCCGCGCGGCAGTAGCCAGTCGAGCGCGCCGTGCAACTCCGCAACGGCGGCGCCGGCGATCGGCGAGTTGTGGTTGGCGCCGCGCAGCGTGATGACGCGCTTCTCGCCGGCATAGGCAGCGACGACGAGCCGCTGGTATTTCGGCAGCACGATCTCGTCCTGTTCCGCGAGCAGGAACACCGCGGGCGCGCGGACCCGGCGCGCGTTGGCCACGCTGTCGAGATCGGCGGGAAGCTGCCACGCCACCGGACCGGCGAGCAGCCACAGGTTCCACCAGCCGAATTGCCGCAGCACGATCTGCCGCAGCGCCGGCGGATTGTGCAGGAGCAAGCCAGCGGCGGGCCGGTGCGCGGCGACGTGCAGCGCCGCGGTCGCGCCCAGGCTCGTGCCAGACACCAGGATGGGCCGATCAGGTCCCGCCGCCGCTTTCAGCGCGTCGAACGCCGCCAGCGCGGCCGGCCCGACCTTCCGCACTCGCGCCGGCCCCGTGCTGCCGCCAAAGCCGGGGTAGTTCATTCCCCAGACTTCGACCGCCCGGCCGTTCCATTCCTCCGCTTCGCTGGCCACCCAGCGCTCGGGCCGGTCGGCGTTGCCGTAGAGGCGCAGGACGAAAACGTCCGGCTGTCCTCCTGTGGCCCGGCCCCGGGCAAACGGTGAGGTCGCCGTCCAGATTTCCAGCTCGCCGCCCGCCCACGCGAGGGTGCGCCGCGCCGCGCCGCCGGCAGGGATCGGCGCCGTGGTGGGAAAGAGGAGCAGCCGGTCGGGAAGGTGCGAAAAGCCAAACACCGCGCAATATAGCGCGAGCACTCCCAGCCTGACGCGCCACTGTCGCCAGCGTCGGCGCGGCACTGCCATTACTGCTGCTTTGGCGCTGCTGCCGTTGCGGGTTTGTGATCGTAGCTGATGACGCGCGCGAGCTTCCATCCTCCGTCCTTCTTTTGCCAGACGTGCAGGAACCGGGCGATGCCCACCAGCTTTTCTTCCCGGCCCGCTTCGGTTTCGTAAAAGCGATGGGTGCCGAGTTGCGTCGCGCCGAAGTTCGGGATGGGGAATACCTCCAGGCTGCCGGCGACGAGTTCCCGGCGCACGCGCAGCGGCTGGCGGCACAAGGCTTCAAACGCCTTCACCTCGCTGTCGCGCGATTTCGAGAAGCCGTCTTTGTCATGGTAGAACTCCAGGTCTTCCGCCAGCAGCGCTTTGAACTTTTCGACGTCGCGGGCGTTGAAGGCTCCGAACAAGGCGGTGTCCAGCGCCAGGATTTCTTCGGTCAAGGAGGTCGCTTGCGCCCGGGATGGCGACGGCCAGACCAGCGCCAGCAGCAGCAACAGCAACGGGGTGAATTTCCAAAGAGAAGAACGCCGTGGATTCATGGAAGGATTTCGCGTGGCACTGTAGCGGCGGTCTATGACCGCCCTTTGTGGTGGATGGCAGGTCGGACAGGGCGGTCATAGACCGCCGTTACAGTGCGCTCACTTTATGATGACTTGGCCGGTGGTAAAGTTATAGAAATAGCGCGGAGCCGTCGTGTAGCGCTGCGGATTGTCGGGGTCCGGGAAGTAGTAGAGAAACGCGTTGAGCTTGAAATCGTAGAGATACGGGAATGCGAACGTTGGGCTGGTGTAGAAAAACGAGTCCGACGCGAAGTCGTAGAGGTAGAGTCCGCCCACGCCGTCGTTGCCGTCGAACCAGTATTCGTAGCCAAGATCGAAGTGGTAGATGAAGCGCGGGTCGGACAGATAAGCGTAGTAGCCGAAAATGTTCCCGTTGCCGGGAAACGCGAGGTAAAGAACGCCATTGCTCAGTGTCACCTCGCCGTTGAAAAATCCGGGGCCGCCGGCGAGGAAAACGTCGCTGTGATTCGTCGCGCCAAACCCCTGCGCCGCGCCGCCGCCCGGCAGGTAAACGAGGTTGCCGATCACGGCCGCCCAGATGCCGTGCCGCGGCGCCGGCATCGGCGGCAGCGAGCGCCAGGTGTTCGTCTGCGGGTTGTAGGCTTCGACCTCGCCGTGCAAGTCCGGCAGCTCGCCGCCGAAGACGAACAGCTCGCCGCCCACCGCCGCGCCGCCGACGCCCGAACGGCCCGTCGGCAGCGGCGCGCGGGTGGCCCAGGTGTTAGTTTGCGGGTCATAGACTTCGAGCGCGGTGGGCGCATTCGCGCTGCCCCGGCCGCCGGCGACGTAGAAGCGGCCGTCGATGAACGCGCCGCCGCAATGGTTGCGGCTGACGTTCATCGGCGCCAGGACCGTCCAGGTATTCGCGCCCGGGTCATAGACTTCGCACTGCACCCCGCTGGAGCCGCCGGCGACGTAGATTTTGTTGTTCAAGACGCCGACCGCCGCGGTGTCGCCGTGTTGAAAATTCATCGTCGCCACGGGCGACCAGGAATCCCTCGCCGGGTCATAAGCATACGTCGCCGGCGACACTCCGCCGAAGCTGTAAAGCCGGCCGGCCGCGACGGCGGCGCTGTTGTGGTTGTTCGACACCGGGATGGGCTGCGCCGTGGTCCAGGTGTTCGTGGCGGGGTGATAAACTTCCACCGTGTTCGTCGAACGGCCGGCCGTGTCGTAACCGCCGATGACGAAGATGTTGCCGTCGAGCACGGCGGTCGCGAGTTCCTGTCGCGCGGTCGGCATCGGGGCGAGCGTGCGCCAGGCGCCGGAGGTCTGGGCGTTGACGAAGGGAACGGTCGTGAAGGCGACCAGGAGACCGGAGAGAGCTGCAAGAAAATGCCAGCGCATGTCAGCACCCTAAAACTCTACCGGCGCTCAGGCAAACCCGCGGCCCGCACTGGTGGTGGGCTGCTCTGGGCACTCATTGATGGACGGCCCACTACCCTTCCAAGGCGAGGCTTGACGGCCCTCGACCGATCCCGTTGTGTTGCGCCCGTGACCTCCTCGACACGGAAAGGGGCTCCCTGGAAGCGCACCCTTCCACTGGCACTGTGCTTCGTCGGCCTGCCCTTGCTAGCAGCAGCCGCGGGACCCAACCCAATCCAGGCGGGTCTCAAGGCCGCGGAGACCGGAAACTTCCGCCTCGCCATCCTGGAATTCAGCGAAGCCATCGAAGGCAACCTGCAAACCTACAATGCCTACTGTTATCGCGCGCAGTGCTACAATTACATGAGTGCGCATGACAACGCGCTGGCCGACTACACTGCCGCCACGCGCCTCAAGCCGGGCGCTGCGGCTGCCTGGCACGGCCGGGGTTGGACCCTGATTTTGAAACGCGATTACCGCGGCGCGGTCCCGGCCTACGAGCAGGCGATCCAAAAAGCTCCCGACAGCGCGCGCGAGCACAACTTCCTGGCCTGGCTCCTGGCCACTTGTTCCGACGACAGCGTGCGGGATGGCAGCCGCGCCGTGGCGGAAGCGGAGAAAGCCTGCCAGCTCACGAAGTGGAAGAACTCTTATTATCTGGATACCCTGGCCGCCGCCTACGCCGAGACCGGCAGATTCGATGAAGCCATCAAATGGCAGAAGGCGGCGATCGCCCTCATCGACCAACCCGGGCAGGACCTGCGCGGCAAGGCCCGCTCAACCCGCTCCCATCTCCGTCTCTACGAAAAGCGTCGGCCCGTGCGCGGCGAACTATGAAGAACGTGCTGTGCTCCCGGTTCCGTGCCTGGGTCAGATGCGCACTGTTCGTCCTGCTCGCCTCCGTGGCTCCGACGGAGGCCGCGCCAGTGGGGGCCGTGGCGGAGGAGGAAAAACCGGATGCGTCCGGCTGGCGCACGATCCCAGCGAGCATCCTCAGCTCGCGTTTGGTGCGCCCGACGGCAGCGCCGGCGACGGTTTACCGTGTCATCATCGACGCCACCGTGAAGCGCGATCCCAAGCTGCGGGTCGCGCAAAGCAGCGGCAACGACGCGGTCGATGGCATCGCCTGGGATTACACGAAAATCGCGCTGCGGCGCATCCGTGCGCAGCCGGATTCGCGCGACGGCAGGGAGTTGCGGTTTCAATTGCGGCTCACGCCAGCCGCGCTCGATGTCGCCCACATGGAAATGCCGGCCGACCTGAGCTCCGGGCCGGCGAGCGGGTATCGGCCGCCGGCGCCGCCATACCCGGCGTTTGCCAGCAGAAGCCGGCTGCAAGGCCATTGCCAGTTGCAGATCAAATTTCCCGCCGCCGGCGGCCGTCCCTTGCAGGTCGCTCTCTTGGAATCCACCGGGGACAACCGCTTGGATGCTTACATCGTGCAATGGTCGCTCCTGACCTGGCGCGGCCCGAAAGGGGCGAAAGACGATACGAAAATCGTCCCGGTGACGTTTCGGCTGGTCCGCAGATAAAGACGGAGACTTGCGCGGGGCAGAGTCGCGCTTCGACGGGCGTTCAATGCGAAGCCACCGTGCCCTGGCGGCACAGTTCCGGCGCGACGGCGGCGGACATCGCGGCGGCGCGGTCGGCGGGGAGGCCGGCGAAGCCGGGCGCCATCGCCTCGCAGATTGCGTGGGTCCTCTTTGTCGTCGGGATCATCCTGCTCGTCATCCATTTGTTCACCGGCCGCAGAACGATTGCACCCTGACCAGGACGCTGCCTTTCTCGGACGGAATATCGGG
>CAXTRS010000386.1:0-4713 GCA_964246635.1 uncultured Chthoniobacterales bacterium | reverse complement strand
GTCTATGACCGCCCTTTGGTTCAGCGTCACGGCAACAAAAAGGGGCGGTCATAGACCGCCGCTACAGTGCGAGCGATATTCGCTCGAATGGAAACATCCCACGCTCTGATGGACCCTGCATTGGAAGAGCGACTCGCCGCTGTCATCGCCAGTGAACGCGACTTGGCCGACGCCGAGTTCTCTGCGTTGGCCGGCGAAATTTTTTGCTTTCAGCGCCGCACGAACGCGCCCTATCGCGCGTATTGCGACGCACTCGGCGCACCAGCCAAGATCACCGACTGGCGTGAGATTCCCGCCGCGCCGCAAACGGCTTTCAAACGCTTCGATCTGCGCGCCGGTTTCGACGCCGCGGAGACCGTGCGGACGTTCCACACCAGCGGCACCACGGGCGAAGGCTGCGGCCAGCATCACTTCCGCTCGCTGCGCCTTTACGAAGCCGCAATCCTCCACGGCTGGCGACATGCCGCGCTGCCGACTGGCCGACCCCAAATCGTCCTCGCGCCCTCGGCCGCGGAGGCGCCCGCTTCTTCGCTCTCCCACATGTTCGCGACCCTGGCGCAGGTTGCGCCGCCTAATGCACAGCACGGCTGTTTCCTGACCGACGGCAGGCTCGATTTGCCGCGCTTCCTGGCGCTCGCCGAACGCTTCCGCCGCGACGCCCGCCCGGTGCTCCTGCTCGGCACCGCGCTCGCGTTTCTGCACTTGTTCGAGGCGCTGGAAAAACGCGGCGGCGAGCCGTGTCTCCTGCCCGCCGGCAGCAGCGCGATGGAAACCGGCGGCTACAAGGGCAGCGGGCGCACGCTCACGAAACCGGCGCTCTACGCCGGCTTCACCCGCTGGCTCGGCTTGCCCGCCGATGGAGTGTTCAACGAATACGGCATGACCGAACTCTCCAGCCAGTGCTACACACGCGGTCTCGACCGGCCGCACCTCGCTCCGCCGTGGCTGCGCGCGCTGGTCATCGACCCGGAAACCGGCCGCCCCGCCGCGCCCGGCCGCGCCGGCGTTCTGCGGCTTTTCGATCTCGCCAATCTCGGCTCTGTGCTGGCGGTGCAAACGCAGGACCTCGCGCTGGCGCACGACGACACCGGCCGCGCCTTCACGCTCCTCGGCCGCGATCCCGCCGCGCTGCCGCCGCGCGGCTGTTCGCGGGCCGCGGATGAAATGCTCTCGGTGGCCGGAGTGGCTTGAATCAATCGCGCCATGCCACGGATCGAGCTGACCACACAAATCCATGCGCCGATCGACCGGGTCTTCGATCTGTCACGCAGTCTCGATTTGCATGTCACTTCCATGGCGCACACCGGCGAAAAAGCGATCGCAGGCGTGACGCGCGGACTGATCGAGCTTAACGAAGAAGTCACCTGGCGGGCGAAACACTTCGGCATCTGGCAACAGCTCACGAGCCGCATCACCGCCTTCCAGCGTCCGACCCATCTTCGGGATTCCATGGTGCGCGGCGCGTTCTGCCGGTTCGATCACGACCACTTTTTCCGCGAGGTCGGCGGCGGCACGACGGAGTTGCGTGATGTGTTCGACTTCGACGCGCCGCTCGGGTTCCTTGGACATCTGGCGAACGCGCTCTTTCTGACGCGATACATGACCGCTCTGCTCGCGACTAGAAATCAGGCCATCCAAGAGGCGGCCGAAGGTGAAGGCTGGCGACGCTTTCTGCACGCATCCCGGTGACCACGGCGCAAATCATCTCCTGCCTGACAACCGCCATCGCGCGACGGCCGTTCACCGATTGGCTTGGCATTTTCGGCGAGCGTGAGTTGCGCGATCTCATCCGCTGCGAGCTCGGGCACGAGGGGATTCTCGACGACTTTCAGCCGCACGGCACGCATTTCGCCAGGGCGTTCGGACCGCGGGAAATTTTGCACGTGGTCAGCGGCAACACGCCGCACGCGGGGATGCAGAGCCTCCTGCGCGGGCTGCTGCTGCCCGCGACGCACAACCTCCTGAAGCTGCCCACGGGCGGATTGCCGGAAATCGCCGCGTTCCGCGCGGCGTTGCCGGCAGACCTGGCCGCGCGCGTCGAGCTTTCGGAAACGCTTCCAGAGGAATGGCTCGCGCGAGCCGAAGCCGTGGTCGTTTTCGGGTCGGACGAGACGATCGCGGAGTTCCGGCGGCGGACGCGGCCGGACCAGAAATTCATCGCGCACGGACATCGCGTCAGCTTTGGCATCGTATGCGACGATCCCGAGCTTGTCTCGGTGCCAGGAGCCGCGCGCGACGCCTCGCGGTTCGATGGGCGCGGCTGCCTGTCGCCGCACCTGTTTTACGTGCGGGGCGACGCGCCGGCAGTGCGCGCCTATGCCGCGGCGCTCGCGCGCGAGATGGACCTTTTTAACCGCGCGCAGCCGCGCGCCACGCTCTCCGCCGGCGAGGCGACGCGCATTCACGCGTTGCGCGAGGACTGGCGGTTCCGCGCCGCGAACGATCCCGCGCGCGTCGCACTCTGGACACCGCCGGACTCGACCGCGTGGACCATCATTTTCGACGCGGCTGATTCGGCCTTCACGGCATCGACCGCCGACCGCGTCGTCTTCATCAAACCGCTGCCACCGCTGGAGACGCTGCCCATCGCGCTCGGCCCAGCGCGCAGGCACCTCGGCGCCATTGGTCTTTGGCCGGCAACGCTCGAAAACGCCCGCGCCATCGCCGCACTCGGCCTGCCCGCCGCGCGCCTCTGCTCAATCGGAAAAATGCAGGACCCGCCGCTGACCTGGCATCAAGACGGCGCCCCGAGTTTGGGAGGGCTGGTGCGCTGGGTCGATTTCGAGCCGTCGTCCATCGAAGAATCTGCGCGCTCCCGGCTTGCCAAGGAGCGCGCATCCCGGCATCCTGCGCGCTGAATTCCTCATGGCCAAGGAAGACGCGATCACCAGTGAAGGCACCGTGACCGAAGTGCTGCCAGGCACGATGTTTCGCGTGGCGCTGCCCAACGGCCGCAACGTGCTCGCGCACATCTCGGGCAAGATGCGCAAACATTTCATCCGCATCGTGCCCGGCGACAAAGTCACCGTCGAGCTGACGCCGTATGATCTGACGAAGGCGCGGATTACGTTTCGCGAGAAGTAGAGAAGAATGCGGAATGCGGAATGTGGAATGGGGAACGAAAGGCAGGCGTGGCTGCGATCATTTGCTATTCCGCATTCCACATTCCGCATTCCGCATTCCGCATTCCGCATTTTCTTCCCTCCCATACGGACGAACCAACTGCTCGCTGCGTATTTGCTCATGCAAGGCAAAACACCTATCAACACTCTCTTTTTTATGGCTAACGAATCTTTCTCTGGCGGCAACGATCCCAAGGACAAACTCGAAAGCGGCAAGGCGCACGCGCAGCAGGCGGCGTCGGACTTCGGCGACGCTGCCAAAGGTGCCGCGGCAAACGCCAAAGCTGAAGCCAGCGCGGGCGCCGCATCCGTCGGCAGCAAGGTGGACGACCTCAAAGCGCAGGCGAGCGCGAAATTCGAAGACTTCAAATCCCAGGCGTCGCAAAAGGCCGACGAATTCAAAGCCGCAGCTTCGCAAAAAGCCGACGAATGGCGCGGTCAGGCCGAGACGGCTTGGGACGACGCCAAGGTGCGAGCCCGCACGTTTCAGGAAGACGGCGAACAATATGTCCGTGAGAATCCGAGCCGCGCGGTGCTCTACGCGCTGGGCGTGGGCTTCGTGCTCGGATTGATCCTGCGGAAATAAAGAGTTGAGTCGTCGCGTCGGCGTCCGCGGTCTCTCTCGAATGAACTCGGGAAGCGTGGGCGCCGGGTCCGCTCTCCCGCTTTAGTCTCACTCCCTGCCGCTGACATGACGGAAACCACGCCAACACTCGGTTGGTCGGGCGACAACCCAGACGAGTCGCAGCACCGCGACGCGGGCGCGCGCCGGCCGCCGCACGCCGGCTTTTTGGAAAGCCTCGGCCGGCTGCTCGGCGCCAGCTCGGACTATCTGTCCGCGCGGCTCCAGTTGCTGGGCATGGAGTCCAAGGGCGCGCTGGGCAACCTGGTGCGCATCATCATTCTCGTCGTCGCCGCGATGCTGCTTCTCTTGTTCACCTACGTGTTTTTGGTGATCGCGTTTGTCTTCATTTTGCAGCGGCTGACGCACTGGAACTGGGCCTACATCACGCTGGGCTGCGGCATTCTCCATCTCGTGCTCGCGGCCGCCTGCCTCTGGCTGGCGAAGGGCCGGCTCAGCGGGATTTCATTTGCCGCCACGATCGCGGAATTTAAAAAGGACAAGGAATGGCTGACGAATCAAAACGCGACGCCGAGCGACGACGTGAGCTAGTTGCCGAGCTGCACCGCGCCCGGGTCAACATGAGCCGGCACTTCAGCAACGTGAAGTATCAGGCCGCCGTGCCGCGGCGCATGAAAGAGTCGGTCAGCCGCAACGCGAAAAGCTGGCTGGCCGGGGCGATCTTCACCGGACTCATCACGGGCTGGCGCGTGCTGCGGCCGGGGCCGAAAGAGAAGAAGGTCTATCTCGATCCGAGCACGGGCAAGGGCGTGGCGAAGGAAGACACCAAGCGGCCGAGTTTCTGGATGAGCGCGCTGACGCTCATCATGCAATTCGTGCAGCCGGCGCTGACGGCGTTTGTGACCAAGCGGCTGAGCGGTTATCTCAACCGCGGCGGGACACGTTAAGCGCGCGCCGAGAGTTCCGGGGAAATCGTGTGGCGCTGATATTGTAGCGGCGGTCTATGAC
>CAXTRS010000385.1:0-4729 GCA_964246635.1 uncultured Chthoniobacterales bacterium | reverse complement strand
CGAGGCAGTTTTCCGTTGCTAGAAACGCCTGAAACGGTATCTTTTCGACACCGTTTTCACGCGGCTGCGCGAGGCGCTCCTTTCGTCTCCGGCGCACGGTTGCGGCTCCCGGCGAACCCCGCCGTTTCGAGCTGGCCCAGCCCGAGTCTCCGCGTTCCCGTTCCGTTCTTCCTGTCATGCCGAATCCTCCGAACGAAAGAGTCGAGCCGATCGACGTCGCCGAAGAGATGTCGAAGTCGTTTCTCGACTACTCGATGTCCGTCATCATTTCCCGCGCGCTGCCCGACGCGCGCGACGGTCTAAAGCCAAGCCAGCGGCGCATCCTGTATGCGATGCACGACCTGTCGCTCTTCCCCGGCCGGCAGCACCGTAAGTGCGCGAAAATCTGCGGCGACACTTCGGGCAATTATCATCCGCACGGCGAGGCGGTGATTTATCCGACGCTCGTCCACATGGCCCAACCGTGGGCAATGCGCGAGCGACTCGTCGATGGCCAAGGGAACTTCGGTAGTGTCGAAGGTGATCCGCCGGCGGCGATGCGTTACACCGAGGCGCGGCTCACGCACCTCGGCGCCGCGCTCATGGAAGACATGGGCAAGGACACCGTCGATTTCGTGCCGAACTATGACGAGACGACGACGGAGCCGCGCGTGTTTCCGGCGGCGTTTCCGAACCTGCTCGTCAACGGCGGCACCGGCATCGCGGTCGGCATGGCGACGAACATTCCGCCGCACAATCTCGGCGAAGTCATCGACGGCATCTGCGCGCAGATCGACAACCCGGACCTCACGAACGAAGGCCTGCTCCAATACATCAAAGGGCCGGACTTTCCGACCGGCTGCCAGATTTGCGGCATCGCGGGCATCAAGAGCTACGCGACGGGCGGGCGCGGCGGCGTGAAGGTGCGCGGGCGCCTCGCGGTCGAAGAAACGGCGCGCGGCGGCAAGGAGCAGATCGTTGTCACCGAGATTCCGTATAACGTCAACCGTGCCGTGCTCGTCGAGCGCATCGCGGAGTTGGTGAACACGAAGGTCATCGGCGACATCACGGCGGTGCGCGACGAGTCGGACGAGAACACGCGCGTGGTCATCGAGATCAAGCGCGACGCGATTCCGCAGGTCGTCATCAACAACCTGTATCAGCACACCGCGCTCGAAACCTCCTTCGCCGTCAACATGCTGGCCATCGACCACGGCCGGCCAAAGCTGCTCTCGCTCAAGGAAGCGATCGCCGCCTACATCGAGCACCGACGCGAGGTCGTGCTCCGCCGCACGCGCTACGAGCTGCGCGCCGCGGAGGAGCGCGCCGAGACGCTGGAAGGTTACCTCGTCGCGCTCGCCAACCTCGACGATTTCATCCGCATCATTCGCGACAGCGCGAGCCGCGACGAAGCGCGCGTGAAGCTACTTGCCTACGAGTTCAGCCGCGAGCAGATCGAACATTTTGGGATCATGGTGCGCGACGAACAGCGTCTCCAAGATGGCCGCTACTTGTTCAGCGAAAAGCAGGCGAACCAGATTCTCGAGCTGCGCCTGTATCAGCTCACCGGCCTCGAGCGCGACAAGATCATCGGCGAATACGCCGCGCTGCTCGACACCATCCGCGACCTGCTCGACATCCTCGCCCGCGAGGCGCGCGTGCTCGACATCATCAAGGCCGAGCTGCGCGTCATCCAGGAAAAATACGCCACGCCGCGGCTCACGGAGATCGTCCCAGATGCGGGTGAGATCAACATGGAAGACCTCATCGCCAACGAGGGCTGCATCATCACGATCACGCACGGCGGCTATATCAAAAGGACAGCGGTCAGCGCGTATCGCGCGCAGCGCCGCGGCGGCAAGGGCGTCATTGGCATGACGACGCGCGACGGCTCTGGCGCCGAGGATGACGCGGGCGATTTCATCGAGCACCTGTTCACCGCCAGCGCGCACGATTCGCTGATGTTTTTCACGAAGACCGGGCGCTGTTACGTGGAAAAAGTTTATACGATCCCCGAAGGCCAGCGCACCTCGAAGGGCCGCGCCATCGCGAACCTGCTCGAGTTGCGGCCGGACGAAAAAATCGCCGCGACCATCCGGGTGCAGAGCAAATTCGTTGAGACCGAAGCGGGTCGAGTCGAACAAACCTGGGACCCCACGCAGCACATCGTCTTCGCCACGCACACCGGCATCGTGAAAAAGTCGAACTTGTCCGATTTTGGCAACGTGCGGAAAGGCGGCATCATCGCCATCCAGATCGAAGAAGGCGACGAACTCATCGACGCCAAACTGACCGGCGGTGACAATGAACTCGTGCTCATCACCCGCGAAGGCATGAGCCTGCGTTTTCACGAAGACGAACTCCGCGACCAGGGCCGCAACACGGTCGGCGTTTGGGGCATCCGGCCGGATCCGGGTGACGTGCTGGTTTCCATCGCCGTCGTCGATGAAGCGGCGATGCTGCTCGTCGCCGGCGAGAACGGCGTTGGCAAGCGCACGCCGTTCGACGAATACCGCCGGCAATCCCGCGGCGGCAAAGGCATCATCACGATGAAGACTGGCGACCGCACCGGCGCGGTGATCGGCGCGTTGACCGTGAAGGAAGACGACGAGCTGATGCTGACCACGACGAAAGGCCAGACGGTCCGCACCCGGGTCAGCGAAATCCGCGTCACCGGCCGCAACGCCAGCGGCGTGAAACTCATCGACCTGCCCGAAAACGAATCGCTCGCCGACATCGCCCGCGTCGTCAGCCAAAGCGAGGAGGACGCCCCCGCCGCGACCGACAGCGGCGACGCCGCCGCGCCGGCTGGCTGACGCCGGTGTTCGCATTTGCAAGTGAGATTCGCTTGCAAAACGCCACGGGTTTTTGCGATGTAAACAAATGCCTGCCGCTCGCGCGACGCGATCAGTCTTTTAATGAAACGCCCATCCCGCGAAAACCCGACCGCTCTCCGCCGGCGAGAACGCCGCGCCGCCGCAGCGGCTTCGGGCATCGCCCTCGGCGTGCTCTGTTGCACGCTCCTGCCAGCTTCGGCGCACGCGGCGTCGTCGAAGAAAGGGAAGCCTTCACCCGGCGTTGGGTTCTACAAAAAGGCCGAGGCACGTTTCGCGCGCAAGGATTACAAAGCGACGCTCGACCTGCTCGCCAAAGCGGAAGCCGCGGGCGGCGCGCCGAAGGCCGACATCCGCAACCTGCGCGGCGCGGTGCACCTGCGGCGGCGCGAGTTCGACAAAGCGCGCGAGGAATTTTCCGCCGCCGCCTCGGCCGACCGCTCGCTGCTCGCGGCGCGCTACAATCTGGCGGAAGTCGATTTCGAGCAGGGCCGGTATTCGGATAGTCGCCGCCGGCTTTCCGGCTTGGTCGGGCGGGCCAAAGGGCGCAACGAAAAAGACTTTTTCCGATACAAAGTGCTGCTCGCCGATTTGCTCAACGGCAAGGAGGAGACGGCGGTGCGCTACCTCAGCGAGCATCGCGGCGATCCGGGAAAGCCGAGCGCGGAGTTTTGTTATCTCAGCGCTGCGCTGGCGTATCGGCACGGCAAGCCCGAGGAGGCGCGACGCTGGACCGCGCGCGTGCCCAGGCGTGTGCCGCCGCCGGTGAAAGAGGTTTTCGCCGCGTCGCTCGACAAATTCGGTCCGCGGCTGGCGGCGTCGGAGCGCGGCGCCGCGAGTTCCGTTGCGGAAACCGGCGGCGGCAATCTGGCGAAACCGGCCCCGACGCCCGCGTCCACGCGCAATGCTCGCAGCGAAACGGAGACAGCACCCACGCGCGGGTCGGCTATGGCGACGGCGGCGGGCGACACTGCGCGTGCCGATGCGGAAACCAGCTCCCCAGCCGATGATGGGTCGGCACCGGCGCAGGCAGTCGCGATGGTGCAATTTGTGCCAGAATCTGGCAGGGATCTGGCACGAACGACGAGCGCATCCTCCGCGCCGCGCGCGCCGTTGCCCGCTGGCAACGGCGGCGGCTCTGGCGGCGCGCCGAAATTCCGCTACGGCGAAGCCAGCGCCACGACTTCCGCTTTCCTGCTGGCCGCCGCGTCGCCGACTCCGAAACCGCCGTCCTCGCCCAAAGCCGGGGCAGCCTCGCCGTCGCCGTCCGCTGCCGGCACTGCGGCTGCGAAGCCAACGCCTCCGCCCGTGCCGACGCCGGAGCCGCCGACGGAGGCGTTCAATCAGAAATACGAAACGGCGTTTATCGCGTTCTCCAAGCGCTACTACGCGGGCGCGTTGCAGGCGCTCAAAGAGGCCGACGCCATTCAGCCGGGCCAGGCCGATCCGGCGAATCTGCGCGGGTTGATCTACGCGCGGCAGCGCCAGTTCGAGCAGGCCGAGGTCGAGTTCAAGCGCGCCGTGCAGCTCGATCCGACGTTCTGGGCGGCGAAGTTCAATCTCGCCGATCTGCCGTTCACGTATCGCAACTACGGTCTGGCGCGGGGTCGTTTCGAGACCCTGCTCACGGAGATCGATCCTGCCGCGCTGCCCCGGGAAACCGAACTGACGCAATTCAAAATTTTCCTCACCCTGCTGCTCGAGGGCAAGGAGGCGTCGGCGCGTGCGTTCATGACGCGCTTCAAGTTCGAGGGAAGCACCCCGGCGCGGCTTTACGCGCAGGCGGCGCTCGATTTTCATGCCGGCAATTTTCAGCAGGCCGTCTCCTGGATGGAATCGGCGAAGAAACAATTTCCGCCGCAACTCGAGGCGCTTTTCGCCGAATCGTTTTTCCGCGTCGGCTGGCTGACCAACAC
>CAXTRS010000384.1:0-4749 GCA_964246635.1 uncultured Chthoniobacterales bacterium | reverse complement strand
CAATAAGTGTAGTCGTTGGCCAGCGCGGCCAGCGGCTCGCCGCCTTTCTCGAGCCGGCGCTCGACGGAGACGCGGCCCTCGCGCGTGCGCTGCTCGGTGATCTGCTGCAAGCGGCCCTGGGCCTTGAGCCGGATGCCCCACAGCCCAAGGGTGAACGCGGCCACCAGCGCAAAGAGCAGGACGGCGATCTTGGTCTGGACGTTCATGGGCGCGCGCTGGTGTCGTGGTTGGACTGCGCCGGTGGCTTTCGGTTCATGAAATTATCGGCCCCTTCTGGCGTGCCCGCGCCGGAGACCCTGCGCTGAATCATAGCAGGTCGCAGGCCGGCCGGGCGGGAGCGCGCCCGCTGCCATCGCCAGCGTCGTCGCAGACGCTGGCCGGCGGAGTGAGAAGCAGCCGGGGGAACCATGAGCAGGCGACGGGGCTTGTTCAATTCCGCAGCCGCTGCTCGCGCATGGCGGCGATGCGCACGTCGCCGGGCCGGGCACCTTCCAGGATGAAAACGTTGTCGGTCTTGCCCTGGACGGTCGCCGGTCGGCCGCGGCGGTCGGTGCCTCCGTAACGGAAGCGCACGGCGAAGCGCACCGTGCTCTCGTCTTCGCGCGGGCCGGGCGCGATGACGAAGGGTTCGATCAGCTCTAAGTGCCGCGCCGGCCCGCGCCGGTATTAACGCTCCCCTGCGCGCCGTTTGTAGGCGCGGCCGACGGTGCCTTGATTGAAATAGTTCACCTGGTCGGCGTAAAACTTGAGCTCCTCGTCGAGCTGGTTCGTCTCGCCCGCGCGCAGGTAGTCCTCGATAAACTGGCGGGCCTCATCGAGCGACAGCGGCTTGCCCACTGGCGGGCGCGAAGACACTGCTGGCGGCGAGCCGCTCTTTTCCGGCGGGCGCGCGACGCTGCCGCTGGCCGGCGGCGGCGGGATCGATGGAGCGGTGGTCGCCGCGCCTGCGGGCGGGTCGCCGCCTCCGCCGCGCGTGCTCAAGTTGGTGATGGCCGTGGAGAACAAGTCTCTTTCTGGGTCGCCCTCACTGCCGCTGATGGCGCGGGGACGCGGCGCCCGGTCGCTTTTCAACACCGTGCCGGTCGGCCAGGGGCCGCTGCTGCCGTCGGCGGCGTTCTCGGCGGGCGCAGACTCGTCCTCCCTGCTCGCCGCGACGAACGACGGCGGCTCGATGCTCAACGAACGCAGCGTGATCTCGTCCGGCTCGCCGGTCGCCGCGAAGCCCTTGCGCTCCTGGTAGCGCCGCAACGCGCCGGCGGTGGCGCGCGTGCGCTGGCCGTCGATGTCGCCGTAATACAGGTTGCGCTTGCGCAATTCTTCCTGCACCCGGCGGGTCGTTTCGTCCCCGCGCGCGACGGCCGCGGCCAACCCTGCCGCCGCCAGCAGGATCAATAGAAGAAAACGGGGCGGCAACGCCGACAACCGTGGCAGCAGCGACAGCCGGCGGGGAGACAGCGAGCTGGTTCTCTTGGTAATCACAGGGGGATGGACTCTCTTCCGGCAACGCACAGCGTCATCCCCGGAATCGTCTCGGGAGGCGCGTGCGCGCTTCCCGCGGATTTGCTCAAACTCTCCCCGCCATTGGTGGCAGCAGACTCCGCGTCGGTTCGTTTGCGGCCCCTGCCGATGTGGGCTTGAGTGCAGCCGCCATGCCGCTCCGTTTTTTCCGCGCCGCCGTTGTCGTCTGGGTTGCCTTCTGCACGCTCTCTGCGGCCAGAGCAGACGATCGGCCGCCGTTGCCCGCGCCGACCACCCCGCGCATCGCCTTCACCGAATACGACCTGCCCAACGGCCTGCACGTCATCCTCGCGCCCGACAAGACGGTGCCGGTCATCACCAGCTACGTGCTCTACCATGTCGGCAGCAAAGACGAGCGGCCGGACCGCACCGGCTTCGCGCACTTTTTCGAGCACCTGATGTTCGAGGGCAGCGAAAACATCGCACGCGGCCAGATGGACAAACTCGTCTCCGCCGCCGGCGGCAATCTCAACGCCACGACTTCGTTCGACCAGACCGACTACCACATCAACCTGCCCACCAACCAGCTCGCCCTCGCGCTCTGGATCGAAAGCGAGCGCATGCTCCACGCGCAGATCGACGAGGCCGGCGTGGAGACTCAGCGCTCGGTCGTCAAAGAAGAGCGCCGGATGCGTTACGACAACCAACCCTACGGTGGAGTATTCGAGGAAATGGCCAAACTCGTCTTCGCCGGCACGCCCTATTCCTGGGTGCCCATCGGCAGCGTCCAATACATCGACCAGGCGACGCCCGACGAGTTCCGCCAGTTTTACAAAGCGTGGTATCGGCCCAACAACGCCACGCTCGCGCTCGCCGGCGACTTCGACCCCGAGACGGCGAAAAAATTGATCGCCGACTATTTCGGCCCGATCCCGCGCGGCGAACTCCCGGCGCGGCCGGCCGTCGATCCGCCGCCGCAGTCCGCCCCGCAATCCGCCGAAGTCCGCCGCCCCAATACGCCGCTGCCCGCCACGCTGCACGCCTGGCGGATCCCGCCCGAGACCGACCCGGATGCGTATGCCCTCGACATGCTCTCGAACATCCTCGCCGCCGGCCGTTCCTCGCGCCTGTATCGTCGGCTCGTCGATCAGGAGCAGGCGGCCGTCACCGCGCAGGCGTTTCCGTATTTGCAGGAAAAGCTCGGCATGCTCGGCGTCTTCGCCGTCGGCCAGCGCGGCGTGCCGATGGAAAAACTCGACGCGCTCGTCGATGACGAAATCGCCCGCGTGCAAAAGGAGGGCGTGACGGAGGAAGAGTTCCAAAAAACACGCAACCAAAAGGAAGCCGAGCTGGCCGCCGCCCACGGCAGCGCCGCCTCGCGCGCCCGCGCGCTGGCGCACTATCATGTCTTCTACAAGGACACCGAGCTCGTTAACCGCGAGTTGGAAAAATACCTCGCCGTCACGCGCGACGATCTCCAGCGGGTGGCGAAAAAATATCTCACTGCCAGCGGCAAAAATGTCCTCCATTACCCGCCGCCGGGTCCGGCCGCCGCGCCCGCCGCGCCGGCGGCTGCGGACGCGCCCCAATAAGGCGGGAAGACGACCCGCGTCTGGCTCCATGCCCCGCCCGGCGCGTCCTCCATCATCCGCCAGCCGCTGGCTGCGCAAAGCAGGCTCCTTCTCTCTCGTCTCACCCCGATAAGGGGAAAAGAATACAGCCAGCCGCGCGCGGCAAAACGATGGTCATTGCATACAATATTTGTCTGCTCTTCCCGGCTTCGTCCGGTCGAGAGTGATCCCCGTCCCTCCCCCAGGCGCGGCGTCTTCCCGGTTTGTGCGGCTGCACTCCCCGCCGCAGACATCCTCGTCGTCGGCGCGCGTGCGGTGGGGTTGTCGTTCCACAATCGTATTTTTACGGCGTCCGAAGTCATGGCCACCGCAACCGCAGCCGAATTCGAGCGAGTCGTGCGACTCCATCATCAGGCGCTCTACCGGCTCGCTTTTTGTTTGTCGCGCTCGCCGACAGACGCAGAGAATCTCGTGGGAGCAACCTTCCAGCTTTGGGCGGGCAAACAGGATTCGCCGACTGGCGGCGGCAGCGGGGAGCTGGAAAAAAAAGAGAAGCTCTGGCTCTTTGCCGCCCTGTGCCGCCACTTCGTCGAAACCCGGCGCAGCCACGCCCGGTTTCCACACTTCATGCTGGCGGCAGACAGGGAGGCTGGCCTGCCAGCGGCTACGTCGCCGGCCGCGGCGGCAGCGTCACCCAGGAACGGGCCGGACGCCACGACGATCCTGCGGGTGCTCACCACGCTGGACGAAATCTTCCAGGCGCCGCTCACGCTTTTTTTCCTGGAAGATTTTTCCTTCGCGGAGATCGCGGAGATTCTTGAAACGCCGCTCAGCACCGTGCGCTCGCGCATCGCCCGCGGCAAAACGCGGCTGCACGAGCGCCTGACCGTCGGCGCCACGACCACCCACGCCGGAGGTGCGCGATGAACAGCCAGCGCGCCAAGGAAATTCTCGTTCTGCACCGACCCGGCGTTGGCGGGGACGAACACGTGGGGCCGGCCGGCGCCGACCCGCTCGTGGCCGAGGCGCTCACGCTCGCGCAACACCACCCGGCCCTGGGCCGATGGTTCGAGGAGCAGCGCGCGCTCGACGGCGTCATTCGCGCGAGTCTGCGCGGGATCGCCACGCCGGCCGGTCTGGCCGAGCGCCTCCTGACGACCGGCCGCGCCACGCTCGCGCCTTCCAAGGCCCGGTGGTGGCGAGGAATTTAGAATTTAAGATTTAGGATTTGGGAAGAAGACAGCCAAACATGCTCTCCCCTTGGCGCCCCGCCTTTTTAAATCCTAATTCCTAAATTCTCCGTGCTTCCGTGTCAGACGAACCTGTCCGCTCCCTTCACGCCGGCTCGATATGCACGAGCACGTCGGCGATGCGGTCGTCGGCCGCGCGCACCGCGTCTTTCACCCGGTGCGCAATGTTGTGCCCGGCATCGACCGTGATCGCGCCGTCCACGGCGACATGGAGATCGACGTAAAACTCCAGGCCCGATTTGCGCACCCGGCACTTTTCCGGCGTCACGACCCCTGGCACCCCGGCCGCGGCTGCCCGGATGCGGGTCTCGATTTCCGGTGGCGGCGCGGTGTCCATGATCTCGCTCACCGCCGGCACCAGCATGCGCCAGCCGTTGTAGGCGATGAACACGCACGCCACCAGCGCCGCCCGCCGAACGCCGAGCTGCACCGGCAGCTGTCGGAGACCTTTTACGGGCTCATCGGCTACA
>CAXTRS010000383.1:0-4771 GCA_964246635.1 uncultured Chthoniobacterales bacterium | reverse complement strand
CGAAGCGGAGGGCGGAGGCGTCGCCGTCGCGCCGCCCCCGCCGCCCCCGCCGCAGGGCGCCCGCAGTCTGAGCGAGTATCTGAAGTTCTACGTGAACGTTTACGAAGACTGCGTCACGGCGAACAGCCACTGGGCCGAGCGCGCGCAATACGCCCTCGGCGTGCCCTTCGTCCTGTGGACGCCGCCGGAGGAGGAGAGCACATCGTAGGGGCAGCGCCAGCCACCGGCCAGCACGCCGGCAAAATCTCGCCCGCGCACTTGGCAGGGTCCGGTCGATACAAGGATGCAAGGAACCCTCGACTGTCTCTTCCCTACGTCCTATGCCCGACAACGCCTTCCACTACAACGTCATCCCCTCCGGCAGCGGCGTCTCCACCCGCGTCGCCCTCCAGGAAGACCTCGACTCCGACACCCTGCTCGCCCAGGTCGCCGCGCAGACCGGCCAGACCCAGGCCGTCGTGGACACCGTCGGCCGCGCCCTCTTCGCCGGCATCCTCGACGCCGCCCGCGCCAGCCGCACGGCCCGGCGCGTCTGCGGCCTGTTCACCTTCAAGCCAAGTTGCGGCGGCAAGCACGCCGACGCCGACTTTCAGCCCACCGTCGAAAACATGAACCTCGACGTGAACCTCACCCTCAGCCCCGAGGGCCACGCGGTCTTCGAGACCGGCATCACCTTCGTGCGCGACGCCGTGCTCGGCGACAAGGTGCCCGCGATCACCCGCGTCTATGACGCCACCACCCGCACGCTCGACCGCTGCACGCCCGGCGGCGCCTTCCGCATCAGCGGCCACGACTTCGGCCCCGAGCCCGGCCCGGCCGACACCACGCTCGGCCTTTTCCTTGCCCCGGTCTCCGGCGGCGGCGCGGCCCTCCACGTCGCCAGCTACTCGCACTGGACCGCCACCGAGATCATGGGCGCCTGGCCCCCCGGGCTCACCGGTGCCCAGCGCCTGAGCCTGGTGGTGCGCTACACCGGCGGCGGCGCCAGCCGCACCGGCATTTATTCCACGAACCTCAACCCGTGAATCCGGCCAAACCCCCGACCTGCGTGCGGCCGAGGCCGGGCAGGCGCGCCCCGCAGGGTGGGCTTGCGGAGCCTCGAAGCCCGCGAGCGCTGCTCTCCGGCGGCCTTGCGCCGGGCCGAAGCCCACCCGGCGGAGGCCGCAAGCCCGGGGTGCGTGTCTTCAAGCGGCCTTCGGAGAGTTCCAACCCCCCCGCCCGCCGAGCGCCGCCCCCGCGTGCGGGGAGCGCAAGCCCACCCTGCCGGGAGCGCCGTCCAGCCCTGCCGCGACCGCACTCCC
Organism: uncultured Chthoniobacterales bacterium; assembly: GCA_964246635.1. Classification (GTDB taxonomy): domain Bacteria; phylum Verrucomicrobiota; class Verrucomicrobiia; order Chthoniobacterales; family SZAS-18; genus JAFAXH01. The sequence continues at coordinate 3,470 of CAXTRS010000383.1, read as the reverse complement.
ACGCTGCCGCCTCCCAGAGCCTCCTCTCCGTGCAGGAGAGCCTGCCCCGTTCGAAACGGCTCACCCGGTTTTCCTGAAGGCCATAGGCGCACGACACGCTTTCGCCCGGGATCGGGCGGAATGAAGTAAACAACCCACAAAACACCGACTATGTCAGAACAAACCAAGAGTTACGACGCACAAGAATTCCTCGGCCGCCTGGTTCGGAACGAGATTACCTCTCCGCTCATTTTCACCGGCATGGTGAAGCAGGCAGGCGATGACAAGCACCTCCTGTTCGCTTTCGGCACACACTGCGAGCATTGGAGCAAAGTGCCGCTCGAAATCATTGAGAAGGTCGAAGTCCTGCAGATCCTGCCGTGCAAAGATCACACGCACCCGTTTGTCAAACTGCACTTCAAGCACCCAGCCTCGGGAGAAGGGCAATTCTTCGCCGCGTTGGCTGCCCAGTTGGCGAGCGCCATCCACCCCTGCGGAGCCGGAGGGCCCGAAGCGAGCTTTCTGGCAGCCCGCCGGGGGACGGGAGACACCACAGGCAATCCTGAGGTGGATTGCACGTTGAATTGGTTGAAATGCTCGTTGGATTGCGAGCACAAATACCCCGACGATCCTGCAACGCAGGCGATCTGTAAGGTCGTCTGCGATCTGATACGCAAGCTGTGTGACCTCTTTGGGCGCATAGGAGGAGGAGGAAAAAAAGGGTCCGTCATCTTTTAATGCTGCGGACAGTGAAGAAATGACCGCGACGCCTATTCCCACTTCACTGCACTGCCTGGCCCGGCGCTGCGGCGAAGCGCGACCCTGGCGTTCAGTGACCGAAGCGCGGGCGGACGTTCGACCGGCTCCATCACGGCATGCGCTCACGCCCGCGTTCCCGGGTCGCCGTCGCTGAGCTTGAGTCCATCAGGGTGCGTCCGCCGGGCTGCCAGGGAGCCAGCCCTCGGTTTGCAGGATGGCGCGCAGGCGCGGGTCGTCGGCGGAGAGCGGGGGGAGCCAGAGGCCGAGGCGTTCGCGGGTCCACCAACGGCCCGCCGGGTCTCCGGGCGGGGCAAACCTGTAGCGGTAGAGCACGACGCGCACGTAGCGCGGAGGGTGGCCGGCGGGGAAGGGGTTGCTCGCGAAAAGGCGCAGCGCGGCGGGGTCGTCGTGCAGGAGCTTCCAGACGAGGTGGAGCGTCCAGGGGTATTCGGCGGGGCTGCCCATGGCGGCGAACCAGAGCTGCCAGTCGAGCCGCAACTGGTAGGGGGCGATCTGCGGCGGGCGGCGGTGTTCGTCCACGGGGAGGCCGCGGTAGAGGTATTCGCGCCACGCGGCGGCGGGGTCGTCGGGCGCGGGGGAGTCGGTGCCTTCGAAGACGAGGTTTTCGCGGGTGCGGCCGACGGTGCCGAAGGCGCCGTAGGTGTTCACTAGTTCGAGCGGATCGAAGGAGGTGTTCATCACCTGGCCGGACGAGAGCAGGTTGACGGTGGGCTGGATGCTGAGCAGCGCCACCGCTGCGACGACCGTGCGCGCGACGATCTGGCCGGTGCGCGTGGGCGGGAGCGTGCGGGCGGCGGCTTCCCCGGCGCGGCGCACCAGGGCGCGGGGGAGAAGTCTCGCCCAAACGGCGTCGTCAAGGCAGGCGAGGGCGGGGACGACCGTGAGCCAGTTCAGAAACGACAGGTTGCCGCCGAGGAGGATGGCGCCTTGGAACCCGATGATGACGACGCCGGCGACCCGCCGCAGCCGGCGCGGCCAGAAGACGAACAATGGGGCGACGAGCTCGGCGACGTGGTTGAAGAGAACTCCGAGCCGCAGCCACGGCCGGGGCAGGAAGTGGAACCAGCGGCTGAGACCGTTGGGGATCGGCTGGGTCTCGAAGTGGTAGTCGAGCGCGGTGAGGTCGCGCCAGGCGGGGTCGCCGCGGACTTTGATCAGCCCGGCGCCGAACATGATGCGGAAGATCAGCCAGCGGAACAGCCAGAGGATCGCGGTCGGCGGAGCGCGTCGCGGGAAGGGGCGGGCGTCGAGCAGCGGGCAGAGGAAGACCGCGAGAAAGCCGGTCTCGAGGAGCTGGACTTCCCAGCCGTAGCCATACCAGTCCTGCCCGACGTGGACGATGGACAGGTAGAGAAACCAGAGCGCCAGCATGAGGAGCGCGTTGGCGAAGCCGGCGGCGACGACGCAGGCGAGCGCAAAGCCGGTCCAGGCGACGGCGAGCAGGGCGGTGTCCGAATCACCGAACCAGAACAAAGTGGGCAGGTGCAAAAACCCGTCGGTGGCAGAGCCGGTGGCCTGACGGATGCGTTCGAGAAACCGGCCGACGGGCAGCAAGCCGTCGGAGCCGATGAGCGGCACGAGTTGATTCGCAGCGACGAGGAAGGCAACGGCATAGACCAGCCCGAGCAGGCGCAGCAGCACGAAGCGCGTGAGCCAATAGGTGTCGGCTGCAGCCGGCGCGGATCGCGAGGATGGCGGCGGAGAATGCGTCTCTGGATTCACCGTTTCCAAGGAGACAACGAGCGGGAAAACGGGGAGCGCGGTGAGGGAGGGATTCGAACCCTCGGTAGCCTTTTGGGCTACGAAGCTTTAGCAAAGCTTTGCTTTAGACCTCTCAGCCACCTCACCTGGAATTGCATGGTCCGCGAGCGTTGCGAACGCGCCGAAAATAGCCGCCGGCCTCCGCGCGGTCAACGAAACATTGCGCCGGGCGGGGGGCGCAAAAGACGAGGTGCCCTTGCGACCTTGCGCCGTTGCGCAGGGCCGGGGATGTTCCGGCGCATGGCCGCGCTGCGCTCGGAATCCGAAACCCTCTCGCGGGTGCTCGCCGAGATCGCACCCTCCCCAGTCCAGCGGGTGCTCCTGCGCGACGCCCTCGGCCGCTTTGCCGCGAGGGAACTCTTCGCCAGCGTGCCGCTGCCGGGCTTCGACAATTCCGCGATGGATGGTTATGCGTTGCCCGCGCGGTCGGACGGAGGCGGCTGGCCGGCCGGGGCGCGCTTCCGCGTCATCGGCGAACAGCCCGCCGGACTGGATCGCGGTTGGAAGCTGCCCCAGGATGGCGCAGAGGCGGTGCGGATTTTCACGGGCGCGCCGGTGCCGGCGGGGACGGGCGCGATCGTGATGCAGGAAGAGGTCGAAGTCCACACGGCGGTCGAGGGAGTGGGGACCATCACGCTGGGCGCCGCGGTCGAAGCCGGCGAGTTCATCCGGCGGGCGGGCGGCGACGTGGCGCGCGGGCAGCGGCTTTTTGCGGCGGGCGATCGGCTGACCGCGCCCGCGCTGGCGCTGGCCGCGTCGCAAGGCTGGGCGGAAATCGAAGTCCACCGCGCGCCGCGCGTGGCGATTCTGACGACCGGCGACGAACTCCGCCCGGCCGGCAGCGCGCCACTGCGCGCGGGCGAAATTTTCGAGACCAACGGCGTCATGCTCGCCGCGTTGGCCGAGACCGTGGTAGGGCGGGAGAACGTGACCCGGCTCGAACACGCGCC
>CAXTRS010000382.1:0-4778 GCA_964246635.1 uncultured Chthoniobacterales bacterium | reverse complement strand
TCGGCAACGACGCCAACGACGGCAGCCGCAACGCGCCCAAGCGCAACTTCCAGGCGGCGCACAACGCCGTCGCCGACAGCGGCCAGATCGTCGTGCTGGATACCGCGGGCTATGGCGCGCTCAATATCGCCAAGAGTCTCACCGTCACCGTCCCGCCCGGCGTCAACGGGTTCATCACCGTCAGCGGGAGCGGCAATGGCATTACCATCAACACGGCCAACGTCGGCGTCGCCTTGAGCGGGCTCATCATCGAGGGCGGCGGCCAGGGCGCGGGCGGTAGCGGCGTCTTTGCGTCCAAGGCCGTCAACCTGGTGGTGGATGATTGCAAGATCCGCTCCTTTGGCTACGGCGTGCAGCAGATCACGCCCGGCAGCAGCACGTCGCTGAACGACTGCCTCTTCCTCGGCTGCCTCAACGGCTTCTATCTGTTTATCTCCAGCGCCGGGGCCACCTCGGCCAACGTCAGCCGTTGCCGCTTTGAGCTGAACGGCAACGTGGCGCTGACCTCGCGCAATAATAACTCCGACGCCAGCCTGATGACTACCGTCGCCGACAGCGTCTTTTACCGAAACGCATACGGGATCTCGGCCACGATCATCACTGGCTCGGGGGCCACGTCGGACGTGCTCGTCAACAACTGCACCATCACCGACAACGTCACCGGCATCATCGGCAACGGCGCATCCGGCAACGGCCTGGTGCTCTCGCGCGGCAATAACACGCTGACGAACAATTTCAACGGCAACGTGTTCGGCGGCAGCTACAGCGCGCAGTAGCCGGCGCGCGCGGGCGCGTTCGATTTAATCGAAGGCGCCCGGCAGCTCGAAGGTCGCGCTGCCGACCGTTTTGCCGGCCGGGTCGATGAGTTCCCACTTGCCGGTGGAGCTGTCGCGCTCGATCACGGCGCGGCCGCCGGTGAAGCGCGTGGCGCCGGGGAAATCGCTCTTCAGCGCCCAATTCCCGTCCGGGCCGATGTAGCCCCAGCCTTCGTCGTTGACCGCCAGCGCGCGCTCTTCGCTGAAGTCGCCGACGGCCATGTAACGCTTGGCGAACACCGGCGCGCCCTTTTTGTCGATGAAGCCCCAGGTGTGCGTGTCGCGCACCGCGGCGCGGCCTTCGCGGAAATCGCGCGCCCCCTGGAATTGCAGAGGGATGGCGTCCTTGCCCTTCGGGTCGATGAAGCCCCAGACGCCGCCGGTGAAGACGCCGTCTTCGTCGAGCTTGCCGCCGGTGTTCACCGCTGCGAGACCCTCGGAGAACGCGTGCGCCGCGTCGAACTGCCGCTCGAACGCCGGCTGGCCGCGGCGGTCGATGTAGCCCCACTTCGCGCCGGACTTCACTGGCGCCAGCCCGCCGTTGAAGTCGCCGGCGTCGTCGAACTTCGCTTCGATGACGAATTTGCCCGACGGCTCGATGAAGCCCCACGTCGCGCCGTTGCGCACCCGCGCGAGGCCTTCGCAGAAGTCGCCGGCGCCCTCGAACTGCGCGGGAATCGTCTCCTTGCCCGTCGCATCGACGTAGCCCCACTTGTTGTTCAGGCGCACCGCGGCGACGCCTTCGGAAAACAGGCGCGCGGCCTCGAAGCGCGGCGGGACCACGGCGGCGCCCTCGCGATCGACGAAGCCGAACTTGCCCTCGCTGCGCACGGGGAAAAGCTTCGCCGGCTCGCGCACGTGCGTCGGCGGCGTGCGCGAACAGCCGCCGGCTGCAAACACGAAGCCGAGTGCGAGAAGCAGAAAATTGAACGTGGCGAAGAGGCGGGGAGAAGTCATGCCACGGCAGGTGATAGCAGGAGCCCGCGCAGAAAGCGACCATTCATCATCAGATCGCCGATAAACGGAGTGACGAATCCAGCGCCTGCCGTCCACCGCGGCCGTGCCAGGCGTCAATTCCCCCTGTTCCTTCCATCCATGCACACGCGCCGTCCGCTTCTCCGTGGTCCAAGTGTCCAGCCGTTCTGGGCGCTGGCCTTCCTCACGCTCACCATCGGCATTCCGCTGGCAGCACATGCCCAGTTGCCGAAAATCTTCGTCGCCTCCTTCGGCAATGATGCCAACGACGGCTCGCGCGGCAGCCCGAAGCGCAATTTCCAGGCGGCCCACAACGCCGTGGCCGCGGGCGGCCAGATCGTGGTCCTGGATACCGCCGGCTATGGCGCGCTGAATATCACCAAGAGCCTCGCCCTCACCGTGCCGCCGGGAGTGAACGGCTTCATCACCGTCAGCGGCGGCACGAACGCCATATTCATCAACGCCGCGCCGAGCGACAACGTCTCCCTGCGCGGGCTGGTCATCGAAAACAACGGCACTCCGGTCCCCGGCAACTCCTTCGGCGTCATCGCCTCCACCGTGGGCAATCTGGTCGTCGAGGATTGCAGTTTTCGCAATCTCTACGTGGGCATCGGCGTCAATCCCGACGACTCGGACATCAAGCTCTACGCGCAGAACTGCGTGATAACCGACTGCACCGGCGCCGGCCTGAACTTGCAGCTCGGCGCCAACGTCGTCCTCAAGGCCGTCGTCACCGGCTGTCGCTTCGAGCAAAACTCGTTTCTGTCCGCGCTGGCGGAGTGCAACAGTTTCAGCAGCGGCCTGATCGATCTGACCCTGGCCGACTGCCTTTTCAACAGCAACCGCACCGCGATCTCTTCGTCCAAAGCCAACAGCACGGTGCGGGTAAGCAACTGCACGATCACCGGCAACCAGTTTGCCGTCGAGACCTCCCTCGGCGGGCAGGTGCTCTCGCGGGGCAACAACACCCTGGAGAAAAACACCAACAACAACAGCTTCACCGGCGCCTACAGCGCTAAATAGACTCTTCGTTCCATGAACACTCGCTCCCTCCTTTCCCTCGTCCTGTATTGCACCGGCGGCGTCGGCTGCCTGCTCGCGCCCGCCACAGCCCGCGCCCAAGCCACGAAAATCTTCGTCGCCAGCACGGGCAACGACGCCAACGACGGCAGCCGCAACGCGCCCAAGCGCAACTTCCAGCCCGCGCACGACGCCGTCGCCGCGGGCGGCAGCATTGTCGTGCTCGATACCGCCGGCTACGGGGCCTTGACCATTACCAAAAGCCTCGCCGTCACCGTGCCGCCCGGCGTCAACGGTTTTACCAGCGTCAGCGGCAGCAGCGACGGCATCATCATCACCGCCGGCAGCACCGACGCGATCGCCCTGCGCGGGCTCATCATCGAAGGCGCCGGCACTGGCGGCACCAGCGGCATTCGGGTCAACAGCGCGGGCAGCGTGCGCGTCGAAGACTGCACGGTGCGCAGCTTCGGCGGCGGCATCAATCTCTTGAGCAGCGGGGTGCAGGTCACCCTGGCCAACACGGGCGTGCGCAACTGCGTCTCGGGCCTCCTCGCCCAACTGCCCGCCGCCACCGTCGTGGCCAGCGCCTGCCGCTTCGAGGTCAACAGCAGCTTCGGCGTGGTGGCCAGCACGACGAGCGGCGGCGCCGGCGTGGAAATCACCCTGACAAACTGCGTGCTCGCCGGCAACACCGTCGGCGTGGCCGGCGCGGGCGCGCCCACGGTCGTGCGGGTGTCGGACTGCATCGTCGCCGCCAACAACACCGGCGCCCTCCAAGGCAGCGGCTCCCAGATCCTCTCGCGGGCCAACAACACCCTCGAGTCCAACCCCGCCGGCAACACCTTCCCCGGCGCCTATAGCGCCAAATAGCCCGCCGCCCGGCGCAGCAGACTGGCGCCCGCGCCCCCGCCAGCAGGCATTCGCCTCGCTGGCTGGCCGCGATAGAGGGAGTATGACACCCCTCCCTGCTCTCCGCCTCCTCCTGGCCTCCACCCTGCTCGCCTGCCTGCCCGGCGCGCTCCACGCGCAACTGTCGAAAGTCTTCGTGGCCAGCACTGGCAACGACGCCAACGACGGCACGCGCAACGCGCCCAAACGCAACTTCCAAGCGGCCCATGACGCCGTGGCGAGTTTCGGCAGCATCGTCGTGCTCGACACCGCCGGCTACGGGGCGCTGACCATCACCAAGGGTGTGAGCGTCACCGTGCCGCCCGGCGTCAACGGCTTCGTGACGGTGTCGGGCAACAACAACGGCATCACGATCAACGCGGGCGCCGGCGCCAGCGTGAGCCTGCGCGGGCTCATCATCGAGGGCGGCAGTCCCGGCGATCTGAACATCAGCGGCATTCGCGTGAACAGCGCGAAGACGCTGACGATCGAGGACTGCACGGTGCGCCTTTTCGGCTACGGCATCCATGGGACCATCACCACGGGCCTGCAGCTCAACGTGGCCAACTGCGTGGTGCGCGACTGCAACTACGGTCTCGAGGTGGATGCCCAGGCCAACGTCAGCGTGCTCGCCTTGGTCACAGGCTGCCGGGTGGAGAGCTGCCCCACGGGTTTCTCCGCCGACACGACCAATGGCGGCGCCCTCGATGCGACGCTGTCGGACTGCACGATCAGCGGCAGCGGCGGCGGCAGCGGGATTTTCTCCAACCACCCCAACACGCTGGTGCGCGTGGAGGGCTCGCGCATCGTCGGCTGCGCCACCGGCGTCGGGACCCTCAACAACGGCACGGTGTTCAGCCGCGGCAACAACACGCTGGAAAAGAACACTGCCGGCAACACCTTCCCCGCCACCTACAGCGCGAAGTAGGCGGCTCGCTCTGGTGCGCAGGCGGGCGGGCGGGCCTGGCCCGGCAGTCGTCCCGCCCGGGAAGGCAAGCGCCCCGGCGCCGGGCCGCGATAGGGGGAGTATGATGAAACTACTCCCTGCCCGCTTCGCATTGTCCTTGTTTATCCTCGCCC
>CAXTRS010000381.1:0-4787 GCA_964246635.1 uncultured Chthoniobacterales bacterium | reverse complement strand
CGCGCCGCGGGGCCCTATTTTTTGGGCGGCGGGGGACCCCCACCTAGCTGTAAAATCCCGGCCCCCTGGGAGAGGCGTCCCTACCTGTTGTGGCGCAGCCGTGAACCTGCCGCCGCTCGAAACGCTGGCGGCCAATGAACCGTTCCAGCCGTGGGTCGGAGTGTTTGAAACCTTGCGTGTCGAGCGCGGCCGCGCGCTGTTCCTCGCAGAACACTGGCAATCGCTGTTGCATGCTTGCACTGCCTTGGGTCTGCGTTGCGACTTCGATTTTCGCCGCGCCGCCGGGGCGCTGCCCGCGGGAGCAAACGGCCGCTGGCGCTGGCTGGTCTCCGGCGACGGCAGCACACGGCAAATTTTCACCGCCAAAAAATTTCCCGCTCATCCGCACGGCCTGGCATTGAGCCTCTCCCGCGCCCGGGTTGGCTCGGAAAACCTCGACGCCCGTCACAAAACGCTCAGCTACCTCACGCACTGGCAGGCGCGCCGCGAAAATCCGCGTGGCGAATCGCTCCTGCTCAACGAATACGGCCACACCGCCGGCGGCGCGATGACAAACATCTTCTGGACCCGCGCCGGCACCCTCTTCACTCCCGACGAAACCTGCGGCTGCCGCGCTGGAGTGACACGCGCCTGGGTCCTGGCGCACGCGCCGCTCCCCGTTCGCCGCGTGCGCATGAAGCCGCTCGCTCTCGACTACGCCGACGAAATTTTTCTCACCAACAGCCTCCTCGGCCTCTGCCCCGTGCGCCGTTGGCGCGACCGCGTGCTGCCCGCGCCCGGCCCGCTCGTCCGCGAACTCCACCCTCTGTATCGTCTTGCCTGCGAAGACCAACTGCGTTAGACCCGACAAACCGTCGTCACCCGCCCCCAACCCGCAACTCGCAACTCGCCACCCGCCTCTCACACTATGAGCCTGCCGAATCAAGCCATTCTCGCCCAAGCCGCCGACATCGCGCGCGGCCTTGCCATGGACGCCGTTCACGCCAGCAACAGCGGCCATCTCGGCCTGCCGCTGGGCTGCGCCGAAATCGGCGCCGTGCTCTACGGCCACGCGTTGCGCCACTGCCCGGATCATCCCGAGTGGCTCGACCGCGACCGCTTCGTGCTCAGCGCTGGTCACGGCTCGATGTTTCTCTATTCCTGGCTGCACCTCTCGGGCTACGCGGACATGACCCTCGAAGAGGTCAAGCGCTTCCGGCAGCTTGGCTCGAAGACGCCGGGTCACCCGGAATTGACGCATGCGCCGAGCGGCGTCGAGACCACCACCGGCCCGCTCGGCCAGGGCGTCGCCAACGCGGTCGGCATGGCGGTTTCCGAGAAGATGGCTGCGGCGCGGTTCAACACCAAGGACCACGAAATTTTCAACCACCACATTGTCTGCCTCGCCGGCGACGGCTGCATGCAGGAAGGCGTGGCGATGGAGGCGATCGCGTTCGCCGGGCACCAGAAACTCGACAACCTGATCCTGATTTACGACTACAACGCCGTCACGCTCGACGCGATGGCGAAGGAGACGCAGAGCGAGGACGCCGCGAAGCGTTTCGAGGCGATCGGCTTCGACGTGCAAACCGTCGATGGGCAGAACATGGAAGATTTCCTCGCCGGGTTCGACCGCGCGAAGGCCGCGGGCAGCGGCAAGCCGCAACTCATCATCGCCAAGACGCTCATCGGCAAAAGCATTCCCGAAGTCGCCGGCACGCAAAAAGCGCACGGCGAAGGCGGCGCGAAATTCGTCGACGCCGCGCGTAAAGCGCTCGGACTGCCCGACGAGCACTTCTACGTTTCCGACGAGGTGAAAGCCTTTTTTGCCGAGCACAAAAAGGAACTCGAAAAAGCGCACGCCGAGTGGTCGAAAAAATTCGACGCTTGGAAATCTGCCAACCCAAAACTGGCCAAAGAACTCGAGACCTCCAATGCCTTCGGACACACGCTGCCGAAGGACACGAACAAGAAACCCGCCGACACCGGCGCGATGTTCGCCGCCGTGCCGGAGTTCGCCGCCGACTCGAAGATCGCGACGCGCAAAGCCGGCCAGGACGTGCTCCAGCCGCTGGCGAAAATGACGCCGCTGCTCGTCGGCGGCAGCGCCGATCTTTATGGTTCAACGTTAAACTATATCGGCGACCTCAAAGCTGGCGACGACGACTTCAAGCCCGGCCACCGCGGCGGGCGCAACATCCGTTTCGGCATCCGCGAGCACGGCATGTGTTCGATCATGAACGGCATCGCCGCACACGGCATCTTCCGGCCGAGCGGCGCGACGTTTCTCGTCTTCGCCGACTACTGCCGCCCGCCGATCCGCCTCGCCGCGCTCTCGCACCTGCCGGTGATCTACATCTTCACCCACGACAGCGTCGGCGTTGGCGAAGACGGCCCGACCCACGAGCCGGTCGAAACGGTCCCCGGCCTGCGCGTCATCCCGAACCTCGACGTCATCCGCCCCGGCGATCCCGAAGAAACCGCCGGCGCCTTTGTCGCCGCGCTCGAACGCACCGAAGGCCCCACGCTGCTCGCGCTGAGTCGCCAAGCTGTCCCGCTCCTGACTCAGATCCCCGTGAAGGAACGCCGCGAAGGCGTCCTGCGCGGCGCCTACATCGCGAAGAAAGAAACCGCTGATCTCGACCTCATCCTGATGGGAGCCGGCAGCGAGCTCCAACATGCGATGAAAGCCGCCGAAACGCTCGGCCCCGGCACGCGCGTGGTCTCGGTCCCCTGCTTCGAGCGCTTCGAGCGCCAGCCGGAAAAATATCGCGAGGAAATCCTCCCCGTCGCTTGCCGCCGTCGCGTGAGCATCGAAGCCGCCACGCCGACAAGCTGGTTCCGCTACGTCGGCCTCGACGGCGTCGCCATCGGCATCGAACGCTTCGGCCTCAGCGCCCCCGGCGGCACGGTGATGAAAGAACTCGGCATCACCGCGGAGCACGTCGTCGAAGCGGCGAAAGGCTTGTCCGGCACAAAGCCGATCGCCGCGGAGTCGAGCGCACGGGAGTCCGACAAGGGGAAGTGACGGCGGAAAATCAGCGCAGTGTTTCGCGCGGCGGCTCGTGGCGTTCGTTCAGCCGCTGCGCGTGGTTTTTGGCCGTTTGGCTGCTCGTGGCCGCAGCGACGTTGCGCGCGCAGAACCTCCCTGAAAAAGAGGACGCGCCGCAAATCGCTGTCGTGCTGCTCGGCCGCGATTTTCCCCGGAACCCGTTCACGCCGCGCGGCGGTCTGGCCGGTTGCCGTTTTGGAAACGCTTTCGGTCACACCGCCATCGCGATGACCGGTCGCGGCGTTTACGGCAAAGGCAATCACATCGCGTCCGGCACCGATCTGACGGCCTACGTCGCCGACAACACGCGGGAGCGGGACGTCACGATCTATCTCATCAATACGACCCAGGCAGAGATCGCCAGCGTCGAAGCGTATTTCCGCACGAAGACGAGCGGTGTGGAATGGAAAAGAAATTGCGCCACCGCAGTGGCAGGTGCATTGCAGGCGGCCGGTTATGATCTGAAGAAACACTGGGGCTGGCTTGGAGATTCGCATCTCCCGAGCAGCGTCGCCGCAGCCGCGGAGGCGCTGGCGAGGGCTTCGGGCGGCTGCAAAGTGCATCTGGAAAAAGGTGCCGCGCCCCCGTTGGAAGCGTTGCGTTCCTTTGATCGCGGCACTGCATTCGTCGCGAGAAAATGAGCCGCTCGATCAGGCAATGAAACGGCGTCGTCCGCGGTTGGCAGCAGTCTGTGTCGTGGCGCTCGGCGCGACGCTGCTGGGCTTCCTGGTGCTGCCGCCCTGGCTGAGGCAACGCACATTGGACGGAAAGCTGGTGAGTGTTTGCATGCGCGGTGATGTGGCCGAAGTCAGGCGCCTGCTCGCGATTGGCGCCAGCCCGGACGCCGCCGGCGAAGGTGAGTGGACGGCGCTGACGATCGCCGCGCGCGATGGCCACTTCGAAGTTGTCCGCTGCTTGATCGAAAACGGCGCGCGCCTCGACGGCGCTGACGTGTGGGGCTTCACCCCGCTGTTCTGGGCGGCTGCGCGCGGCCGCGAGGAGATCGCCGTGTATCTGCTCGATCACGGCGCGAACCCAAAGACCCACAATCGGGATCACTCCGTGCTCACCGAGGCCGCGAGCCGCGGTCACGCCCGCCTCGTCGCGCTCCTGTTGCAGCGCGGCGCCGACATCCACTGGCGTAACGCCGCAGGCTTGGGGGCTCTCGGTTTCGCCGAGCGCGGACAGCACGACGAAGTTGCTCGCCTTCTTTTGGAGTCCGGCGCACAGCCGGATAATCCGTCCGCAATTGCCAAAGCACCGAACGTCCGCGTCGAACGATACCGTGAAGCCAACGAAACTCGTGCCGACGAATCCGCGCGCCGCCGTTAAACAATGTTTGGATTTCGAGGATGCAATCTTGAAACGAGTCTTGGCTCGGCGCAGAAGACAAGACCGAACCGGCAGGTGAAATCGAATCCCTCTCGGCAACTTTCCACCTCCAAAATCATTTCCTTCTTATGACTCCACTGATTCTTGCGGCGACGATGATGGCTCCCATGCTGGCGGCGGCGGGCTGGGCGTTTTTGGTTTGGCTGTGCGGCGGCGGCTTTGGCCTGGCCATCCTGGTTTTCATCGTGCTCAAAATGATGGGCCGATGAACCAGGACAGCCAGTCTGTCAGCCGACACCGTTGACCGATGAAGCCGGGCAGTTTTCTGCTGCCCTGCGTGCTGATCGTCGCGTTGACGCTGCGCCTGGATGCGCAAACCGTCGCCGCGCAGGACGGCAGGATCATCTTCACGACCGCAGCCGGT
>CAXTRS010000380.1:2435-4789 GCA_964246635.1 uncultured Chthoniobacterales bacterium | reverse complement strand
GTCTCAACCGATCCCTTTTTGACTATGAAACAACGTGATTCCAATCGCATGGATGCCTTCCGCAGGGCCGGAGCCTTCGGGCTGGAGCGGCCGACCGTTTTCCCGGCCGCGAAGCTGAGCGGGCAAACCTTCGCCGCCCTCGACGCGGTGGCCGACAAAATGGAGAACGACGCCGCCGCCCAGCACGCCGGCCTGGAGGGCGAGCGCGGGGCCACGGCCAGCGGCGGCACGCTGGCCGACGCCGTTCACCTCGACCTCGGGGCCATCAGCGCCACCGCACAGATCGTCGCCGAGGATCAGCCGGGCTTCGACAAGCCGTTTCTCCTGCCCGACACCGACGGGCGCGACGCGCTGATCGCCGCCGCCCGCAGCGTGTTGCGGGCGCTCGACCCTGCCGGCGGAGACGAGACGGGCCAGCCGCTCGACCCGCCGCCGACCCACGAGGAAATCGCCGCCGCGGCGGCCAGCAGGCAGGCCTTTCTGGATCACGAAATCGCTCCCGATTTCCTCGATCACTTGCGCGCCGATCTCGCCGCGCTCGTGGCCGAAGGGAAGGAGCGCAGCGACCAGGGGCAGGATCACGTCGGCGCGACGGCGGGGATCGACGCCGCCGTGCTCCAAGGCTCCAAGCTGCTGCGCAAGGCCGACCGCATGGTGAAAAATAAGCTGGCTGGCAATCCCGAGGAGCTGGCGCGCTGGGCCACGGCCAGCCACGTGCGTCGCGTGCCGATGGCGGCGAAGCAGGCGGGGCAGGCGACGAAGGGTTCCTCGTCAACCTCGGCCGCCGGCAGCAGCAGCGGCGGCGGGCCCAGTTGAGCGAACTGGCGGGCGATCCTTGCAGGGGGGTAGCAGGCTGGTTTGATTTATTTCCACGCTGGGCTCGAAGATGGAGAGAGAGGGGAGCACGGGCGTCCCGCCCGTTGTGGCGGGCGACCCCCCCCGCAACCTATTACCTTATTACAAAAACAAAAACCAAAGCAATTCCGGCCCCCCCCCAAAGGTGCCGGGCGGGACGCCCGTGCTCCCCAGATAGAAAGGAACTTCCCGTCATCCGGGCGACGCGTGTGCGATGTCAGCCCGGTCGTTTGCCCGGGCGGGGCGTTCGCCCCGTGTGAACCTGCACGGCTGAAGCTGCCGCAGCGTTCGATGGATGAACGGTATCATCCTCTCTCACAGCTATGAACTTCTCCCACCTGAATCGCCGCGAGGCGTTGAAAACGCTCGGAACCCTGACTGCGGCCGTCGCCGTCTCGCCGGCCCTCGGCCGCGCGCAAGGAGCACCGCAAGGAGCGGTGAAATGGTCCGCGGGCACGGAGCGCCCGCGCTTGAAAGTCCCGCCGAACGCCACCGATTGCCATCATCACATTTACGACGCGCGCTTCCCCGCGATCCCAGGCGCCCTCCTGAAACCCGAGGACGCCCTGGTCGCGGATTACCGCGCGCTCCAGGCGCGGCTCGGCACGACGCGCAACGTCGTCATCCAGCCGTCCACTTATGGGACGGACAATCGGCTGCTGGTCGAGTGCATCGCCGCCTTCGGACTGAAGACCTCGCGCGGGGTCGCCGTCGTGAACACCGAGGTGACCGACGCCGAATTGAAGAAACTCCACGAAGCCGGCGTGCGCGGCATTCGCTTCAACCTCTACACGCCCGGAACGACCACGATCGACATGGTGCGTCCGCTGGCGGGCCGCATCACGCCGCTGGGCTGGCACGTGCAGGTGAACGTGAAGGGGCCGGATTTGCTGGACACCAAGGCGACCTGGAGCGACCTGCCCTGCCCGGTGGTGTTCGACCACTTGGCGCACGTGCCGGAGCCGAACGCGCTCGATCATCCCGCCTTCGCGCTGGTGCGCGACTGGATGCAGAAGGGCAAGGCGTGGGTGAAGCTCTCGGGCTTCTACAACGACACGAAAGTCGGCCCGCCGAGCTACTCCGACAGCGTGCTCGTGGCGCGCGCCTTTGCCAGGGAAGCGCCGGAGCGCGTGGTCTGGGGCAGCGACTGGCCGCACCCGACGGAGAAGCAGAACAAACCGGACGACGCCGTGCTGCTCGATTGCTTCGCCGAAGCCGTGCCGGAGGAGGCGGCCCGCCAGCGCATCCTCGTGGATAATCCGGCCAAGCTCTATCAGTTTACCTGACGCGGAACCGCCCGCTGACGGCGAGGGAGCAGCCAGGGTCGGTCCGTGAATTTTGCAGTCGCCGCAGGGAGTTAAGCAACGCGGCAGATGTTCCGGGGTAGGGTGGGCGTCTCGCCCGCCGTTGCCGGCGTCTCGCCGGGAACACACTTTCAGGTCAGGGGCAGGACTCGGGCGAGACGCCCGAGCCGGCAGGCGAGACTCCCACCCTACCCG
>CAXTRS010000380.1:0-2425 GCA_964246635.1 uncultured Chthoniobacterales bacterium | reverse complement strand
TTCGTGTTTGGGGGCCGCTTCGGGCCTTCCGGCCCCGGCGGCCGGGCTAGACTCCCACCCTACCCGCGGACCGTCTGCCGCGTGATGATTGCTCCCTTACTTTCTCGCCTTCCTCGGCTTCACCGGAACGCGAAACCGTCGCCGTGGGAATGGCATAGCCAAAACGGATGTCCACCGTTAAAAGTATCTCCATGAAGAACATCCCTCCCCCCGCTCGCACCGCCGCCCTTGGCTTCGGTTGCGCCCTCCTGTTGACGTGCTACGCCGCCATCGGCGCGCCGAATCCTGGAACGGCCCCGCCGACGACTCCGCCGACGGTCCCCGACAAAATCAAAGCGCCGGCGGGCGAAAGCGTTGCCTTCGCGCTCACCGCGAAGGGCGTGCAGATCTACGAATGCCGCGCGAAGAAGGATGACTCGTCACAGTGCGAATGGGGGCTCAAGGCGCCGGAGGCGGAGCTGTTCGACCGCGACGGCAAAAAAGTGGGCAAGCACTACGCCGGGCCGACTTGGGAATCGACCGCCGACGGCAGCAAGGTCATGGCCGAATTGAAGGAGAACGCGCCTTCGCCCGATCCGAACGCCATCGCGTGGCTGTTGCTGAAAGCCAAGGGGAACGAAGGTCAGGGCATCTTCGCCAAGGTGCGCAGCATTCACCGCCTGGAAACCGTCGGCGGCAAAGCGCCGGCGACCGGCTGCGACCCGGCCGGCAAGGGCAAAGAGGTGCGTGTGCCGTATAGCGCGACGTATTATTTCTACGTCGAGAAATCGTGATGCCGGGTTAACCCATTTGCGCTTCCGGCGGCAGCACGCATCGCCGTCTCCCGCCCGAGCACTGCTCCTGCCGTGGCCGCTCCCGACGATTCCACTCCCGCGCCGTCGTCTGGCGGCGAGATGTCGTTTGGACATTTCAAGGTCTCGCGCCGACCCGACGGCAGTGTGTGGGAACTGGGGCGCGGCGCGATGGGCGTCACCTTCCGCGCCTTCGACACGAGCCTGCGCACGGAGGTCGCGCTCAAAGTCATCCGCGCCGAGCAAGTCGCCGAGGACGCCGCGCGCCGGCGCTTCCAGCGCGAGGCGCGCGCGGCGGCGAAGATTCGCCCTCCCAACATAGCCAGCGTGCTCTTTCTCGGGGGGGAGGAGGGCGGGTTCGTCTACGCGATGGAATTCATCGCCGGCCGCAGCCTGGAAGCCTTGCTGAAAGAAGCCGCCGGCCCACTGCCGGCCGTGCAAGCCGTGGCGCTCGCGGCGCAGGCAGCCGCGGCGCTCAACGCGGCGCACCGGCGCGAGGTCGTGCACCGCGATCTCAAGCCGGCGAATCTGATGCTGCTCGAAGGCGACGCGCTCGAGCACGAAGACGAGCGCACCGAGGCGGCCGGGAATCGTTTGCTGAAGATCATCGACTTCGGCTTGGCGCGCTCGTTCGGCGCGGATCGGCAGGACGATTCGCTCGTCACGCAGACGTTTGCCGGCTTTGTCGGCACGCCCGCGTATGCGAGTCCCGAGCAGGCCAGCGGTGAAACGAACCTCGACGGACGCAGTGACCTCTACAGCCTCGGCATCATCCTTTGGCGGATGCTGACCGCCCGCCTGCCCTTCACCGGACGAGTCGGCGAAGTGCTCGCCAAACACCAGTTTCAACTGCCACCCGTCGAACAGCTCGCCGCGGCGAGCGTGCCCGCGCCTGTGGCGGAGTTGCTCGACGGCCTCTTGAAAAAGAGCGCGCAGGAACGCCGCCCGCAGACCGCTGGCGAGTTGCGCACCGCGCTCGATCGCTGCCTGCGCACGCTGGCCGCGGGGACCGCGGGAGCTACGCCAGCCTCGACGACGACGCCCGCGCCCGAGGACGACGCCGACCTCGAAATCACCAGCGACACGACTTCGACCCCGTCGGTCGGCAGCACGCTGCTGACTCGCTACCGGCTCGGACGCGAAGTAGCCGCGGGCGACGGCGGCCGGCTTTTTCTCGCGGTGGACAACGCGCAAGGCGGCCGGCGGGTTGCGCTGAAACTGCTTTCGCCCGCGCGCATCGCCGCGGAGCCGGAATTTCTTCGCCACGTCGGCACCGCGCTGGAAACCTGCCGCCTCCATCCGCACTCCGGGTTTCTCGCCGGTGTCAGCCACGCGCTCGAACACACCGGCGGCAGCGCCTTTTTCTTTGTGCGCGAATGGGCCGACGGCTTCTCGCTCGACGATCTGCTGCGCGCCCGCCACGGCGAGTTGCGCGCCGCCGAGGTTTTTCGTCTGCTCGACTCGCTGCCGGCCGCGCTCGACTTCGCCGCGGCGCACGCGTTTCCGCTGCTGGAACTCGCGTTGCACAAGCTCTTCGTCGTCCCTGCGGCGCAGGAAAAGACGATCGCGGCAGACGAGGACGCCGCCAGCGGCAGCAGGGATTCCTGGCCAGGCTTTCGCGCGCAGCCGGTGAC
>CAXTRS010000379.1:0-4804 GCA_964246635.1 uncultured Chthoniobacterales bacterium | reverse complement strand
CACTGGGCGCGGCCAAGCCAACCGTCCTCTGTATGCCGCGGGCGAGACGCCCGCTGCGGCAGGCGAGGCGCCCGCCCTACCCCGGAACATCGGCAAATCCGCGACCCGGCTTGGAAATGCTCACTCGTAACGAATGCCCTTCCGCGCCGCTTGCCTGCGCAAAGTCTGCGCGACGGTGGTGTCGAACGCATCGCCGCCGCCCTTGCGCGCGAGATGCTGGTTTTCCTCGCGCAGAAACGTTTCCCGTTCCTGGCTCAGGCGCGCGATCTCGGCTTGCAGTTTGCCGCGCTGCTCCCGGCGCCGCTCGATCTCCGCTTTCAACTCGTCGCGCTCCATTTTCTGCAAATCCGCCGGCAAATCTTTCCGCTCGATTTTTTCGAGGTCCGCTTTGCCCGCGGCCAGTTCGTCGAGCAATTCGCCGCTTCCCTGCACGGTGCGTCCAGTCTTCGCATTGAAGCTCAACCGATCCGCCGCCGCTGCGGGCGCCGCGGCCACGGCCGCCGCTTGTTTTCTGCGCACTTCGCTCTGCACGGTCGCGCTGCCATACGGAATGAGCGTCGCCCCGATCTCGCGGTTCAATTCCGCCAGCCGCTTGTCCTGCGGCGCTTCGACGACCACCACGCCGCCGCTCTGCGCGATCGCCGCAAAGCTCCCCTCGCCCAGTTGCGCGATCTCCTGCCAGACGCGCATCGTGTCGCCCGCCGAGCCGCACTGCACGGCGTTGATAATCAGATCGCGGCGCACCGCTTCCTGACACACCTCCGGATATTTCGGACCGTCCGCGTAATCCATGTGCGGCGGCGCGTCGCCGACGAGGAAGATGAGCTTCAACACCTGCCTGTCCTGGCTCCACGCCATCTTGTGCACCGCTTCCGCGAGCGCCTCGTTCACCGACTCCGGCGTGTCGCCGCCGCCGTCTGCTTTCAGCTCCCGCAGGTGTCCGTAAATCGCGTCGATATCGTCGCTCAGCGGCCACGATTTGACCACGTATTCATCGCCGCGGTCACGAAACGCGACCAAGCCGAGCTTCAGTTCAGGTGACGGTTTCGCCGCGGCGATTTCGTTGGCGATCGACCAGATTTTTTGCTTCGCGCCTTCGATCAATCCGCCCATCGAGCCGGTGGTGTCGAGCACGAAACAGACTTCGACGCGCGGCTTGGCCGCCGTGGTCGCCGGCGCGGGCGTGGTGAGCGATGGTTCCGTCTTTTCCGCGTGCGCGAAACTCCAGGGAGATGCGGCAATGACAGCGACCGCCAGGGTTGCCAGGCGCCAGAGGGTGTGGGTGCGTTTCATGTTGAGTTGCGTTTGGGTTGCCGATTCGTTCGAGGGTTGTTCATTCGTAAATTTCGTAAGCCGTGTCGCCGAGGGCGAGCAGGACGTTCTGGCCAAGCGCCAGCCAGGATGCGGCTTCGGGATGGCGGTCGAGCAGCGCGAAATAATCGCTCGTGCCGAACTGCACCCGCACCGCTGGCCGCGTGTCGCGGACCGCCGCAGCCGTGCCCAGTTTGCCGTCCACCCATTGCCGTCCGTTTTGATAAAACGCACGGCCGTTCACGAAGCGTGCTGACCCTTCGGTATATCCCGCCAGGCGGCCTTGCGCTGCGTCGTCCACCACCGGCGCGGAACCCGCGCCGCCCCCGCGGCTCATCGAGGGGGTCGCGGCGACGACGCTGCGCGCGGCATCCAGCGCTCGGCGGTTGCCGTAGGCGAGCGAGGCGCCGGGCTGGTCGGCGCGTTTGAGCGAGTCCTGGCTCTGCGCATTCGCCACGGCGCCTTCGCCGGCCTTGCTCTTTTTGAAATCCGCGAACGCAGTTTCCGCGCTCGCCCGCGCGCCGCGGTCTTTGTCCAATCCGGAGAGCGAACGCCGCGGCTCCGGCACGTTGCGTTTCTCCTCGTCTTCGAGAATGAGATACGCGGTGTATGGCGTGACGATGCCGAAGCGGCGCGCGAGCGTGACAACTTCCTCACGCACCTCCGCGCTCTCGCCGCGCAGCCGGATTTCGTCGAGCAGAAACCCGACCCGCCGCGTGGCCCACAGCCGCGGGATGAATTCGCGCGCCGCCGTGTCGCCGCTGCGCTCGTCCGCGCTGCCGAATTTCGCGCGATAGGTGAACCGCTGCTCGCGCCCGCCCGCCTGGCCGGTGAGCCGCACCTCGGCTTCGCCCGCGCCGCGATAACGCCCGACGACGACGAGCTGGTCACCCTTGAAGAGGTCGGGCAATTCTCCCGGCAACACCTGGCTGATGCGCACGTCCCCGCTGTCGCTCGCCACGTCGAGTTTCAGCCCGGTCAACGCCGGCTCGCGGATGCGCGCGAAGAATCCGCTCACCTTCACTTCGATGTCTTCCTCGGGCAGCACGTATTGGCTGAACGCGCGCGTGGATTCCGCAAGCTGATCGAGCAAGTGCGTGTTCACGTCGTTGCCGATGCCGAAGGAAAAGACGCGCACGTTGTCCTTTTCCTTGCCGCCGCCCGGCTTGCGCAACGACTCGAGGATCGCCTCCTCGCGCGTCGGCCCGACCGTGGGCTGGCCATCCGTGAGGAAGACGATGACGAACGGCCGCTGCTCGCCTGCCTCCGCGCTGGCGCCGCCCGGCCGGATTTTCAGCGCGGCTTTCAGCGCGTCGGCGATGGCGGTGCCGCCGGCGGCGCGCAGGTCTTTGATGAAGCCGCTCGCCCGTTTGCGATGCTCATCGCTGGCCTCCACAAGCTTGCCGAAAAGCCCCTCGGCTTCCGTGGAAAAGCGCACGATCTCGAAGCGGTCCTCGGCGTTCAAGCTCGCCACGCAATACTCGAGCGCCTTCTTCGCCTGGTTCAGCTTGGCGCCCGCCATCGACCCGCTGGTGTCCAGGACGAACGCGACATCTTTCGGCGCCGGTTTGTGCATGGCGGCGGTCTCGGGCGACGGTGCGGCGAGCAGGAGAAACCAACCCTGCTCGTCCGCTGTCCCTTTCCCGCCCGCGTCCGGGTCGCGAAACGACAGCAGTCGCAGCCCGACTTCCGCTTTTTCGGGCGCGAAGACGAGCTGGAAATCGGTGTCCGGCTTCACGTCTTTCGCCTCCCAGCCGACCGTGGCGCGGCGACCGTCGCCGTCGCGTTTCACCTCGACGGCGTGACTCGGCGAATACACGGTGCCCAGCGGTGCGTCTGCTTTCAGCGCGACTTTCACGCCGACGCTTTTCAAGGGCTTCGCCGAAAATTTCTCCGTCGCCAGCGGATACAGGTAAGTGACAAGCCCGTTGTCGGATTTCAGCAGTTCCGAGTAAGTGATCTTCACCGGCTTGCGCCCGCGCGCCTCGATGGGAAAGACGCGCACTTTGAAGACGTCGCGGCCCGCGTATTCGAGCAGCGCCGGGTCTTTCAAGCGGCGCACGATGTCTTCATAAATCGCGCGTGCTTTGTCCGCCGGCAGCAGTTCGGCCTCGACGGATTTGCCGCCGATTTCCATCGAGAATTTGTCGATGTGCGCGCCTTTCGGCACCGGGAAAATGTAAGTGCCTTCGAGCACGCGATCGTTCGGATTGACGAACTCCTGCTCGACCGTGGTGACGGCAATCTGCCCGTCGATCTCGGCACTGACGCGATGGTTCGCGACCTCGAGCGGCGCGAAGACGAAATGCGGCGTCGGCGGCGGCACGTGCGGCGGCGGACGATGATGCTGCCACGGCGGCGGCTCGGTGATGATGATAAAGCCATCGGCGTTCGCGCCGACGGTCAGGAGCAGCCAGAGCAGGAGCAGCAGCGCGAAAAGGATGCGGCGGATCATGCGCGGTTAGACGGCAACCGCGCGGCCGTGCTCCCGCGGCGAAAAAAATTCGCTGCGAGTGAAATTCGCTCGCCCGCTATAGCGGCGGTCTATGACCGCCTCATTTTATAAAAGCGTGTTGGGCATCCCCAAAAGATGGGGCGGTCATAGACCGCCGCTACAATTGCTCAACGCCGCGGCGGACGGCCGCCCGGAGGTGGCGGCGGCATTCCTCCGGGAAATGGCGGAGGAGGCGGCTGACCAAAGGGCGGCGGCATCATCGCGCCGGCATTCATGGACGGCGGTTGCTGCTGCGGTTGCTGCGGTTGTGGCACCGGCACATAAACAATCACCGGCGTGGCCGCGGGCGTCGCGGGCCGCGGCGCGCTGGTCACGATGGGGTTCGCCACCGTTTTCGCTGGAGTCGGCGCGCTTGGCGCTGGCTGCTGCGACGTCGCGCTGACAGCAGTCGCCGCGCGGAATTTTGCGTTCACAAAATCGGCGATCGGTTTGCGGAACGCATACCCTCCCGTGGTCAGGAGCGCGAGGACGACGAGCCGGGTGATCCAACGCGATCCCGACGCTGACTCGCTGTCGTAGTAGGACGGCGTCGCGACCACCGCAGGCGACAACGGCCGCCTCTGCCGCGGCAGCGCGGCGACCGGCACGGGCACCAGCGCGGAACTCGTGACCACGACGCCAGCAGCGCCGGCTCGCACCGTCCCTTCGCTCAACGCCTGCACAAACCCGGTGGCCGTCGGAAAAATCGCGCCCGTCGTCGCGCCGCTGGCACCTTGCAGGCATTGGCGCAGCAAGAGATTGCCCTGCTCGGAGAGCACCGTAATCGGCACATACCCGGCTCGCGCGGGCGGCGCGCCGTTGAGCAATTCGTAAGCGAGCGCGCCGAGCTGACACAAAACCGGCACCTCGCGCTCCCGGGCAGACGACGCCGGCAGCACGGTGCGGTCGAGATCGGCTGACCCTGTCGTGTTACGCTCCGCGAGCGCGACGGTGAACGGCGGCCAGTTCGGCACCGTGCGCGGCTATCTCGCCAATGCC
>CAXTRS010000378.1:0-4806 GCA_964246635.1 uncultured Chthoniobacterales bacterium | reverse complement strand
CGCTTGTCCCGCGGGGGAGGAGTGGCCGCAGCGGTGTCGGTGGGCGGTGTGCGCTCGATGGCGAAGTCCTCTTCCGTCGAAGGCGGCGGCTTGTCGATGCCAGTCAACGCGACAGTCGGCGGACGGGCCGGGCTATTGCCTCCGCTTGGGGCAGGTGCACCACTGCCGCTTTCTGAAAACGACCGCGGCCGCTTGCTGCCGAACAACGGGCTCAGCCCGCTCTTCTGCCGAAAGGCGAGATACGCGCGCATCGCTTCGTCGCGCCCGTTGTCTTTGTTGTTAATGATCGGCAAACCGGCCGCGAGGTTCAGCGTCGTGGGCGGCTCGAGGTTGAAGCCGCTGCTGCTGCCCTTGACTCCGTAGGAGCCGTAGTTGAGCGGCACCACGGTGAGCAGCATCCGCCCGTCGGGCAGCTTCTCCGCGTTAACCACGGCCGACAGGTAAAACGTGCGCAGAAGCTCCATGTCCATGCCCATCGGCAGATTGCGCTTGATGAGCGGCGCGGTTTCCGGCGGCGCGGTGAAGACGTGCTCGATCAGCACCTTCGGGGTTTCTTGCGAAACCGCGAGCGAGACCACCCCGCTGGTGAACAGGTTGCCGGGGCCGAGCTGGTAGGACTCGATGATGTTGTAGCGACCCGTCAGATACGGAATGACCGTGCGGCCGACGGGATAAAAATTGTGCAGATAATGCCGGAACAGGTCGAGGTTGTAATCGCGCAGCTCCGGCGTCGTCATCGCGTTCAGACGCGTGAGCAATTTTTCCGCGGTGATGAACTCGCCCTGCGGCGCCGCGTTGACGCTGAAGCGCTGCGGCGGCCGAACTTTCTTAACCTTCGTCAGGATTTTGTAGGCGAACGGCTGCTCGGGGTGATTGAAAATGTAGGGCACCGCGATCCAGCACGCCATGCAGAAGGCAATCAGCAGCAGCAGGAAAACGGTCCACAGGAACAGGTTGTCTTTGCGCTTCGGCGGCCGGTAGCTGCCGCCCGGCCCGCCCAGCGGAGAGACCTCGCTGCCGGCGCGCGAACCGCCGACGCTCGTGCGGCTGGGAGACTGGATAGGAGGCATGGCTGGGTAGATGGACGTGGAACGAGCAGCGTGAGCGCGGGGCGTAATGTTCAGCTCCCGCTTGCCGCCGTGGCCGGCTCGAACGACGACCCGCAGCCGCAGGTGCGCACGGCGTTGGGATTCACGATGCGAAAGCCGGCGCCGGTGAGGCCATCGTGGAAGTCGATGGTGCAGCCGCGAAGCAAATCCGCACTCGCGCGGTCCACGAGCACCCGCGCGCCGTCGCCGCATTCGACCGCCTCATCGCCGGGTTCGGCGGGGGCGAACCGCATCCCGTATTCCATCCCGGAGCAGCCGCCTTTTTCGACAAAAACGCGCAGGCCCAGCGCGTCGCGTTCGGCGGGATCAGCGGTCTCGGCGCGGCGTTCGTCGAGCAGGGTTTGAAGTTGTTTGACCGCGCTCTCCGTTACCGTAATCATGACGCCATTGGCCGGCTGGCAGGTTAGTCGCCACGAGGGGGAAGTCAAGCGGCGCGCCCTCGGCGCGAGGCGTTTCTGCGGCCGGTGAAAGGATCGAGATTTCGTCACAATTTTCGCATGAGTCGGATCCAGCTTTTGCCCGAAGCCGTGGCCAGCCAGGTCGCCGCGGGCGAGGTCGTCGAGCGGCCGGCGTCGGTGGTGAAAGAACTGGTCGAAAACGCGCTCGACGCCGGCGCGCGGTCCATCGAGGTGTCGGTGCGCGGCGGCGGCGCGAGCCTGGTGCGCGTGGTCGATGACGGGAGCGGCATGGATCGCGACGACGCGCTGCTCTGTCTCGAACGCCACGCGACGAGCAAACTGCGCACAGGCGCGGATCTCGCGGCGATCGCAACGCTCGGTTTTCGCGGCGAGGCGCTGCCGTCGATTGCGAGCGTCTCCCGGTTTCGGCTCACCACGCGCGAGCCGGGCGCGCTCGCGGGCACCGAGGTCTTGGTCAACGGCGGCAAGATCGAAATCGTGCGCGATGCCGGTGCGCCGCCGGGCACCGACATCGAAGTGCGCTCGCTCTTTTTCAACCTGCCCGCGCGCCGGAAATTTCTGCGCGCACCGGCCACGGAGGCCGCGCACGTCGAGCACCAACTCCGGCTGCTCGCCATCGGGCATCCGCAGGTTCGGCTCGTGTTCCGACGCGACGAAGACGTGCGTTTTCAACTCCCCCCGGCTGCGCATTTGCTCGACCGCATCCGCGATCTTTGCGGACCCGAAGTCGTCGCCGAGCTATTGCCCATCGAAGGGTTGATCGAGCGCGGGGAAAACACTGTCGGCGCTCTGCGGCGCATCGATGGATTCATCGGCCGGCCCGGTGTTTCCCGCGCCAGCCGCGCCGACCAGATCGTGTTCGTCAACGGCCGGCCGGTGGAGAACGTCGCGCTCTCGCAGGCGCTGCGCGAGGGCTACCACACCGCCCTGATGAAAGGGCGCTACCCGCTGACGTTTTTGTTTCTCGAACTCGACCCCGCCGCGGTCGATGTGAACGTGCATCCCGCCAAGCGCGAAGTCCGTTTTCGCGAGCCGCACGGGGTGCGCGAAGCCTTGGTCAGCGCGGTGCGGCGCACGCTGGAAGCCGCGCGCGCGGATTGGTCGCGGGCCTTTCACCAGCCGCCATTGCCTGCGGCTGTTGCGTCCCCGGCGCCACCGGTCGATCCCGAGCCGGAGCGCCCGCTTTTTCCCGTTCGGGTGGAGACTGATTTTCGCGCGGGGGCTCCAGCCGAAAACGGATCGTTCACAAGACATTCTCCTCCGCCGATAACCACAGAATTTTCCAACCGGCCCGTCGCGCTTCCCGACTCCGCCGAACCCGCGCCCAGAACGCTCTCCCCTGAACCACCGAAACCGGCGCGCACGCCAGCCGCATCGCCAAAAATACTCGGCGTGCTCGGCCGCCTGTATGTGCTGATGGAAAACGCGGACGGCCTCGTGCTCGTCGATCAACACGCCGCGCACGAGCGCATTCTTTTTGAAGAACTCCGCCGCCGCCTGGAAACGCACGACCCGCCCAGCCAGCGGCTGCTCGCGCCGCTCTCGGTGCAGCTTTCCCCGCGCGACGCCGACTGGCTGCGGGGGCATCTCGACAGTCTCGCGCGCATGGGCATCGGCCTGGAGCCGTTCGGTCCCGGCGGCGCGTTCAAGCTCGACAGTCTGCCGCCTTTTTTGCTCGACGCCGAGCGCGATCCCCTCGCGCTGCTGCGCGAGATCATCGACGCCCTGCGCGCCGCCGGCCCCGGCAGCGGGTCGGTGTCGCGCGTGCGCCTGGCCGAGGACATGATCGCGAAGACCGTGTGCCGGCACGCCGTCAAAGCGCACGACACCCTGCGCGGACCTGAACTCGAGCGCCTGCTCGCCGATTTGCTCGCCTGCGAGCTGCCCTACTGCTGCCCGCACGGCCGGCCGACGATGATCCAGATTTCTTACCCAGAGTTGGAAAAGAAATTCGGCCGGCGGGCGTGAATCCACCACGAAAATCTGCTTGCCACTCCGGCTGCTCCCTATAGATTGCGACCCACTTCGCCCGGCGCAAAAAACCCTCGGCGCCGCATGGCTGCGGATCCCTAGCTCAATTGGTTAGAGCAAGTGACTCTTAATCACTAGGTTCTGGGTTCGATTCCCAGGGGATCCACCACTCGCGCAGCCACGCTGGGCCCTCCAGTTTTCTGTTTCGGGTCCTTTGTTTGCATGGCCACTTCGACTCCGCCGTGGCGGCTCGCCGACCTCGTCGATTACGAAAGCTTTCTCGACGCCGACGAGCGCGAAGAGGCGGAAACGCTGCGCTCGCGCGACCGTGAAATCTTTACCCGCCTCGTCGGCACGCGCGCTCATCCCCGCGCCGCCACGCTCCGGCTTTGGCTGGAGGAACGCCGCCGTATTGCGCGCGCGTCGGCGCGGCGCGGCGCGGAGGAGCTCGTTTTGCCGGGCGAAGCGTTTGCGCAGACGAGCGCAGCCTTGCGATTCGTGCTGGCGCTCTCCGGCTTGCTGCTCGGCGGCGGTGCGGCTTGGGCGGCGTTGACTTATACGCGCGGGGGTGAGCCGATCAATGCGCTCGCATTTTTCTGCGAGTTCGCGCTGTTGCAAGTGGCCATTCTGGCGATCGCTCTCCTGGCGTTTGTCTGCCGGCGATTCCTGCCGGAACTGCCTTCGCTCGCCCGCTCGCTTTGGCGCGCGACCGCGGCTGGCGCGGGCAGGCTGTGGCGACGCGCCAGCGCGCAATTGGCGGGAACGACGCGCACGAAACTCTCCGCCAACCGGGGATTTCTGCGAGCGCGTCACGGTCTTTATGGGCGGGTGGGCACCTGGCATCTCCTTCGGCTCACCCAGGTTTTCGCCATCGCATTCAACCTCGGTGCGCTCGGCGCGATGGCGGGCCGGCTGTCGTTGCAGCAGCTCTATTTTGGGTGGGAAGCGACCTTCCCCTCGGTGAACCCGCCGAACGTGCACCGGCTCGTCTCGACAGCGGCGGCGCCCTGGACAGCGTTGGGCATCCGCGCCGGTGCCGCGCCGTCGCTGGAAGCGGTTGAGCGCAGCCAGAACTTCCGGCTCACCGCCGAACGGCCCGACCCCGCCAGCTCGCCGGCGTGGGGCACATTTTTGCTGGTGGCGGTGACGTTTTACGGGCTGCTGCCGCGTGTGGTCCTGGCGGTCGTGGCATCGGTCGGGGAGCGGTGGGCGCTCCGGCGGCTGCGGTTTGCCGACGCGCGCTCCGAGGCGCTCGCGCTCCGCTTGCAAACGCCCACGCTGACGGTCGCCAGCGAGCGCGATTCCCG
>CAXTRS010000377.1:0-4807 GCA_964246635.1 uncultured Chthoniobacterales bacterium | reverse complement strand
GTCTCGGCGGTCACTGCGTCCGCGTGGGCCGGCTCCTCCTCCGCTCCCGGCGGTGTCGCCGTCGCGGCGCGTTTCCTCGGGCCGGCGTGGACGCGGCGGATGCGGCTCAGCGGCGGCAGTGTCCCGCGGACGGCGTGCGCCCCGGCGATCGTCCGCGTCTTTGTCGCTGCCGGCGCCGCTCTCCGAAGGGCGCGGCCGGCGGTGCTCCGAAGGGCGACCGCTGCTGCCCCGGTATTGGGACGATGGGGGCGGCTTGCCACCGGGAAGCGGCGGCGGAGTAGGGGTGCTGATGAAAGGTTCGGGTGAGTCCTCGAAGCGCATAACGGGATAAAATTTTCGGCAAAGAGCCGCGCAGGTCGGCCCGCAGGCGGGTGATGCCGCAGACGCCAGCAATGAATCACGCCGGGCGCGAAGAAGAAACTGAAAGTCAGGCTTTTTTCCGCGCGGAAGAAATCCGTCGGTCCCGCGCGAAATGTGCGAGTGTCCGGCGGCGGTCTTCCTGGCTCCCTGCGTCCGCCGGTTCACCGATTCTTTCGCCATGAAACGCCGCATCTTTTGCCTGGTGTGCGTCTCCTCCTTCCTGCTGCTCGGCTGCGGCTCGCTGTTGAGCGTCCGCGCGGGAGAGGTCGCCGCGTCTCCCGCGGCTTCCGCGCGGCCATCGCTGCAGGATGAGTTTCTCGAACGCCTGGCCGGCCGGTGGAAGCTTACCCGGCAGGTGCGCGGGCGCACGGTCGAAAACACCGTGCAGGCGGACTGGGTGCTCAACCACCAATTCCTGCGCGTCCACATGAAAGACGTGGCCGAACCGCCCGCCTACGAGGCCGAGGTTTTCTTTGGCTTCGACGCTTCGCGCAACCGCTACGTGCTGCACTGGCTGGACAGCTTCGGCGGCCGCCATTCGTCGGTCGGCTACGGCGTGCGCGAGGGCAACACGATCCCGTTTCTCTTTGACAGTCCCGAGGGAAAGATTCGCAACACGTTCACTTTTTTCTCGGAGACCCAGACCTGGACCAGCCTGGTGGAATTGCACGACGCGGCCAGCGGCCAGTGGCGCACCTTTGCCACGGATCGCTTGCAAAGGCCGTGACGAAGAACTGCGCGCGATCGCTCCTAGGAACGCTGCGTTAAGGCGGCCCTTGAACGTCTCCCTTTTGAATCTGCCGCTTCTCCAGCCCCGGCAGGGGCGACAGAAAATAGCCCACGGCGTAAGCCGTGGGTTTGCATTGAAGAAATGGCCAAGCCCCGTAGGGGCGTAAGAGCAAGCGCGAGAATCAGCGCACTGGCCACGCCATTGTTCTTACGCCCCTACCGGGGCTTGGTTGTTTTTGCATGCCTCTCCCACGGCTCACGCCGTGGGCTATTTTCTGTCGCCCCTGCCGGGGCTGGCCCAAGCGCGGGGATTACTAACCGGGCTGGGTCGTGTATTCGCGCTCCAGCCACGCGAGCGCGGCGTCGCGGTCGGCGAACTGGCCCTCGAGCTGGCGGTTCTGCGCGCCTTCCAGAATCTCGCTGAAACTCGGCCCCGGTTTCAGGCCGAGCGCGATGAGGTCGCGGCCGGTGACGAACGGCTTCGGAATCAGTGGCGCATTGGCAAATTCTTCCTGTTTGGCGCGCAGAAAATCGTAGTTGTCGAGCATGCCGTGGCTGCCTGCGCAATCGACGCGGTGCAGCTCGAGCTCGTCCGCGATCGTCGGTCGCGCGAGGAAGCGTTTCAGCGTCGCCACGCGCATCTTCTGCACGTCTTTGAACGCCATGTGGTTTTCCACCGCGGTGGTCGTGGCTTCGATCTCCGCGCGCGAAAAACGCAGCCGTTCCATCACGCGCTCGGTCATGCGCGCGCCGACGTGCTCGTGGCCGTTGAACCGGATGCGGCCCTCCGCGGGGTCGATCCGCAGGGTGGGCGGTTTGCCGATGTCGTGCAGCAGCACGCTGAACGCGAGCGGCGCGCTCACCGGCACATTCGTGGGCAGGAGCGAAAACATCAGCCGGGTGTGGACGAAGACGTCGCCTTCCGGGTGAAAATTCGGCGGCTGCTCGACGCCTTTGCACGCGTCGAGTTCCGGCAGCACGACGCGCAACAGTCCGCTGGCGTCGAGCAGATCGAACCCGCGAAGCCGCGTCGGCGCGGTGAAAATTTTCACCAGTTCGTCACGGATACGCTCGGCGCTGACGGCTTTGATCTCCGCCGCCGCGGCGCGCACGGCGTTCCACGTCTGGGTCTCGATTTGGAAACCGAGCGCCGCCGCAAAACGCACCGCGCGCAGGAGCCGCAACCGATCCTCTGCAAACCGTGCCGCGGGATCGCCGATGGCGCGCAACACACGCGCGTCGAGGTCCGCGCGTCCGCCTACGAAGTCGATGACTTCCTCCTTCGCCGGATCGTAAAACAGCCCGTTGACCGTGAAATCCCGTCGCGCCGCGTCCTCCTCCGCCGTCGTGAACCGCACGCCCTCCGGCCGGCGGCCGTCGAGATACGCGCCGTCCGCACGAAACGTAGCCACCTCGAATTGCCTTCCGTTTTCCAAAACGCAGATGACCCCGAAGTGGGCACCGACCGCGACGGTGCGGCGAAAAATCTTCTGCACTTCCTCCGGCCGCGCGTCCGTGGCCACGTCGAAATCTTTCGGCGGCACGCCGCGCAATTTGTCGCGCACGCAGCCGCCGGCGAAATACGCGATGAACCCCGCCGCCTGCAAGCGCGCAACCACGGCGCGCGCGGCCGGTTCCATGGAAACTGAATCGTCAGGTGAATTCGTCATCATCGCGGCCAGCCCTTCGCCCTCCCGCGCACGATAACTGTAGGAGGCCAGAAGGAGTGCGCCAATAAAGACCGGCCGCGGCCCTTCTGGCAACCTTTCGCCTTGCGCCGTTTCGGTTCGTCTTTAGCCTGTTTTCGTCGAACGAATTTGTGCTAATCCCGTCTTTTGTGTTTCTCCAGACGCCCGGATGACTCCACCCACCCCGCCAACGTCGCAGCCGCAGCCGCCGGCACAGTCGCCGCCGCCGCAGCCCGACGTGTTCCAACACTATCAAGTGTTACGCCGGCCGGACGGGACGCTGTGGGAACTTGGCCGCGGCGCGATGGGCATTACCTATAAGGCGTTCGACGTGAACCTGCGTTGTCACGTCGCGCTGAAAGTCGTCAACGCCCAGTATCTGCACAGCGAGACCGCCAAGGCGCGGTTCGTGCGCGAAGCGCGCGCGGCGGCGCGGCTACGGCATCCGAACGTGGCGAGCGTGTATCACCTCGGCATGGATGCCGAATCGTTCTTTTACGCGATGGAGTTCATCGACGGCGAGACGCTCGAATCGCTCGTCCGCCGGCTCGGCCCGCTCGCGCCGGCGACCGCGTTGCGGCTGATGCTCCAGGTCGCCCGCGCGCTCATCGCCTCCTCGCGCCAGAGGCTCGTCCATCGCGACATCAAGCCGGCGAACCTGATGGTTGTGCGCGACGAAGACGAGGATGGCGATGAGCACGCCCAGCTGCGGGTCAAGGTGATCGACTTCGGCCTGGCGCGCTCGTTGTTTTCCACCAGCGCAACGGGCGTCCCGCCGTCGAGCGGCGGCCACGGCGCACTGAGCAACGTGACGCTCGGCGGCTTTGTCGGCACGCCGCTTTTCGCCAGCCCGGAGCAGCTCGAAGAAAAGGACCTCGACGCCCGCTCGGACTTTTATTCCCTGGGCGTCACGCTCTGGTATCTGCTCGCCGGCCAGCCGCCGTTCACCGGCACGCTGGCGAGCATCATTTCCCAACACCTCACCCGCGAACCGCCGCTCGAGAACCTGCCCACGACGGTGCCGGAGTGTGTGCGCACGCTGCTCACCCGGCTGCTGGAAAAAGACCCGGCGAACCGACCCCAGACCGGCGGCGAATTGCGCGCCGATCTCGAAGGTTGCCTGCGTGCCGTGCTCGCCGCGCGCGCCGCGCAGGAGGGTGACGCGGAGATGGACACCATCGCGGAACCGGACGCGCTGTTCACCGTCGAGGCCGCCGATCTGCCGGTCTCCGGCCGGCGCTCGGACGGCGAGGCCGGGTTCACCACCGGCACGATTCTGGGCAACCGCTTTCGCATCGTGCGCTTTGTCGGCGAAGGCAGCGGCGGGCGCGTCTTTCTCGCGCGCGATTTCCAGGCGAACAACGCGCCCGTCGCGGTGCGCGCGCTGCCGTCGGACCTGATCGCCACGCCGCAGGAAGAAGAAACTTTCCGCGCCGATTACGAACGCTCGAAACAAGCGCCGCATCCCGCGCTGCTGAACTCCCACGCCTTCGAGCGGCACGGCGCGCACTATTATCTGGCGCAGGAATGGGTGAACGGTTTCACCCTCGTCGATCTTCTGCGCAACCGCGGCACGCTGGCGATGGACGACGCCCTGCGCATCCTGCACTCCGCCGCGCTCGCCACCGACCACGCCGCCGCGAACGGCGTGAGCCACCGGCTCGATTTCGCGCCGCACCAGGTGCTCATCCATTTCCCCGGCGACCGGGTCAACGACGGGTCCGACGCGCCGCTGCGGCCGGTGCCGATGGGTCCGCTTTCGGGCTGGCCCGAGTGGCACCTCAAGCTCAACCCGCTCGGCGTCGGCCGCGACGCGTCGGACATCGTCACCTGGGCCGGCGACATGACGCTGCTACCGGAAACCGAAAAGCTGCCGACGCGTGACACGCACTCCTCCATCGCCGGCTGGACGCCCGAGACCGGCCGCCTGTTGCCCGCGCTCGGGCGGCTCGTCTATGAAATGCTCGGCGGCGGCGTCACGTCCAGCGCCGGGCCGGTGCGCTTCATCAATCGCCCGGCCTTGAGCGAAG
>CAXTRS010000376.1:3069-4808 GCA_964246635.1 uncultured Chthoniobacterales bacterium | reverse complement strand
GCGCGAGCGCGGCGGGCGAAGCAGTCAGCGAGAGCGGCGACGGCGCTTTGCGCGGGCGCGGCGTGGGTGTCGGGCGGCGCGTGACTGGTGCTGCCGGTTGCGTGAGACCTTCACGGCGCAGCAACTCCCGGTCGGCGTCCTGCGGCGGCGACGGCAGTGGTGATGGCGATGGCGGCGGCGGTGGCGGCGGCGCGGGTGTCGAGGCCGGCGGAGCAGCAGTGGGTGGTGCGTCGCCCGAGCTGGCGAGGCCGAGCGCCTGGAGCGTCGCTTTGTCGGGGCTGCCGGAGACGGGCAAACCCTGCCGGATTTGAAACCGGCGCAAGGCTTCGACGGTGCTCGGGTCTGCCCGACCGGTGACGGTGCCGTAGTAAAACCCGCGCGCGTGGAGCGCGCTTTGCACTGAGCGGGTGAGCGTGTCCGACTCAGCCGCGAGCGCCAACCGCGGGATGCACTGGAGACTCGTTACGAGGGAGGCGACAAGGACGACGGCGAGAAGCTCGCAGGGGATACAACTTTTATTCATAACGGGGGGAAGAACGACCGTTTCCAAATGAAATCGGGTGAGCCACGTCAAGCGCGTTCACGCGGCGAGCCGTCAGGTCACGGAGTGCGGCGGACGGCGACGCGCGGTTTTCAGAAAGACTGCGGGGAGATGAAGAATATTTCCTTGGGAAGAAAAATTTTTCGTCCATTTTTGGGTTAACCTGGCGCTGCGAGGCATGCAAGCGCAGTCGAGATCAAGCGCGTGCGCGCGTCGTCGGCGCGACTGGTGAGCACCATCGGCACCCGTGCGCCCACGACGACACCTGCCGCCGTGGCGCCGGCGAGATATTGCAACGCTTTGAAAAGAATGTTGCCAGCCTCGATGCCCGGCATGACGAGAATATCCGGCTGGCCGCTCACTATCGAACGGATGCCTTTGATGCGCGCGGCCTCGGCGGAGATCACGTTGTCGAACGCGAACGGTCCTTCGACCACGCCGCCGGTGATCTCGCCGCGCCCGGCCATCTCGCGCAAGGCTTGGGCGTCGAGCGTCGCAGGCAGGCCAGGCGTGACAGTTTCCACGGCCGACATGATGCCGACCTTTGGCACGGCGACGCCGAGGCGCTCGGCGAGGTCGATGGCGTTTTGGACGATGTCGCGTTTTGTCTTGAGATCGGGCGCGATGTTGATCGCGGCATCGGTGATCGCCAGCAGCCGCGGGTAACGCGGGATTTCCATCACGAAGACGTGCGTGATGCGTCGGGCCGTGCGCAGCCCGGCCTCGCGCGAGACCAGCACGCCCATAAACTCGTCGGTGTGCAGGCTGCCCTTGACGATGAGGCCGGCTTCCCCGGCGCGCGCCAGCGCGGCAGCCGCAGCGGCGGCAGCGCGCGGCGTCGATGCATCCAACACGCTGGCCCATTCCAGGGTTGGAGCGAGACCTTCCTGTGCGGCCAGGTCGCGGATCGCCGCCTCGGGGCCGACCAACGTGGGTCGGATCAAGCCGGCTTTCGCCGCGGCCAACGCGCCGCCGAGCGCTTCTGCGCTGCACGGATAAACGACCGCCGCCGAGCGCGGACCCGTCTGAGCGCAACGCTCGAAGAGAGGCTGGTAAAGGCCGAAGGAAGGCGATGGCATGGGAGAATGACGAGTGACGAGTAGCGCGCGGTCGCCACCCTGCTGTCGTCCTGCGCTTGTCGAAGGCCCGCGGGCTGGGTGCTGGATGCGGGGTGGCGGGTGGGCGGCCAACCCCCCGC
>CAXTRS010000376.1:0-3059 GCA_964246635.1 uncultured Chthoniobacterales bacterium | reverse complement strand
GACTGAGAGATGCTGGATGGCCGACATCCAGCATCCAGCATCTCTCAGTCAGAGGTCCTTCGACTGCGCTCGTGCCTCGCTCCGCTCAGGACGACAAAGAAGGAAGGAGGCGCATCACTCGTCACTCGTCATTTTCTCCTCTCCGCGCGTGCTTTTCCTCTCGTCACGCTGCCACCATTTCCCAGCGCAAACGTCTGCGCCAGCGCGGTCGCAGCGCTGCGCAAGGCCGGCAGGTGCCGGCGGCAATCGGCGAGCGTGAGTCGCGCCACCGGCGCCTGCAACGCGACGGCCGCAAACATCTCCCCGGCGCCGTCGCACACCGGCACGGCGAGACAAACGATGCCGGCGAGAAATTCTTCGTTGTCGGCGGAAACCCCGTCGGCGCTGATTCGTGCCAACTCGGCATCGAGCGCGGCACGGTCGGTGATCGTGCGCTCGGTGAAGCGGGCGAGCGGCCCGCGGCCTAACAATTTTTCGCGCCGCGCCGGCGGCATCTGGCTAAGAAATAATTTGCCGCTCGACGTGCAGTGCAGCGGCACGCGCGAGCCGGTCTGCAAATGGAGCCGCAGCGGCCAGGAAGTTTCCACGCGATCCATATAAACAACCTCGGGGCCGTCGAGCAGCGACACGTTGCACGTTTCGCCGATTTCCTCGACGAGGTGCTGCAAAATGGCGTGGCGTTCCGCGCGCGCCGGGGAATTGCGCAACACGTCGAGCGCGAGCGCGTGGAGGCGCGGGCCGGTCGTGTAGCGTTTTTCCGCGGCGGGATCGCGCAGCAGCAGTCCGGCGCGCTCGAGCAGCGCGAGCAAGCGAAACGCGGTCGGCTTCGACAGGCCGGTCGCTTTCACGAGTTCATCGAGCGACGTGGAGCGTTCCGCGCCGGCGACCCGTTCCAGCAGCGTCAGAGCGCGCAACGCTGCCGAGCCGGGCGGCAGCGAGCGGTCGGCCGCGGCAGGAAAACTGGGCGCTGCGAAACGCGAGTCGCGGATGGCGGCGGTCGCCGTCGTCCGAGACTTCGACTTGCTGTCCGAGGACTTAAGCGTGGATTTCATAAATTGAAACGCATCCTTTCATTTTTCATTTGCGGATTTTTCGGTCTTGACGCATTAACGCAGGCGCCAGAGCGCGCACTGCTCGCATTCACCCGGCTGGTGCTCAGGGCCGCCGCGTATCCTCTTTAATTCCCCGATTCATTATATGATGTCCTCCAAAGTCCGCATGTCTCCCAGCGAGGCGTTTGTCGAAACGCTTGTCGCCGAAGGTGTCACCGATGTCTTTGGTATCGTCGGCTCGGCGTTCATGGATGCGCTGGATTTGTTTCCGCCCGCCGGCATCCGCTTTCTTTCCGTCGCCCACGAACAGAACGCGGCGCACATGGCTGATGGCTATTCGCGGGTCACCGGCCGGCACGGCGTGTGTGTGGCGCAAAACGGTCCCGGCATCACGAACATGGTCACCGGCATCGCCGCGGCGTATTGGGCGCACTCGCCGGTGGTGATGATCTCGCCCGAGAGTGGCAGCGCGACGACTGGCCACGGCGGATTCCAGGAAACCGAGCAGATGCCGATCTTCTCGAAGATCACGAAATACCAGGTTCACGTCCCGGGGCCAGCGCGCATCGCGGAACTGACGCATCGCGCGTTCACGCTGGCCATGGCGGAGCGCGGGCCGACGCAGATCAACATCCCGCGCGATTATTTTTACGGCGACATCGAAGCCACGATCCAGCCGCCGCAAACCGTCGAACGCGGCCCCGGCGGACCGGAGTCGCTCGACGCCGCGGCGCGGATGCTGGCAGAGGCGAAATTTCCCGTCATCGTGGCGGGCGGCGGCGTGGTGTTTTCCGACGGCATCGAGGAGTGCAAGGCGCTCGCGGAATATCTCAGCGCGCCGGTGGCAAACAGTTATCTGCACAACGATTCGTTCCCGGCGAGTCACCCACTGGCGGTGGGACCGCTTGGTTATCAAGGCTCGAAAGCCGCGATGAAACTCATGGCGAAAGCCGACGTCGTGCTTGCGCTCGGCAGCCGGCTGGGGCCGTTCGGCACCTTGCCCCAGCACGGGCTGGATTACTGGCCGAAGGATGCGAAGATCGTGCAGGTCGATGCCGATCACCGGATGCTCGGTCTCGTGCGGCCGATCTCGGTCGGTGTTTGCGGCGATGCGAGACTGGCCGCCGCGGAAATCCTGCGCCGGCTGCAAAAACTCGGCGGCGAACGCCAGCGCGACGAAGCGCGCCTGAACGAAATCGCCGCCGAGAAAAAAGCGTGGGCGGACGAACTGGCGAATTGGAAATCGCCGGATGCCGAAGGCCGCATCGGGCCGCGCCGCGCGCTGACGGCGTTGCAGAGAGCGATGCCGGCGCATGCGATGGTCGCCACGGATATCGGCAATGTCTGCTCGGTGGCGAATAGTTACCTGCCGTTTGAAGAGCCGAAGAGTTTTCTCGCCGCGATGAGCTTCGGCAACTGCGGCTACTCGTTTCCGTCCGCGATGGGCGCGAAAGTCGGACGACCCGATCGCCCTGCCATCGCGTATGTCGGCGATGGCGCCTGGGGCATGAGCCTGGCGGAAACGATGACGTGCGTGCGCGAAAACATCCCGGTCGTCGCCGTCGTTTTCAACAACAGGCAATGGGGCGCGGAAAAGAAGAATCAGGTGGATTATTTCAAGGACCGCTATGTCGGCTCGAATCTTGAAAACCCGTGCTTCGCCGACGTCGCCAAAGCCATGGGCGCGGACGGCATCACGGTGAGCGAGGAAGACCAGATCGGCGACGCGTTGCGGCAGGCGGTCGCATCGAACCGGCCGACGATCCTCGAATTGCTGCTCACCCGCGAACTCGGCGACCCGTTCCGGCGCGACGCTTTCAAGCAACCCAAGCGGGTGCTCGATAAATATAAAGCCTTCAGCGCCGACGTGAGCTAGGCACTGAGGCAAAATTTCCCCTTCCCCAAAGCATGAAACCCCGCCCCCTTCTCGCGCTAACGACCGCGCTCGCTGTCGCCGCGTCCGCCCTGCCCTGCGTCAGTATAGCCGCGGAAGACAAGTTCCCTTCC
>CAXTRS010000375.1:0-4816 GCA_964246635.1 uncultured Chthoniobacterales bacterium | reverse complement strand
GGTGCCTCCGGCAGGACTCGAACCTGCGACCCTGGGATTAGAAGGCCCACGCTCTATCCAGCTGAGCTACGGAGGCGCTGCGGCCCGCGAACGCGCCGCACGAGGCAGCGTAGCGGCCGCCGAACGGGCCGCGAGTCGGCGCGCAGCCAGCGGATGAGTTCGACGAGCCGGCTTTCGGCCATCGTGGTGCAGCCGCTCGTGGGTCGGGTTTCGCCGCGGCGGATGTGGAAAAAAATCGCGCTGCCCGCGCCGAGCACCGGCGCGGGGTCGGAGTTGTGCCGGATTTCGACCAGCCAGCGGTAGGCGAAATCGCCGTGACGCATCTTCGCTTTTTCAAACCACGCCGGCGGATGCGCGGGGTCGGGGATCGTGACGAAGCGATTGTAGATTTCCGGCAGCGCGGGGTTGTCACCCCAGGCGTCGGCGGTCGTGACCGTGTGGAACTTTGGATACGTCGAGCCGGCGGGCAGCGCGCTGTCGTAGGTGTAAATCGTGCCGATGCGGAAACCGCCGGCCGGGGCGCGGCCGTCGCGTTCGCCTTTGCGCCGACCCGGTTCGGTGGCGCCGAAGCCTGGCAGCCCACGCCCCCACGCCAGCCCGTTTTTTCCATACAACACGGGCCACGCCGCGCCGACTGGCTGCCACGCGCCGCTGCCAATCGCGGGGTCGCGCTCGAAGCGTTGCAGCTTGCCCTGCGCAGTGTCCCAATCGGGCGCGATGCTGACGATGAGCTGGCGCACGCTCGCGTCGAGCGCGCGGCTGGCCGGTGCCAACGGGAGCGAGAGGAGAACCCCGGCGCAGAGAACGAAAAACGAGCGAGTCGAGCGATGCATTATTTTCTGAAACCCCAAGGCGAAAAATTCAGGCGTTCACGATCGCCTCGATTCGCGCGCGAAGCGTGTGGTGCGTCTCGTCGTTCAGCACCGCCTGCAAGGTCGTGCCGGCCGGCGGCGCAGGCAGCTCGATCCAGGATTTGCAGCCGCCGAACTCGGGTCGGTCCGGCAGCACCCAGGCTGGGAGGAGCCGATAAGCCCGACACAGGGCCAGCGACAGGGCGCCAGCGGCGTGCTGGCGGTCCGCATAAGCGAAGCGTTCGCGCGCGACCTCTTCCCGGTAAACGTGAAATGGCGCGAGCCGCGCGACGGTTTCCCAATCCTCGATTCGCCAGGTGGCTTCGAGCCGGCAGAAATACCGGATTTCTATCGTCGTCGCGGACCCCGGCGTGCGGTCGCCGTGCGACGCCAGTTCCTCCGGACGCACCTTCTCCACCTGCTCGTGATAGCGCGTTGGAAACAGAAAAAACTCGCGACGATCACCGAATTGGAACCCGCCGCGCCCTTCCGCCAGCCCGCCTTTGCGCAGAATGATGCTCTGCCGTCCGCGGCCCATCGCGTCGCAAACGAGCGACCAGTCTTTGAACCCGGCCGCAGCGATGCTCGCGACCGAAAGTGATTCACCCAAGGCAGGGTGGGGAAGCGTGCCGGTGGTCATCTCTCGTGGTCGTCGGAAGCGGCGCGGAAGATAACGTGCCGGTGCGCGCCTGGCAAAAAGCAACCGGCGCCGCGGCCCGCGGCGCGTTTCGCATTTGCTCGCGCGCCGCGGCGAACCTACGATGGCCGTCGAGCCGATGACTTATCATATCGATCTGCACTGCCATTCGTATTTTTCTGCGGACGGTGTGAGCAGCCTGGAGGACCTGATCGCCTCCGCGCGCGCGAAGGGTTTGCACGGCTTCGCGATCACGGACCACAACACCTGCGAAGCGGTCGATTACCTGTTGGCGAAACACCTCATCCGCGCCGATGGCCGACCCGTAGACGGGTTCCTTATCATTCCCGGCGTCGAGGTCACCACGCAGGACGGTCACCTGCTCTGCCTCGGCGCGCGTCTGCCCGATTTGAAAGGCAAACCGGCGCTCCAGGTTTGCCACGCCATCCACGCCGCCGGCGGCATCGCCATCCCGCCGCATCCGTATGATCTTTTTCGCGCCGGCATCCGCCGCACCACGCTCGACACGTTGCCGATCGACGCGCTCGAAGTCTTCAACGCCGCGACCACGCTGCGGCGCTACAACCGCAAGGCTTTCGCCTACGCCAGCTCGCGCGGCCTGCCGATGACCGCCGCCAGCGACGCGCACCATTCTGACGCCATCGGCACCGCTTACACGATCATCGAGACCGACGACTTCAGCGTCGCCGGCATCCTGCGCGGCATCATTGCCGGCGCGAAACTCAACCAGCGTTACCTCACCCCGCGCGACAGCCTCAAAAAAACCTGGAGCAACTGGCTGCGCCTCAAACGCCGCCGGCCGCCGGTGGCGAAAGTGTGAACAGCGGCGCTGGAAATCTCAAATTTCCTCGTCATCGGGGACGGCAACGATGACTCGCACAGCGCGAGTCTTATCGAGTTTCAGCACGCCACCGACTGCAAAGTTTGGCGTGGCTTTTACGTCGGTGACTTTCTCACCGCGCCATTGCACGCCGCCGCCTTCGATCAGTCGTCGCGCCTCGCCACGAGATTTCGCCTGACCGAAGCCTTGTTGGTAGGCAGCGACCACAGCGGACACCAGATCGGCTGAGACCTCCGCGAGCCGCACCTCGGGCAATTCCGCGTGTTCGAGATCGCGCTTGGAAAAGCGGGTGTTGAATGGAAGCGCGCGACCAACCGTGCGGCGAGGTGTTTCTTCGCCTCCATCGGATGCGCTGCGGACGAGAGCGGCTCGTTGAGCAACAGCGGATACCAGCGCGCCATCAACTCGTCGGAAATGCTCATCGCTTTGCCGAACATGTCCGCCGGCGGGTCGGTGACGCCGATGTAGTTTTTGAGGCTCTTGCTCATCTTCTGCACGCCGTCGAGACCCTCGAGAATCGGCATCAGCATAGCGATCTGCTGCGGCTGGTTTTCCTGCCGCTGGAGATCGCGGCCGACGAGGATGTTGAAGAGCTGATCGGTCGCGCCCAGCTCGACGTCGGCTTCGATCATCACGCTGTCCCAACCCTGCATCAACGGGTATTCCAGCTCGTGCAAACTCACCGGATGGCCGGCATCGACGCGCGCTTTGAAATCCTCGCGCTGGAGCATCTGCTGGAGCGTTACGCGGCTGTTAAGGCGGATGACTTCCTGAAACGTCATCGCGCCGAACCATTCTCCGTTGAACCGAATCGTGGTGCGCGCGGGGGCGAGGACTTTGAACGCCTGGCGGCGGTAGGTTTCCGCGTTCGCGAGCACGGCTTCGTGCGTGAGCTGCGGCCGCGTTGCCGAGCGTCCACTCGGGTCGCCGACCATCGCGGTGAAGTCGCCGATGATGAGCACCGCATGGTGGCCGAGGTCCTGAAACTGGCGCAGCTTTTGCAGTGGGATCGTGTGCCCCAGGTGCAGGTCGGACGAGGTCGGATCGACGCCGAGCTTGACGCGCAGCGGCCGACCGAGCGCGAGCTTGGCCAGCAGCTCGGCTTCGCTGACAATCTGTGCGGTGCCGACCCGCAACCGGGCCAGCGCGGCGTCTGACGCGACCGAAGGCGACGGGGAAGTGGAAGAGTTCATCGTGCGCGGAAAAAATGCCCGCCGCGGGGGCGAGCAGGTGCGTGCGTCGCCGCGGCCGGCGGGCACCCTAGAACCCTAGCGGTTCTTGTTCAACAGCTCGCGCACTTCGTCGATCGTCATTGGCCGCGCGCGCGCCTGCTCGTCGAGCGCGCCCTGACGTTTGCCTGCGACCAAAAAGGCTCGGGGGGCGCTGCTGGCAGTGGTCGCGCCGCGGGCGGCAAACAGTTGCCCCGCGGCCCTGTCGGCGCGCGCAGCGCTCTCGCGGCTCGACAACGCGGCGTCTTTCGTCGCGAATCCATCGCTGCCAGGTCGGGCGGCAAGGGCGGATCGCTTCGTCGCGCCGGCAGCTTTTGTTCGGTGCGCGACGGTGCCGCCGAAGGTCGCGGTCCGATACGCCGAGACCGTGGCCGATCTGCTGAACGCAAACGTTCGCGCACGCGCGGATTTTTCCCGGATGGGCGAGGCGCCGCTGCCGGAAAAACCGCGCTGCGACGGCTCGAATCGCAGCGTTCGATCCGGGTTCATAATGCGCCCGAGCAATCCCGGTTCCTGTCGCGGCGCGTCGTTCGGCGGTTCAGCGGCTGAGAGCGCCAATGCGCAGTTGAAAAACGTCAGCACGCCGACGCCGAGAAGGGCGAGGTGAAAACCGAATCGGGGAATCGTCCGGCAAGCCGACATGCAAGCACCCTGCAAAACGGCGCGGCGGGTGTCGAGCTTGCAGTGGCGCTGTGGGTTTTTTTTAGGCAGGTAGGGAGGGGAGCACGGCGTCTCGCCCGTGCTCCCCATTTCCTTTCTCTCTGCGTGTGCGCAACGAAGGCGCACCACCAGCTTCGCTCGCGCGAGGGAAACGCTGAACTCGGTTTTAATTGCCTGCGGGTTTGGCGGTGATCCCGCTTTCCCAAGTTTGAATCAAACCTCGCGCCGACTCCTTCTCCGATGGCACGGCGTCGGGCGCCGCGATCAGGTCGTTTGCGAGCGCGATGGCCGCAGCATGTTCACCGCGGGCGACAAGCAAATCGCCAGCTCGGCGCACGCGCGGCAAGGAGGCAGGATCCAGTTGGCAGGCTCGGCGCAACAGATCGAGTGCGGCCATTGTTTCATTGCTGGCGGCGGGCGCCCGGGCTTCTGGGGCGGACACGAGTTCTGCGGTGGCCACGGAATCGAGGGTCGCAGCAAGCTCGTGCGCGATGCGTGAAATGGAACGCGCCGCGCCTGCCTCCGCGGCTGCCAGCGCGCGTTCGAGCTGTGCCAGCAGCCAGCGCCGCCCCTCTCC
>CAXTRS010000374.1:0-4818 GCA_964246635.1 uncultured Chthoniobacterales bacterium | reverse complement strand
CGTCCCGCCCGTCCGCAGCCGGCGTCCCGCCGGGTGCCTCTTTGCCTGGCCTGGCGCCAAAGCGGGCCTCACCGGGCTTGCCGGCGGGACGCCCGTGCTCCCCTTCCGCCTTTTACCAACCACGCGCGAAAAAGACACGCTGAGCCGTTACGGAGCCTTGCCAGCGGGGAGCCGATTGGCTTAGATCACCGCATGCGCGGGATGACGACGAAGCCATGGCGGCGGCCATTTTTCCTTCTCGCGTTTGCCCTTTTCTGCGCCGCGATGCCAACGTCCGCGCGTGCCGAGCGCCAGCCCGCGCCGGTGTTGCTCACCCGGGCCGAGGCGCTGCCGCTGGCGCTCGAGCCGGCGTTCGAGTTTCGCAAGACGAAGCTCTATTTCCTCGAATCGCGCCGCGTCCAGCGGCTCCAGGGCAACGAGGAAAAGTCCATCGCTTTCGAGCGCCAGCGCCTGCTCTTCGGCGCGGTGACGCCCAACGACGAGCGCGACCGTTACGGCAACTATTTCACCTTTTTCTGGAACACCCGCCGCTCGGCCGATCTCGTCGTGCGGCTCGAATATCGCCAGGCGCGGCTCGGGCCGATGGTGCAGGCGCGCGAGGTGCCGTATCCCGCGGCGAGCGCGGGCGGGCACAAGACGGAATTTCAAGTCACCGGCGACGATTACCAAGTCGATGGCCGCGTGACGGCGTGGCGCGTGTTGCTCGTCGAGCGCACCGGTGCGCAGCCCGGCGGCGCGGGCGGGCGGATCGTCGCGCTCGGCCAATCGTATTTGTGGCGGTGATCCAAAAAGAGCGAGAGAAAGATTTTCGCGGAAAGCGCAGCGCGGTTTTCCAGCGCATCCAAACGGCTTTTTCAGACGGACCATTGAATGAAGCGCCGCCGCGGCGCGTCTGATTTCTCCACCACGCAGAGACTCTCCCCCCAAACGCGCGTGGCCTTTCTCCCAAAGTCATTCGGCCGTCCCGCCGTGTTCATTTGACAGTCCGGCCGACGCGCCTGAACCTTCTTCCACCGGTAAGCAATTTCGTGACAGACACGCCTCAAATCCTGGTTGGTTGCAACGAAAAAGTCGTTTGCATCCGGGTCCGTGGCCGGGGCTCGTTTCAGAACAGCACGGGCGTCAAACAGTTTGCCAAGGAGATGATCCAGCGCGGGCACCGCGAGTTCGTCGTGGATCTGGCGGATTGTCCGGCGATGGACTCGACCTTTATGGGCACGCTCACCGGCGTGGCGCTGCAACTGCACACGCTCGGCCACGGCAACCTGCACGTCATTCGCTGCAACCAGCGCAACACCGAGCTGCTGCAAAATCTCGGGCTGGACCAGATTCTCGACTTGGCCGATGCGCCCGCGGAGGGCGCGGAGGACACGGAGAAGTTGAACGGCTGCGCGGACCCGTTCGCCGCGGCTGCGGAAGTGGACGACCACGAGTTGCAAGCGCCGCGCGCCGACAAGCAGCAGACCAACGAGTGCATGCTCGCCGCGCACCAGGCGCTCGTCGATGCCGATCCGCAGAACTTCACGAAGTTCAAAGATGTGCTCGATTATTTAAAGCAGGATTTGCAGCGCAGTGCCTCCGCTGATTAGTCTGCCGACACCATGATGTGGTGGGCCGTCGTCCTCCTCGGGCTCTTGTTGCTCGC
Source organism: uncultured Chthoniobacterales bacterium (assembly GCA_964246635.1). GTDB lineage: Bacteria > Verrucomicrobiota > Verrucomicrobiia > Chthoniobacterales > SZAS-18 > JAFAXH01. The sequence continues at coordinate 3,173 of CAXTRS010000374.1, read as the reverse complement.
GACCCTTGGCGTTGCCTATGGGCTGCACCGTCGCGGCATGCGCCTCATCGGCGTGCTGCGCCAGCAGCGCGAAGCGATGAAAGTCGAGGAGACGCGCGTCTTCGATTTCCTGCACGGCCTGGGGTCGGCGTTTTCCGGGGCGAACCTTCGCGCGAGCGACCTGCACCGGCTCATCGTTGGCGGCGCGGCGCGCATCCTCGACGCGCACGGCGGCGCGCTCTACCTCGTCGATCGCGCGGGCACGGACACGCTCGTGCCGACGTATATTTCCAAGGGCTGCCCGCCGCTGGTGCCCGTGCCGAAGCACATCCTCAAGCAGGCCGAAGTGACGCCCGTCGCGCTCGACAGCTACCTGCGCCTGCACCCGGTGCGCGAGGGCGACGGCGTGCTGGCCGAGGTCTGGAAAACGCAGGACGCCGCGTTTCTGCCGACGCCCGCGCAGGACAAGCGTCTGGTCCAATTGCGGGAAAGCGGCGGCGCCAGCACGGAGTCCGCGCTCGTCGCGCCGCTGTCGTATGCGGGCCAGAAGCTCGGCGTCCTCGCGCTCGCCAACGGGCCGATGGGGCAGCCGTTTTCGCAGCCGGATTTCGAGGTCTTCAAGGCGATCACCGAGCAGTCGGCCTTCGCGCTGTATAACGCGGTCGTTTATTCCGAGGTCAACGAAAAGAAAATCCTCGATCGCGATCTCGAAATCGCTCGCGACATCCAGCGCATCCTCCTGCCCGCGAATGCCCCCGACGTGCGCGGCTTCGAGATCGCCGGCGTCAACGTGCCCGCCCGGCAGGTGAGCGGCGATTATTACGATTACCTCCAGATCGATGACCAGCACTTCGGCATCGTCATCGCCGACGTGAGCGGCAAGGGCGTGCCGGCGAGTCTGATCATGGCGATGTGCCGCAGCGTCCTGCGCAGCCAGGCGCCGAACAACCCGAGCGCGGCCGACGTGTTGCGCAAAGTCAACCGCCAGCTCTTCCCGGACATGAAGGAGGACATGTTCATCTCGATGGCTTATACCATTTTGGATCACGCCGCCGGCGAGGTAAACTTCTGCCGCGCCGGGCACGACGCGCCGCTGCTCTACGCTGCGGCGACCGGCAAGGTGACCAAGGTCAACCCGCCCGGCATGGCGCTCGGCATCGACGGCGGCGGGGCCTTCGACCGGATCACGCGCAATTATCCGATCCCGATGAAAGCCGGCGATTGCCTGATTCTTTACACCGACGGCGTGACCGAGGCGCTCGACGAAAAGGGCGCCGAATACGGCATGGAACGCACGGTCGCCTCCGTCCAGGCCAGCGCGCCGGACGGCGCGGCGGCGGTCATCAAACGGCTCACCGACGACGTGCGCGCGTTTGTCGGCAGCCAGCCGCAAAACGACGACATCACGCTCATTGTCATCCGCAAGGTTTGAGCTACCTTGCTGGCCGGTTTTTCCAGCCGGCGGCTGCCCATGCGCAGCGTCTTGTTTTTCATTTCATCCGCCATGCATTCTTCGTCCGTCGACCCCAGCGCCATCCCGTCCGTCACCGACCCCATCCCGGCCGAGCCGGACCGCCCCGTCGCGTCGCTCGATCCCAACGCGCCCGCGTCGCCTGCCGACGCCGAAAGCGAGGCTGGGGACGATGTGGACCCGACCGCCAACCTGCAAGCCGAGGTGGTTCGCTACAAAGACCTCGCGCTGCGCGCGCAAGCCGATTTCGACAATTTCCGCAAGCGCGCCGCGCGCGAAAAAGAAGATGCGATCCGTTACGCGAACAATTCGCTGCTCGACCGTCTGCTCCCCATTCTCGACAACTTCGAGCTCGGCCTCCAGGCGGCGCGGCAGGCTGCCGGCGGCAAGGACGAATCCGCGATCCTCAACGGCATGTCGATGGTCAGCAAACAGCTCGATGACTTCCTGCGCGACGCCGGCGTCATGCCCATCGACGCCACCGGCGAAAAATTCGACCCCAACCTGCACGAAGCCCTCGGCCAGGAACCGAGCGCCGAAGTGCCCGAAGGCCACGTCGTCCGCCAGCTCCGCCGCGGCTACAAATTGAAAGACCGGCTCCTGCGCGCGGCGAACGTGTTCGTGTCCAAAGGCGCGGGCGCTTAGTCGAACCTCAAGCTCCAACGATCCTCATGCGACAAGTCGTGCTCCGACCCGGTGAAGACGGTTTTTGGATTGCTGAATGCCCGAGCCTGGCCGGCTGCGTCACGCAGGGCGCGACGCGCGAAGAAGCGGTGACGAACATCAAAGAAGCCATCGCGCTTTACATCGAAGCGTTGGAAGAAGACGGCTTGCCGGTGCCGCCTGATAAACTCGAGACGTTGCTCGTGGCCGTCTGAAACATGAGCAAACAGTTGCCCGTGGGTCTGGCGCCGAAGTCGTCGCGGCACTCAAGAAAATCGGTTTCTACGTCAAGCGACAGCGCGGCAGCCACATGATCTTGCGACGCGACCAAGCCTTTCAGCCAAACCGTCGTGCCGAATCACTCGCAGATCGACCGCGGCACGTTACGCGCGATCATTCGTCAGCTCGAAATGAGCGTGGAAGAATTCAACAATCTATTTTGAGCAAGCGCCCAGCGTTTGCTCGCGATTTCAATGGCAACAGTTAAACGCGACTACTACGAAGTCCTCAGCGTGCAGCGCAGCGCCAACGGCGATGAGCTGAAAAAGTCTTATCGCAAGCTGGCCGTGCAGTATCACCCGGACAAAAATCCCGGCGACCCAAAAGCGGAAGAGCGTTTCAAAGAACTCGGCGAGGCGTATGACGTTCTCTCCGATCCCGACAAGCGCGCCGCTTACGATCGCTTCGGTCACGCCGCCTTCGCGCAAGGCACCGCGGGCGCGGGGCGCGGCGGGTTCCACGATCCGTTCGACCTTTTCCGCGAAATGTTCGGCGGTATGGCCGGCGCGGGTGGCGGTGGCGACGGCGGCGGAGCGGGCGGGATTTTCGAGCAATTTTTCGGCGGCGGCGCTGGCGGCGGACGCGACCGCGAAGGCCGGCAGCGGGGCGCGGACTTGCGCTACGATCTTGAGCTGACGCTCGACGAAGCCGCCAACGGCGTCGAAAAAGAAATCGAAGTCCGCAAGCTCGCGGCCTGCGATGTGTGCAACGGTTCCGGCGCCGAAGCCGGCAGTCAGGCGGTGACTTGCAAGACGTGCCAGGGGCGCGGGCAGGTCATCAC
>CAXTRS010000373.1:0-4819 GCA_964246635.1 uncultured Chthoniobacterales bacterium | reverse complement strand
GCTGGGAGTATGACTCGGGCGAGACGCCCGAGCCGGCAGACGGGACGCCCGCCCTACCCCGGAACATCAACCGCGTTACTTTTGCTTGCATACTTAGGTGGTCTTGAATCAGCAGGGAGACATCCTGCTGGCGCGCGGACAACTCGCCGCTGCGCTCGCGAGCTTTCGCGACAATCTGGCCATCGCCGAGCGGCTCGCCGCCAAGGCCCCCGATAACCTCCATTGGCAGCGCGACCTGGCGATCAGCTTCAAAAAGATCGGCGGGGTGCAAAGCACGCAAGGCGACCAGACCGGCGCGCTCAAGAGCTTTCGCGCCAGCTTGGCCATTGCCGAAAAGCTCGCTGCCAAGGATCCCGGCAACGCCGGCTGGCAGCGCGACCTCGCGGTCGGCTACACCCAGGCCGGCGATGCGCCACGCGCCGGGAACGACCAGGCCGGCGCGCTCAAGAGCTTCCGCGACAGCCTCGCCATTCGAGAGAAACTCGCCGCCAAGGCACGCGCCGCGGCTTCCGCGCGGTTTCTCGACGACTTCCGGCTCGTGGCCGGCTTGATCGCGCAGCCAGCCCGGCTGCGCTCCGCTTAGCCAGCCGCCGGTTCCTCCTCCGGGACGACCCAATCGGGTTCGCGTCTCATGAGGTGGACGGCGAGCGCGCGATGATGGGGGTAAAACCACACCTCCCGCAGGTTGAGATGACCGAGCAGCCGATAGTTGCTGGCGAGCGGATGCTCGTCATCGACGTAAAGCCTCGGCGGCGGCTCAGGTTTCTTCTTCTTCACCGCGATACCTCCCGCCGCATCGCCCCCCTCTTCGTCGTCCTCTTCGCTCTCCTCGCGCTCCCAAGGGGCGGGCGGCAGAGGCGTAGGCTCGGGCGGCGCGAACTCCTGGGGATCGATCGGGTCGCCTTCCTGTTTGCTCAGTTCATAAAGGTGCAGCCGTTCGAGATGTTCCGCCCGCTCGGTTCGGTCGCGCTCCCATTCCGCTTCCTCCTGCTCGTCCTGAAATTTTTGCAACAGCTTCGCCTGCGCGGGGGTCGGCTTTGGCGGTGGCACTCGCAGGGAGATCATGAAATCGGCCTCGTAATCCGCCCGCAGCCGCGCCAGCGCCTGACGCATCGCTTCGAGAATATCCGGCAGCCGCTCGACCGTTTCGTAAGATTCGATCGTCACAAAAAAGCTGTGGTATGCGCCGCTGGCCGAGGCCTCGCCCCAGTCGGCATGCCCGATCCGCTCCGTGATGAGCCGCCCCACGAAGCCCCCGACCCACGTGCCCTCGCACGCGCGCAGACCGGTATCGACCAACTCGGGCTCCCCCGGTTCGCGATGCGGCGAGTGTCGTTGCGGCAAAGCGCGGGACACGATCATGCGCAACGTCGCCGGCACCTCCCGCGGCGTCTCGGCAAGAAAGAGCGGGTCCCAAGGCGGCAGTGCCGCGTTGATGGCGGCCACCTCCATGTCGAGTGGCGGGCAGCCTTTTACCCGGAATTCCCGCAAGGTCGGCGACGCGGAGAGCGGGGAAAAATTGCGCAGCGGCGAGGTGTCGAGTCCGTAATTGTGCTTGCTCTCAAAGCTGGCGTAGCGCAGCCGCGGCAGCCGCGCCAGGGGCGCAACATCGCGCGGCTGCCCGTGGCTGTAGGCAAGCCACGTCAGCTCGGTGAGCGCGACGAGCGGGGAGAAATCCCGCACGGGCCCCTGGAGCGTCAGGTTGCGCAGCCGCGGGAACGCCTCGATGCCGTCCAGCCGCTCGACCCCACCGAGCGTCAGGAATTCGCAGAGCGGAAACTGCGGCAGATCGCGCACGCTGCGCGCCGCCAGCGGACCGCACGAGAGCGTGCCCACCCGCACCCGCGGCCAGACCACCCCCGGCGGGAACAGCAGCAGGTTGCCGCTCAACGCAAACGTTTCCAGTTCCTCCAGCTTCTCCAGCCCCGCGATCTCCGGCCAATAAGCGCCGGGGAAGCCAAGGGAGATCGTCAGGTCGCGCAGCGCCCGGCAGCGCGCCAGCGGGCGAAAGTCTGTGCATTCCGTGCTGCCGAAATGCAGCACGCGCAGCCGCGGCAGGTCCGCCACTGGAGAAAGGTCCGCGATTTCGCCATCGAGCTTGACCTCCTCCAGTCGCGGCAGAAAGCGCAGGGCGCCGAGATCGCGGATAGGCCGCGAGTCGTAGCTGCTGACGTGGGGCGTCCAACTCTTCTGTTCCGCGAGGACTTCCACCGCCCGGCTCAGGGCTTCCGGTGAATAGCGTGGATCATAAGCGGGATTGAGATGGCGCTGACGGTTGCGCGCGCGTTTCTTTTCCCAAGGCTCGTGATAGCCGGTCTTGTGTCGGACATTCCAGATGCGAAGCGCATCCTCGACGAGCAACTCGACGGTGTAACGCTCCTCGACGTTGCGCGCGTCATCCAAGGCCCACCGGATGAAGGCTTCGGCATCCATAAAGTCATCTCATGCCCGCCGCTCCTTGATCGCCGCGAACAGGTCCGTCATCACTTCGCGGTGCGGCCTGGCGCCGAGATTGCCCTTGCCGTGGACGCGCACGCTCACGTTGCCGGCGTCCTGGTCGCGGCGGCCGACGACGAGCATGGTGTGGACTTTCATCTGTTCGGCGCGTGCGATCTTGCCGTTGATCTTATCCGTCGTCAGGTCGATCTCGGCGCGCACGCCTTCGGCGCGGAGTTCGTGGTGAATGCTCTTGGCGTATTGCACGAGCGATTCTTCGTCGTCCGCGCCGGAGAGCAGCGGCAGCACGCGCACTTGTTCCGGCGCGAGCCAGAGCGGGAAGTTGCCGGCGTAGTGTTCGATGAGGAAACCGATGAAGCGCTCGTGCGTGCCGAGCGGCGCGCGGTGGATGCAGAGCGGGGTTTCGTCGGTGTTCTGCGCGGTGCGGTAGGTCAGGTCGAAACGCTTCGGCACGGCGAAATCGACTTGGTTCGTCGCGATGGTGAACTCGCGGCCGATGGCGCTCCAGACTTGCACGTCGATCTTCGGTCCGTAGAAGGCGGCTTCGTTGGGGACTTCGACGTAGTTGATGCCGGAAGTCTTGAGGACGTTGCGCACCATCTCTTCGGTCTCCCGCCAGAGTTCCGGTTCGTCCACGAACTTCTGGCCGAGCTTGGCGGGATCGTGGGTGGAGAAGCGCATGACATACTGCTCGATACCGAAGAGCTTGAAGTATTTCAGATACATCTCGTTCACCGCGTTGAACTCCGCCTCGAACTGCTCTCGCGTGCAGTAGATGTGCGCGTCGTTCATCGTTAAGCAGCGCACCCGCATCAGGCCGAAGAGTTCGCCCGATTGTTCGTAGCGGTAATTCGTGCCGTATTCCGCGAGCCGCAACGGCAGGTCGCGATAGCTGCGCGGCACCGCTCCGAAGAGCTTATGATGGTGCGGACAGTTCATCGCTTTGAGGTAATAGCGATCTGGCTTTTCAGCGAAGATTTCGGAAGCGTAATTGGCCAGATTTTCAAACGCTAACGCGGTGAACCAACGCTGTTTGTCCTCAGATAAACTTGCCAGCGTGGCCTCCGAACCGAGGACTGATGCGTGGAATATAATATCACGCGCAGCCTGCTCACTGCCGAATTGTTCAATGAGTTGCTCTCTCTTATTCCTGTTTGCAACATCCGAGCCTTGCTTTCGTATCACCTGCAAGCTTCTCACCTCAGTATCATCGACAAGATCCATCGGCGGAAACATAGAATCCGCGTAGTAAGGCAAATGCCCGCTCGTGAGATAAATGTTCTCCCGCGCGATGTGCGGCGTGCGCACGCGCTGGTAGCCGGCTTGGAACTCGGTTTCCTTTGCCAGCTTCTCCAGTTCCTCGACGATCGCGGCGCCGCGCGGCAGCCAGAGCACCAGGCCGGGGCCGACGTCTTCGTCGATGGTGTAAAGTTGTAGCTCCTTGCCCAGCTTACGGTGGTCCCGCTTCTTCGCCTCTTCCAGCATGGCGAAATATTCGTCGAGCTGCGTGCGGTTCTTGAACGCGGTGCCGTAGATGCGCTGGAGCTGCGGGTTTTTCTCGTCGCCTTTGTAGTAGGCGCTGGCGACGTGCGTGAGCTTGAAGGCGCCGATGTTCCCGGTGCGTGCGACGTGCGGGCCGGCGCAGAGGTCGGTGAACTCGCCGTTGCGATAGAGCGTGATCTTCTCGCCGGCCGGGATGTTCTGCACGATGTCGAGCTTGAACTTGCTCGGCCCGCCCGGCCGTTCGCCGAGCGCGGCGAGCGCGCCTTTTTCCGCCAGCGCGAGCGCTTCGTCGCGCGAGACCTCGACGCGCTCGAAGACGTGGTTCGCCTTCGTCTCCTTTTTCATCTCCGCCTCGATTTTCTCGAAGTCTTCCGGCGTGATGCGGTGCCCCAGTTCGACGTCGTAATAAAAGCCGTTCTCCACCGGCGGGCCGGCGGCGAATTGCGCCTCGGGCCAGAGCTTGAGAATCGCCGTCGCCAGGACGTGCGCGCAGGAGTGCCGGATGCGCTCCAACTCCGTCATCGGCTTGCCTTCGACGGCGTGGGGTGCGTGGTCTCCGGCGGCCGGGTCTTCGGCGGCATTGCGTTCGTCGGCGGGTTGGTCGGGCATAAGCGGCGGGCGTGGCGTTAAGGAAAACGGGACGCGCAACATACGCCCGCTGCCGGCTGGAACCAAGGGCATTTGCGTGTCGGTGCCGCGTCGGTGGATGGCGATCTCCGAGCGCCATCGGGATACCGCGCTGGTGGCGTGGAAAAGAAGAAGCCTCACGCAAAGGCCGCAAAGGTCGCAAAGGAAGAGAAGAAGTCAGGAGTTAGGAGTCAGAAGGAGGGCAGGAAGCCGCTCGCACCCACTCCTTTTC
>CAXTRS010000372.1:0-4829 GCA_964246635.1 uncultured Chthoniobacterales bacterium | reverse complement strand
GTGCAGAGGCGGCAAGCCGAGCCGCCTCTGCACAACGGGCGGTCAAGTTAAGACAATAACCCAGCTCAGCCACTCATTGCGCCGCGCAGCCTCCTCGCTCACAGTGCAGCGCTGCGTTCCTCATGTGGTTTCTTCTCTCCATTCCGTCGCCGCTTCGCTTCGGCTTTGCTGTTGACCTCGCCCTTCTAGGTATCACCACGCCCGCCGCGCCGCCGGTGGAAACCGCCGCCACCTCCGCCGCCGAGGCTGCGGCGGCAACGCTGGACTGGCGCATGCGCCTGTTCTGGACCGGCGTGCAAGCGTTCTGCGCGATCTTTTACGGGCGCCTGTTCCTGCGCGCGTTGCGCCATCGCGGCCGGGTCCGCGCGGAGCGCTTCGGCCCGCCGGAAGCCGGCATCGCCCTGGTCCTCAGCGGGCTGATCGTCCTGATCACGCTCCTCGGTTTTTTGCTGAATGCGCGCCTGCGCGGCGCCGAGCCGACGCCGGCGCCGAACGCGACTGAAATCATCAACACCGTCATCAGCACCACCATGCTGCAGGGGCTGCTCGTGGTGGGTCTGCTCGCCGGTTGGGCCGCGCGGCACATTCCGATCGCCGAGACGCTGGGCTTCGCGCCGCCGGCGGTCATTCATTGGTCGGCCGAGCGGCCGCCACCCACGCTGGGGCAAGCCATCTGGGCCAGTGCGGGGTTTGTGCTGGCGGCGTATCCGCTGCTGCTCGGCGCCCTGGAACTTGGAAGACTCACCGGGATTTCTCATCTCTCCGCGGGTCAGGAACAGGAAGCGATCCGCTTGTTCAAAGCCAGCGCCGAATTAGCGCCGAAACTGGCGATGATCTTTCAGGCGGTGGTCGTCGCGCCGCTGCTCGAAGAGTTCATTTTCCGCGGCTATCTGTATCCCGTTTTTCGACGCTATTTCGGCGCCGGCACCGGCGTGGTGTTAAACTCGGTGCTCTTCGCCGGAATTCACGCGCACCTGCCCAACATGGCGCCGCTCTTCGTGCTGGCCGTGTGTCTCACGCTGGCCTACGAAGCCACCGGCTCGCTCCTGGTGCCGGTGGTGATGCACGCGCTGTTCAACAGCTTCAACATCGCGTTGCTCATCCTCGGCCTCGGCGGCAGCGGAGGGACCTAGCGCAACGGGACGCTTTTTTGAAAACGAAAACTGCGCGCTCGTCTCGTCCTGCATCGGCAGCGCCCGCCAAGCCTCGCGGCGAGGACGAGCTCGTCGCCGGGTGGTTGCGCGAGCTGCCCCAGGCGCGGGCTGGCGCCGGCGTGATCGCTGGCGCGCAAGCCGGCGATGATTGCGCGATTGTCCGCATTCCCGGTGACCGCAAACAGTGGCGGCTGTTGAAAACGGACTGCGTAATCGAAGGCGTCCATTTCCTGCCCGACACCGCGCCCGAGCGCGTGGGCTGGAAGGCGCTCTGCCGGCCGTTGAGCGACTTTGCGGCCATGGGCGGCGGCCGGCCGGAACACGCGCTCGTGTCGCTCGCGCTGAACCCAAAGAACGCCGCGATGTCCGTGGACTACGTGCGCCGCGTTTACACCGGTATGGGCAAGGCCGCGCGGGAGTTCGGGGTCGCGATGGTCGGCGGCGAAACGGCGCGCTCGCCGGGGCCGTTGTTTCTGAGCGTGTTTCTGTCCGGCACGATCGCGCGAAGTCAGTGCGTGCGGCGCTCGGGCGCGCGGCCGGGCGACCGGCTGTTCGTCACCGGCGCGCTCGGCGGCTCGTTCGCCAGCGGCCGGCACCTGGATTTTCGGCCGCGGCTCGACGAGGCGTGCTGGCTGACAGCGCGTTTTCCGGTGCGCGCGATGATGGACCTTTCCGACGGCCTCGGCGCCGACCTGCCGCGACTTGCCCGCGCGAGTGGCGGCCTCGGCTGGCGGCTCGACCGCGCGGCGCTGCCGCTCGCGCCGGACTGCTGCAACGATGCGGACGCCGCGTTGAACGACGGCGAAGATTACGAATTGCTCTTCTCCCTCCATCCTCGACACGTCGCTGGGTTGGAGCGTGCGTGGCGCCGTCGCTTTCCGAAGCTGGCGCTGACTTGCATCGGCGAGTTGGTAGAGACGTCCTTCGCGACAGCACCAGAGGCGGGCGGCTTCGACCACTTCCGGCGTGGATGAAGCCAACGGAAAACCTCGCGCAGAGGCGCAGAGACGCAGAGGAGGAAAAAAGCGGCGGACTTTTCCGACAGAATTAACAGAATTTACAGAATTGGTGAGACCGAGGATAACGCCGGCGCGCCTTCTCAGGAAATTTTGTTAATTCTGCAAATTCTGTCTAAAAAACTCTGCGTCTCTGCGTCTCTGCGCGAGATTTTTTTGGGTTTATGTTCGTCTCCACTGATCCAGCCACGACTGCGAATTTCGCGCGCGCGCTGGCCGCCGGTCTGCGTGGCGGGGAGACGCTGGCGCTCGTTGGGCCGCTGGGCGCGGGCAAGACGCAATTCGTCAAGGGACTGGCTGCGGGTCTCGGTCTCGCTGACGGGAGCGTGACGAGCCCAACCTTCACGATTCTGCACGAATACCGGGGCGGCGGAGCGTTGACGCTGAACCACGCCGATTTTTACCGGCTCGAAACCGCCACCGAAGCGGCCGCGCTCGGTTTGGAGGAATTCTTCGATGACCATGGCGCGGTGACGGTCATCGAGTGGGCGGACAGATTTCCCGCGCTGCTGCCGGCTGATGCACAATGGTATTACTTTCGCCTTCCCGAGAACGATGACGGCATGGATAGTCGCCGCGAAATCGTCGCCGGCGGCGCGCCGGCTGCGGCGATGATTTGAACTGGGACGGGTGCGAACGAGGCGATGATTCTGGCGATCGAAACTTCCAGCACGCGCGGCTCCGTCGCGCTCGGCTTTTCCGCCGCCGACAGTGCCGCCGTCACCGCCATCTGGCGCGCGGAATTCCCAACCGGCCGCGGACAGGGCGGCGCGTTGTTCACCGCCTTGGAGGAAGCGATGCGGCGCATCGCGATCACCCAGCCGGACGACGGCGAACAGGCCGCGCGATTGGAAGAAATCCTCGTCGGCCTCGGGCCAGGTTCGTATTCCGGCGTGCGGCTCGCCGTGGCGGCGGCCTCGGGTCTGGCACTGGCGACGGGTGCGGGGCTCGGCGGCCGGCCTTCGCCGCTGGCGTTGGCGACGGAGGCGCGCGCATTTCATGCCCTCGGCGACGCGCGTCGCGGGATGTTTTACTACACCGCCGTCCGCGACCGACGACCCGTGCTCGGGCCAGAGCTGCTCGATGCCGTCAGCGTGGGGGCGCGCCTGGCGGCGGAGCCCGACTGGCCGGTGTTTGCCGATACCGCTGAACTCCACGATTTACCCGAAACCGTCGCTCTCCCAGCGGTCTGTTTGCCCGACGCCGCGCGCCTATTGAGCCGCCGGCTGGAAACGGGCGAAATCGCGCCCCCCGGGACTGCGCTGGCGCCGATCTACCTGCGCGCGCCGACGATCACGCTGCCGAAGGCGCGCTGAACGACAGAGAAGTGCAGCGCACGCAAAATCGCGCTACCAGTGCAGCGGTTCCTGCGTTCGCTGCGATCCCCATGCCCTCCGCGCCTGCTCCTCCTTCCCGCTGTTGGGCCGAGATCGACCTCAGCGCGTTGCGTCACAACGTCGAGGTCGCCCGTGCGCGGGTGGGGGAGGAAACCGCGCTGATGGCCGTGGTGAAGGCCGACGCCTACGGCCACGGCATGGTGCCGGTGGCGCGCGAGCTGGCGCTCGGCGCGGGCGTGCGGCTTTTCGGCGTGGCAAACGTCGCGGAGGCGGCGACGCTGCAAGAGGAGCTTCCGGCGGCGATCATGCGCGAAGCCACGATCTCGCTGCTCTCGCCCGCGTTGCCGGACGAGCGTGAGGAAATCGTCCGCCGCCGCCTGGTGCCGTGGCTGTCCACCGCCGCCGAGGCCGCCGAATACGCCCGCGTCGCCGAGCGCGAGCAGAAGGGCGAAGGGCCGTTCGAGGTTGAGATCGAAGTCGATACTGGCATGGGTCGCTCGGGCGCTCTCGAGCGCGATTTTCCAAAGTTGCGCGCTCTCGTGGCGACGCTGCCCGCGCTGCGCTTGCGCGGCGTGGTCACGCACCTGCCGGTGCCGGACGAAGAGACCGCGTTCACCCGCGAGCAACTCGGCCGTTTTGTCGAATTGCTCGTCGCCGATGATTCGCCGCCGCTGGCGAACGGCCGGCTGCACGCGCAAAACAGCGCCGGCCTGCTCGGCTATCCGCTGGCGCGCCCGTGCAACGTGGTGCGTCCCGGCCTCATGCTCTACGGCGCCTCGCCGCTGGCGGATTTTCAAAAAACGCTGCGTCCGGTGCTGACGCTCAAGACGCGCGTGACCCTGGTGCGCGAGCTGCCCCAAGGCTGGGGCGTTTCGTATGGCCGCACGTTCATCGTGCCGCGGCCGACGCGCGTGGCCACGCTGGCCGCCGGTTACGGCGACGGCTACCCGCGACACCTTTCCAACACCGGCGCCGCCGTGCTCATCCGTGGCCGGCGTTGTCCGCTCCTGGGACGGGTGACGATGGATCAGGTGATGGCCGACGCGAGCGCGCTGGAGGCGGCGGATGGACGCGTCGTTGAACCCGGTGAGGAAGCAGTGTTGCTCGGACGCCAAAAGGACGAAGAAATTTCCGCCGGCGAGTTGGCGACGCGCTCAGGCACGATTCCGTGGGAAATCTTCACCGGACTAACGAGCCGGGTGACGCGGCAGTATCTCAACGCGACGACCGTGGAGTGACGAGGACGAAGAACGAATGACGCGCCTTTCAGCCCCGGCAGGGGCGAAAGAAAATAGCCCACGGCGTGAGCCGTGGGCTATTTT
>CAXTRS010000371.1:0-4831 GCA_964246635.1 uncultured Chthoniobacterales bacterium | reverse complement strand
GCGAGACGCCCGCCGCGGCAGGCGGGACGCCCACCCTACCCGGCAGAAAACGCGCACGAGAAAAATCAAACTGACCCATTATCAAAATCGTCGTCGGCAGCAAACCCGGCGAAATCTTCGGCGGGGATGGCTTGCCTGCGCGCGTGCGCTTGGCGTTCGTCGCTCAGTTCCCGCTGAGCTGGTTCTCGAGCGAGTTCACGTCGAAGCCGACGGGCAGGTTCAGGCGCGGGAAGTCTTTGAGCGTGATGTTGAGCAAGACGCCGTAGTCGTTGTTGGCGCTCTTGGTGGCGTTGGTGTTGTTACGCACCGTGACCGCGAAGCTGGCGACAAAGCTCGTGAGGTCGCGGTAGAGCGTGTAGCTCTGCGCTTCGACGACGCGGTCGGAGAATTCGATGCGCTCGGTGAAGCCGGCGGCCCAGTTGTGGTCGAAGCGGTAGTAGGCGCCGAAACGCAGGAGGTTCGAGTTCGCGAAGAACGGATTGTTCTCCAGAAAACGGTGGGAGATTTCGAGTTCGAGATTGCTCGTCACCTGGAAGTTCAGCGCGGTGTTGACCTCGGTGAACCCGCCGATGGAGCGGTTGGGCGTGGCGCCGTTGAGCAGGTCGGTGAGCGAACTGCCGGTGGCCAGATTGGTGCGCTGGCCGGTGCCGGTGGAGGTGTCGAAGAGCGGGAACTGCGCGTCGAGGTTCAAGGTGAACCAAGGCACAGGGCGGAAGGTGAGCTGGTTAAAAACGTTCGAGAGCCGGCGCGGACCATAGGGGTTGACGATGTTGGCCTGGAAGAAGGTATCGACTTCGAGCCAGTTGAAGGTCAGCGCGTCGCGCTTGGTTTGAAAGCGGTTGCGCACGCCGACCCGCGCGAAGGCGCCTTCGTCGATGTTGTCGATGGTAGTGACTTGCGGGAAGTCGATCGGGTCGAGCTGGGTCGTGGCGATGCGCCGGTCGAACGGCAGAAGCCGGCGGCTGCCGACGCCGAAGTCTTCGATGTAGGAAAAATTGACGTAGGGCTGCACGACGTGCTGGAGCCGGTCGAGCCCGAGCAGGCGGCTCTGCACCGCGGGAAAGACGCGCGAGACTTTGAACGACGCTTCGACGCCGGTGTTGATGACCGGCCGGAAAATGCCGTTGCCGGGGTCGAACTCGCGGCGGGCCTGCAGCGCCTCCTGCTGGAGCAGGAAATCGTTGGAGCCGGGCGCCGGCGGCGGGCGCTGGTTGAAGAGGGTGAACAGATCGTCCTCGCTCGCCGAGAGCAGGTTGAAGGCGCGGGTGGAATCCGGGGCGGAGCGTGAGTAGTAGGTCGCGCGGAAACCGAGGCGCGGAGTCACGCTCAGCCAGTTGAAGTAGGTTTTCGGGAAGGTGAACTGGTGGAAGGTATCGAGGCGATACGCGGCGTAGTTCGGGAGCAGGTTGTCGTTGGAGAACGCGCGGCGCAGGTAGCCGGCGCTGTTCTCGCTTTCGTAGTGGATCGGCGAGCCGGCGAAGAGCGGGTGACGCGGGACTTCGAGCGAAAGCTCGGGGAGGCGCTCGGTGGTGTTGAAGAAATTGTTGACCTGCGCGCGGGCGAGCAGCGTGACGACGAAGTCGGGCTTGCGATAGGTAAGGAACGCGACGTTGTCGGGCACCGGGTCGCGGGTGAACTCAGCTTGGTAGAAGTCCTGGAGCAGGTAGCGGTCGCTGAGTTTGTCGATGTTGACCTTCAGCGTGAGATCGTCGGTAAAGAAGTGCGACGCGGCGAGGTCGAGTCGATAGCGTTCCGGACTGGTCGGCGTGCGCACGAGGCTGGTGCGGTTGAGGTCGGGCTTGTCGTCCTTGGCGAAATACGTGATGAGCTTCGCGCCTTCTTTCGCGCGAATCTCGCGGCTGAGCGCGTCGCCGGTCGGCGCGAAGCTGCCGATGAGATTGACGTCGTCGCCGCCGCGATCGTTGTCGCCGGCGTTGCGACCGACGGTCGTCGAGTCGCCGAAGCGGCCGAGATCGAAAAGGCCGCGGCCCTCCGTGTTCGTCGATGCAGACGGCGTCGCGGCGGCCTGGCCCGGATTGTTGCTGCTCGCGTAGGAGGGGAGGTTCGTGCCGTCGTGCGAGGGCTTCGATTTCAGCCGCGGGTTGTATTCGAGGTCGATCCCGGCGGCGGCCCCGCGCAGCGTGCGGTAGTCGAAGCGCACTAATCCTGTGAACTTGTCCGCGATGGGGAAGGTGACGCCGAGCAGCAGATACGCGCCGTAGTCACTCGAATATCCCGGCACCACGCGGTAGCCGCTCTGGCGATTCAGGGATTGATAAAAATAGGGGAAATAAAAGACCGGCGTCTGGCCGACATAGAGCGTCGAGCCGACGTAAATCGCGCGGTCGTCGGGATAAATCCGCAGCCGGCGCGCGGTGACGTGGTAGTCGGGCTTGGAGGAATCGTGCGTGGTGAACGAGCCGTGTTCGGCGCTGTATTCATATCCGGCGCCGGGCGAGAAGCCGCTGGTGCCGCTGAAGTAGTAGCGGTCGCGCCCGCCGGAGAAATCGAGCGCGCGGATCGCCTTCGTTTTGAAATTGTAAATCGCGCGCTCGGCGACGAACACGGTGTCGAGCCGGTAGATGCGCACGTTGCCGACGAGCACGGCCTCCTGGGTGTCGAGGTTGTATTCCGCGAAGTCGGAGAAAATCGAGGCGTCGTTCGTTTTGATGTTCACGTTGCCGCGCGCCGTGGCGACGCGGTTGACGTAGTTCGTGCCGCCCTCCGCGGTGATGTCGATCGGGCCGGTGGTGTCAACGTTGCCGCGCGACGCGCCACCGCCGCCGAAGCCTACCGATGCTTGCGGCGTGACGGTCGGCGGCGGCGTGAGCGTGCTGCTCTGGGCAAGGATGAAGGATGAAGGATGAAGGATGAAGGCAGCAGCGACGGCGCAAAAAATGGCTCGCCCGGAGATGCCGCCGCGCTTCTCCGGCCACTCATTTCGCGCCACTTGATTGCACCAATCTTTTTTCATCCTTCATCCTTCATCCTTCAACCATTCTCCCCTCAGTCTCCGTAGCCGTGCGGATTTTTCTGGTGCCACGCCCAGGCGCTTTCGACGATTTTGTCGAGCGACTGAAAGCGCGGCTGCCAGCCGAGGTCTTTCTGAATTTTGGCGGAGGAAGCGATCAAGCGCGGCGGGTCGCCGGGGCGGCGCGCCTGGGCGACGACGGGAATTTTGCGACCGGTCACGCGCCGGCAGACTTCGACGACTTCGCTCACCGAATTGCCCCCGCCAGTGCCGAGGTTGTAAAACGCGCTTCCCTCGCGGCCGAGCGCGAGAATGTGTGCCTGCGCGAGGTCGATGATGTGGATGTAGTCGCGAATGCAGGTGCCGTCGGGCGTCGGGTAATCGGTGCCGAAGATTTCGACGTGCTCTTTTTGGCCGAGCGCGACTTTGAGCACGTTGGGGATGAGGTGCGTCTCGATGCGATGGTCTTCGCCGAATTTTTCGCTCGCCCCGGCGGCGTTGAAATAGCGCAGGCTGACAAAGCGCAAGCCGTGGATTTCGTCATACCAGCGGAGCACTTTTTCAAACATCAGCTTCGACTCGCCGTAAGGATTGATCGGCTTCTGCGGCAAGCCTTCGTGGATCGGCACTTCTTCGGGCATGCCGAAGGTCGCGCAGGTCGAGGAGAAGACGAACTTCTTCACGTCCGCGGCGATCATGGCATCGAGCAAGTTCACGCCGCCATAGACGTTGTTGAGGAAATACTTCGACGGGTTCGTCATCGACTCGCCGACGAGCGCATTGGCGGCGAAGTGCATCACGGCGTTCGGCTTCTCGGCAGCCAGCGCGGCGCGAATGCTGGCGGGTTCGCGCAGCTCGCCCTCGATGAGTTTCGCGCGGGGATCGACGGCGCGGCGGTGGCCTTCGGTAAAGTTGTCAAAGACGACGATCTCGTGCCCACCGTCGAGCATTTGTTCGACGCAGATGCTGCCGATGTAACCCGCGCCGCCGGTGACGAAAATCTTCATGCGAAAACCGAAGGCGCGAGGTTAGGCCGGGGGGCGAGGGGATGGCAACACGGAAAACGGGGACGAAGGGGAAACACAATGCCGAGGCCCGAAGAGGGGGATGGGGAGTGTGCGTCGCGCGTTGCGCGTTGCGGGTTCTGAGCGCTTCCCATCAGCCCCGGCAGGGGCGTAAGAGCTGTAGCCCACGGCGGGGGCCGGGGGCAAGGGGTAAAAATTGTCCGAGCCCCGGCAGGGGCGTAAGAACATCACCTTGGCGTCACTGGCGCGCTGGCTCGTGCAGCAGGTGTTCTTCCGCTCCTGCCGGGGCTGGGGTTCTTTAACGATACAACCCCGGGCTTGCACCCGGGGCTAGGGCTCTGTCGCCCCTGCCGGGGCTGAAAGGCACACCGTTCGTCACCCGTCATTTTCGCAACTCGCAACGCGCATGCGATCAGTCTGCGCCAGCGTCACGCCCCGCGCGCAGCAGGGCGCACAGCCCGCGTTTTTTCGCCCCGGCGATAAACTCGAAAAACTCCCGCGCCGCCGGGCTGGCCCACGCCTGGTTCTCCGCGCGTTCCAGCGCCTGCGACACGTTCAACCCGCTGCCATAAACAAGCGCGAACGCCCGCTTCAACTCGGCGCGTTCCTCCGCCGAAAAACCGCCGCGACGCAAGCCGACGACGTTGAGACCCGCGACCGTATTGCGCTCGGCGGCGAGCGTGAACGGCGGCACGTCTTTGCTGAACGCGCTCAGCCCCTGCACGATGACCCCGCGGCCGACGCGCACGTGCTGGTGAAACACGCTGCCGCCGCCAAGAAACGCGCCCTGGCCAACCTCGACGTAGCCGCCGAGCAAAACGTGGTTGGCCAGGGC
>CAXTRS010000370.1:0-4872 GCA_964246635.1 uncultured Chthoniobacterales bacterium | reverse complement strand
GCTCGGAAAACGGCGCGATCGAACCGGTCGGCGAGCGCTATCTCAATCCCAACGCCCGTCCCGAGGAGCGGACTTGGAATCTCTTCGAGCTGGACCTGGCGAAATACGCTGGCCGTCGCGTGGACCTGATCCTCGAAAACACCCCGGGCCCCGCGGGCAATGATTTCGCCGACTGGTGCATCTGGGGCGATGCGGCCGTGGTGGAACGCCCATGAGCCCCCGCTCACCACTCAGCCTGTGGACACGGCGGCTGCTGCTCGCCGCCGCTGCGTTGGCGGGCTGTTATCTCATTTATGGCCGGCTGCACATCAGTGTGCTGCGGGCGGAGAGCGGCGTGTATCTGGAGCGCGGCGCGGCCAGCGCGGCCGAGTTGCTCGGATTCGCCGCCGCGAACTTCGCGCGCAGCTACAACGGGCATTACACGCCGTTTGCTTTCGACGTCGAACTCGCCTGGGCGGCGCTTTTCGGGCCTTCCGAAGCCTGGTGGCGGCTGCGCCAGATGATCTATCTCTCGGTCTTTGTCCTGGGGGCGTTTTCGTTCTGGAAAACGATCGCCGGGCGGCTCGGCGCGGCACCTTGCGGGCGGCTCTGCCTGGGACTCGGAGGCGCCGCACTGTTTGTCTGCTCACCGTTGCTCATCGAATTGATGACCTGGCCATTCATGGGCATGCAAATCCTCTGGGCCGGCATGACGATGTGGTCGCTGCGCTGGTTGCAGGAAGCCGTCGCGGAAGAGGCCGGCGACGACGGCGTGTCGTTCCGCGCCCTGGGCATTTCGCTCGCCTTCGCTTACGGCTCGCTGCACTGCCTCGGTTTGGGGTTGGCGACGATGGCGGGTTACATCGCGGTCGTCGGCCTGCTGCTCGGCGTGGCGTGGGTGCGGGGGGCGCGGGCGGCTCATTTCCGGCGGCTCGTGTGCCTGGGCGGCCTCGCCGTCGCGCTGGCCGTCGCGCACGGTTGCATGATGATTCTGACGCTGCCGCCGGAGATGTCGCGCGCGCGGTCGCCCGGCGACCTTATTGCGCTCCTCGGGCAGACCCTCGGCTACGTTGCCTGCGTGGTCTTCGCCTGCGCGCGTTCGCTGTGGAGTCCGAACGCGTGGCCCTGGCCGCACATCGATCTGCTTGCCCACGATTGGCCCTACGGCGCCGGTGCCCTCCTCCTTGCGTCTCTCTACTTGTGGCATCTTTGGGAGCGCTGGCGGGCGGGCGCTGGCGGCGGCGACGGTCGGACCTTGGGGCAGTTGTGCGGCCACGTTTTTTCTTGCGCGGCCTTTGGCTTCGGCGTGTTGATGATCGCCGGCCGGGTCTGGAAAGGCGAGCCGTGGCTGGGTTACCTTATCGGCTCCCGCTACCTCTGGCCCTTCTCGGTCCTGCTCGCCGGCACGCTGGGCAGCCTGGCGCTGCACCTGCGGCTGCGCGACCGTCTCGCCGCGCCGGCCCTGGGTCTCGCGCTCGCCGGCGTTTGCGCGACGGGCAACCTCGTTTATCAACGCCAGATCGCGCCGGCGCTCTGGCCGGGCTCCATGCTGTCGCACGAAGCCGTCTGGCGCGAACTCGTCGCCATGACCGGCGAATTGCAAGCGGCGCAGCTCCCCGTGCCGGATTTGTTGATGCAGCGCCTCGGCGAGTTCCAGACCACGCTGCGCGCCTACGAATCGCTGCTGCGGCGCTCGCGTGGACTTCTGCCCAAAGCCGGGTTCGTCTGGGTCGAGCCCGCCACGCTTTCCGCAGCTTCGTGGGAGGAGATGAAGCAGCGCTCGCCGTCGTTGACCCATTTGAGCCAGACGATCTTTGTGGACACCGACCGCGCGTTGCGCGCCGGCACGACGGTGCCTGTGCGGGAGGCAAGGAATGGCATGGTGATCGCGGTGTTGACCGACCCGCCCATGCTGAGAAGCGTCCGGCTCGATCATGTCAAAGATCAACCCAACCTGGGGGTGCCCATCGACGTTGGCGGCGTCACGAAGCCCTCGATCTGGATCGATCCGCCGACCGCGCTCACATATCCCGCTCTGCAACTCGGGCAACGCACCAGTCTGCGTTGCGCCGTGGCCATCCATCCGCTGATCTGGAACAGCGCCGGCGCCGACGGCGCCGTCTTTCGCGTCGGGGTGCGGGTGAACGGCGAGACCGTCATTCTGAGCGAGCGTTACCTGAATCCCACCGGGCGTCCGCAGGAGCGGTGTTGGAACCTCTTCGAGGTCGATTTATCGAAATACGCCGGCCGCAAGGTCGATCTCGTCCTGGACAACACCGCCGGTCCTGCCGGCAACGACTATGGCGATTGGTGCATCTGGGGCGATGTCGTGCTGGTCGAACGCCGATGACCTCCTCCCCGCGGACGATCCACCCCTGGGCGCGACGGCTTCTGCTGGCGGCGGGCATCCTGGCAGCCTGTTACCTCGTGTATGGCCGGCTGCCGCTGAGCCTGCTGCGGGCCGAGAGCGGCATCTATCTCAACCGCGGCGCGAACAGCCCGGGGGAGTGGCTGGGGTTTGCCGCCACGCGTTTCACGCGCAGTTACAGCGGGCATTACACGCCGCTTGCTTTCAACGTGGAACTCGTCTGCGCGACGCTTTTCGGGCCGGCGGAGGCGCCGTGGCGATTGCGGCAATTGATCTATCTCTCTTTTTTCGTCGCCGCCGCGCTCGCGTTCTGGGGACAGGCCGCCGCCTGGCTCGGATTGAGCGGTGCCGGGCGACGCTGGTTTCAACTGGGCTTGACTTCGCTTTTTGCGCTTTCGCCGCTGCTCATCGAATTGGTGCCCTGGCCATTCATGGGCATGCAAATCCTCTGGGCGACGACGACCACGTTGAGTCTGCTCTGGATCGGTCGCGCCTTGGACGGGCAGGCGGGCGGCGGCGAGGCTTCGTTGCGGGCGCTGGGTTGGGCGCTGGCATTTGCTTACGGCTCGCTGCACTGCCTCGGCCTGGGGCTGGCGACGATGGCCGGCTACGTCGCGGTCGTCGCCGTGTTGCTCGGCGCGGCGCGCGTGCGCCGGGCGTCGGCGGCGTATCGGCGCCGGCTCGCGCTGCTGGGCGGCAGCGCCGTGGCGCTCGCCCTTGCGCACGGCGGCATGATGATTTTTGCCGGGCGGCCGGGACCGCCGCGCGCCGGGTTCGCCGGCGGCCCGCTGGAGTTGTTCATCCAGGGTCTCGGCTATGTTTCCTGCTGCGTTTTCGCGTGTGGGCGCTCGCTTTGGAGTCCGAATGCCTGGGCCATGCCGCGCGGCGATCTCCTGGCCCAGGAATGGCCCTACGGCGCTGGCGTCGTCCTGCTGGCGTTGCTCTATGCCTGCCAGCTTTGGCGGGATTGGCGGGCGGGCGACGGCGACGATAACCGCCACGCGCTCGGGCGACTCTGCTGGCACGTTTTCTCGCTGGCCGCTTTCGGCATCGGCGTGCTGCTGATCGCCTTGCGCGTCTGGGGAGGCGACCAGTGGATCGGCTACCTGCTCGGCACGCGCTACCTGTGGCCGCTGGCGGTTTTGCTCAGTGGCACGCTGGGCAGTCTCGTGTCGCACCTGAGGTGGCGCGACCGAGCCCTCGCGCCTGCCTTCGGCGCCCTGCTCACCGGCGTCTGCGCGCTGGGCAACCTGGTCTATCAACAGGGTGTCGCTCCCAAGATCTGGCCGGATTCCACCCTTTCCCACGAGAGGGTTTGGCGCGACATCGTCGCCATGACCGGCGAGTTGCACGCGGCGCAACTCCCGCTGCCCGACTTGCCCATGCAGAGGCTCGTCGTGTTCACTTACCCGCTGCGCACTTACGAGAAGCTGCTGCGCCGCTCCCGCCAACTGCCTGCCGGGATGCCCCTGAACTGGATCGCGCCGGCCAGGATTTCACCGTCGCTGTGGGAAGAGATGAAGCGCCGCTCGCCTGCGCTGGCCGGATTGGCCCGGACAGTCTTCGCCGAGACCGACCGCGAGTTGAGCGCACTGCCCGCGGCCAGGCGGGAGTCGGACGGCGGCGCGGTCATCGCGCTCACCGATCCCGCGCTGCTGCGCGGTGCGCAACTCGCCCATGTCAAAGACCACCGCCCCAATCTCGGGGTGCCCATCGAGGTGAACGGCGTGTCGAAGCCCTCGATCTGGATGAATCCGCCGACCGCGATCACGTTTCCGCAGCTTCCACTCGGCGAACGTCCGCGCTTTCGTTGCGCGGTGACGATTCATCCGCACGTGTGGGGGGAAGCGGGCGCTGACGGTGCGGTCTTTCGCGTGAGCGTGTGCGCGGAAGACGGCGCGACGGAAATCGTCGGCGAGCGTTACCTCAATCCAATCGCCCATCCCGCCGAGCGAACTTGGAACTCTTTCGAGGTGGACCTCTCGAAATATGCCGGCCAGCGCGTGGACCTCGTGCTCGAAAATGCCGCCGGCCCGGCGGGCAACGATTATGCCGACTGGTGCATCTGGGGCGACGCCGAACTCGTGGAGCGCCCGTGACGCGACCGTGTTTCGACTTGTCAAACGCCGGGGAACCCGCGAGTCGATGAGGAGTGGGAATTTCCGCGCGCGACGACGTTTCGAGTTTTGCTGCCTCACCCAGCGAGGTGTCGACTGCGGCGACCCACTGGGACTCGCACGCGGTAAGCCAGCGCGCTTGGTGGATCACGTTGGGGTTCGTTGCGGTCGCGCTCTTCTACCGTCGCCCCGAGGCGTTGCTCCAATCGCAATTCTGGCAGGAGGACGGCGTCATTTTTTTTCAAGGGAATTACGAGACCGGTCTTCGCGCCATCGTGACGCCCTACGCGGGCTACCTGCACTTGTTGCCGCGCTTCGTGGCTGCGGCCAGCGGCTGGCTGTTGCCGCTGGCCGCGCAGCCGACGGTTTATGCGTGGGCCGCTTACGCGGTCGCGCTCGGGGTGGCGG
>CAXTRS010000369.1:2215-4875 GCA_964246635.1 uncultured Chthoniobacterales bacterium | reverse complement strand
CTTGCCTTTCTCCTTCGCATTGCCGCCATTGCCGGCCGCGAGGTCCTTGGCGTTGTGGATTTTCATGTAAACCCAGCCGGTGAACTTGCCGGTGCGCGCCGCCGTATCGAACTGCATTTTTTCGCCGGAAAGCTCGAAGTCCGGCGTGGAGATGCTCGCCGGTTCGTCGCTCTGAATGATGCGCGTCTTGAGGTTGAACACCGAGGTCGGCAGCGCGATGCGATAGTCGGACCGGCCGTCAGGCTTGTAGAGGTCGATGACGAGTTTTTCCATCATGACGCGATCTTCATCCAGGCGCTTGGCCGACACCGCCATGAGTTGGGAGATCGCCTGCCCGGTCGGGCCGCGTTCGGGAATTTTGATCTCGCGCGTGGTCTCGCCGATGGGCAGCGGAATCGAGAAGTTCAGCCCTTTGTCTTTGGGTGTGGCGGAAGCGGCGGCGGCCGCGGTCGGCGACGGCTGCTGCGCGATGGTCCGGAGCGGAGGGACGGCGGCGAGCACAAGAGTAAGCGCGCAGGCCGTGAAATGCGGGCGGAAGGTGGGGAACAACATAGAGCGAGCTTTGAAAACGTCGGACGCCGGCGTTCCAATGTCGCAGGAAGCGCGCCGAATGCGCGGCGGTTTTTCGCGAAAAGAAAAGAAAGCGGGCGCTCGCTACCGGTGGACGGAAATCCCGGCAACGAATTCAACAATCCCAAATTTTTCCGGCAGGTGAAAATTTGGCCAGCCGGTGGGCGACCACGCGCTCAGCGCGCGGTCGGCCGTGCTGCCAGCCATGCCACCGGGCCGGTCGATGCGAAAAAAATTCGCGCGCCAGAGCGAGCCGGCTTCCGGCAGGTCCGGTGTGAGGGCGGCGAAAGGGATGGCCAGCTCCGCCCACCACCCGCCGGGGCGAACGCTGGCCTGAGCGCCGAGTCCTTCGACGTGCCAGGAAAAATCCTTTCGCCAGCCGCTGGCGACCTTTCGTAGCACGAGGTCGCACACGGTGCCGAGCGGGTTGATCTCGATCTCGAAGTAGCCCGCGCCGTCGCCCACCGGATCGATGAAAACTTCCACGACTTCCTCGGTCCAGAGTTGTTCATCGCGCTCACGCAGGGTCGCCCAGGGTCGGGTGTCGTCGCAATCGAAGCGCAGCCACCAGTTCGCGTCGTCCCAAGCCGCCCAAACGCGGGTCGCCTGCGCGGGTAGCGCGCCGGTGATGGCATCGACGAGAACGACCGAGCCGGCGGCGTCTGTCCAGGATTCGCCGCTCACCGAGGGGTTCGGAATCCATGAACAGATCAAACGCGGGAGCATTCAAAAATTTGAGGGGATGTGTTATGAGCTGAACGTGATCGGCGGCAGGTGGTGCGCGCTTTCCCCTTCGGTTGTCATCCTGAGCGGAGGGACGCAGGAGCTCAGTCGAAGGACCGCTCACTGAGAAAAAGATGCTGGATGCTGGATGCTAGATGGCGGCAATCCAGCATCCAGCACCCGCCTCCCCTCAATTGCTCCCGGTCGCCCGCGGATACCCGTAGCGGCTTTCCCACCCCAGCTCGGGCGGAAACTCCTGATAGCCGCTGAGAATCCATGGCACCTCCGGGCGCAGCACCGGGCGGTAGGTGCTCTTATTCAGCGGGAACGGCCAGAAGAGCAGTTCGTAAAATCCGACCCCGGTGCGGGCAAAGCCGCGGCCAAAACCGCGAATCACGCCATAGGACACCGCGGCCGCGTTGCCCTCGTCGTCGTTCACCTGCGCAATCGTCACCGGCACTTCGGTGAAACCGGAAAAGAGATTGCTGATTGCGCGGCCGAGCTTGCGGGTTGGGCCTTGTTCTGCCCCAGGCGGCGCCTGAATGTCCGCGCGAGCGGCGGCAGTGGCGCAGCACAGCAAAAGCGAGCAGAAAAGAACGTGTTTCATGCCGGAATTTCTTTCGCTTTAGAACAGATCGCCGGCCGTTCGGCAATGGCGAAGTCGAGCCGCGAGGAAATTTCCAGTGTCCTTTGGCCAGTCCTGAAGGCTTGTCGCCAACGATTTGGACCATGACGGGGAGTGCCTGCCCTCGCGCAGACAAATTTCTTGGCCGAGGCTGGAGACACCCCTATGTTGCTCGCCCCGCCGCTGTTCCGAGGAACATCCGAGGCGTGGACACCGCAGATCCCCCTATTTTTCTTCCTCATGCACTCGGAACTTCAATCGCTCGTTTCCGCCGGAAAACTTTCCTCCGCCGCTGCGCGCGCTCTCGAAGCGCTGCCGCCCGGCACGTGGTGTCAGCACAAAAGCTGGGGCTTCGGGCGGGTGGCGGAATGGCGACCCGACGATGACCAGATCCTCATCGACTTCGGCTCGCGCAAGAGTCACCCGATGAAGCTCGCCTATGCGGCGGAAACCGTGCAGCCGCTCCCGGCCGATCACCTGCTCGCGCGCAAAGCTGAAGACCTGGCGGGCGTGAAGAAAATGACAAGCGAAGACCCGGCAGCGCTCGTGCGTCTCGCGCTCCAGCATGCGCCCGGCGGCAAGCTCACGCCAGTCGCGCTCGGCGGATTGCTGACGCCGGAAATTTTCGCCAGCGAAGCGGAGTTCAAACGCTGGTGGGACGGCGCCAGCAAGCGGGCGCTCAAAGCGGCGGGCGGTTTTTCGATTCCGCTAAAAAAGACCGAGCCGATCACGATGCACGAGG
>CAXTRS010000369.1:0-2205 GCA_964246635.1 uncultured Chthoniobacterales bacterium | reverse complement strand
CCCCCGCCCCCTCCCCGAGCCCGGCGGGGGGCGCGGCGCGGGGGGGCCCCCCCGCGGCGGCACTGCTGGCACGTTTTCAGGGCGCTCGGCAAATCAAGGATCAACTCGCCGCGCTCGAGGCGATTTCCAAGGAAGTCGAAATTTTCAAAGCCGATCCTTCCGCGCTGTTGCCGGTGCTGACGGCCGTCGGCAACGCCGCGCTGCAAGCCCAGCGACTTGCCCCGGCGCGAGCCATCGATCTGCTGGCCGCGCGGGACGACCTCGCCGCCGCCGCGGGCGCGACGCTGCCTGACAATGTCCCCACGCTCGCCTCGCTGCTTCGCGGGGGCGATCCGGAACTGGCCAAGCTGCTCGACGACCTGCCGGCCGGCCGCCAGCGCACCGCGATCGCCGGGTTGCCGCGTGCGTTCGGCGACGAGAGCGAGAACGCCTGGGTCCCGCGCGCGCTGGCGCTTCTGCCGCACACGCGACAGCCGCGGGTGGTCGGCGAGATCGTCGGGTTGTTTGAAAAACGCGGACGCGCGGGCGAGGCGGCGGCGTTCTTCGACCGGTCGATGCGCGACTACACGATTTCGTGCGAAATGCTGCTCTGGCTTTGTCGCGAGCACGGTCACGACGATCCCGCGTCCGCCGGCCCCGAGCAACCCTTCGCTGGGTTGCTCGGCCGCGTTTTTGGGGCGACGCTTTCGGCGCTCGACCGCGACCGCTTTGGCGACGTGAAGCGCGGCACACGGCTGCGCGACCTCTTGCTCAGCGACCGCAAACTCGCCTCGGCGCTGCTGGCGGCGACGCCGGAGAGCGAGCAACTCGTCATCGGTCGCGCGCTCCTGGCGTCGCCGGCGTTTGAAGAGCTCGACCGCCGCTCGCTGATGGGCCGGCTCATCAAGAGTCACCCGCGCTTGGCGCCGCTGCTCGGAGGGGGCGGCGACCGGCAAACCGAGCAACCGCTGGTTGTCAGTTGGTCGAGCCTGGAGCGGCGCAAGGAGGAATACGACAAGCTGGTGAACAAGGACATTCCGAAGAACAGCCAGGAGATCGGCCTGGCGCGCTCTTATGGCGATTTGCGCGAGAACTTCGAGTTCAAAGCGGCTAAGGAAATGCAGACCGTGCTCATGCGGCGCAAAGCCGAGCTGGAGCTGGCCCTTGCCCGCGCACGGGGCACCAATTTCGAGAACCCCGACCTGAGCATGGTTTCCATCGGCACGGTGGTGACGGTGCAACCGGCCACCGACGGCGCGGAGCCGGAGACCTACACGATTTTGGGCGCGTGGGACGGCGACCCCGAGCGGCACATCATTTCGTATCAAACCGCCATCGGCCAGGCGCTCATCGGCCGCCGCGCCGGCGAAACGCTCGCGTTGCCCGGTGAGGGCGCCGGAGCCGGGCCGCGCGATGTGACGATTCAAGAAATCCGTGCTTACAAAACGGCATGATTGCCGGCGTGTCTTCGTGTGAATTTTTAGACAGAATTAACAAAATTTACAGAATTGGGCAGAGGCAGAATTGGGTAAGCAACACCTATCTCAAGTTGCACTGCCTGTTCGCACCGCCACCGACTCCCTCTGCTCCGTAATTCTGTTAATTCTGTAAATTCTGTCCAAAGACCTTCGCGTCATCGCTTCGTTACAAACCATGAACCCCACCACCATCACCGCCATCCGCGCCCGCGAAATCCTCGACTCGCGCGGCAATCCCACGCTTGAAGCCGACGTCCTTCTCGAAGGTGGCGCGCTCGGCCGCGCCGCGGTGCCGAGCGGCGCCAGCACCGGGCAGCACGAAGCCTGGGAATTGCGCGACGGCGACAAAGGCCGCTACCTCGGCAAGGGCGTCAGCAAGGCGGTGGAGAGCGTGAACAAAGCGATCGCCGACGAGTTGACGGGCCGCGATGCGCTCGACCAAGCCGGCATCGACCGCGAGATGATCGACCTCGACGGCACGGCGAACAAAAAGAAGCTAGGCGCCAATGCGCTGCTCGGCATGTCGCTCGCCACCGCGCACGCCGCCGCGACCCAGCTCGGTGTCCCTCTTTTCCAATACCTCGGCGGACCAAACGCGAAGGTCCTCCCGGTGCCGATGATGAACGTCATCAACGGCGGCGCGCACTCGGACGCGCCGATTGATTTCCAGGAGTTCATGGTCATGCCGCGCGAATTCCCGAGCTTTCGCGAAGCGCTGCGTTGCGGCACCGAAATTTTCCACGCGCTC
>CAXTRS010000368.1:0-4883 GCA_964246635.1 uncultured Chthoniobacterales bacterium | reverse complement strand
CGACAAAGCCGGTAGGAGCAACCGGGCGCGTTATGACAAAGCCGCGCCACGTTGGCAACCCGGAAAGAAAACGGACGGGCCGCGGTTCCCTTCGTGGGTGGATGGCGACCTCCGGGCGCCATGATTTTTCGGCGCAGCCGAGAAGAATCTCAGAGGCTCTGCGCGCCTATCTAATGGCGCCCGGAGGTCGCCATCCACCCGCGAAATGCAAGAACGCGGCACCCCTACTTGGCACCCGTCGCTTGCGTCGGCTGCGCCGGCGGGAAGATGCCGATGCGGAATTTCTCGCGCACCGCTTTGTTCGCCGGGTTCCCACCCGTCAATGGAAAAGCCAGCGCGGCGGCGTTCTGGATCGTGCGCACGTCGCCGTAGAGGATGTTGGCGTCGGCGTTCTGGTCGCCGGTGGTGCGCACCCGCGCGGTCTGGCCGGCTTCCTGCACGGTGTCCATGCGTTCGAGCTTGGTGACGATTTCGTTCAACTCGTCGGTGTCCGCCGAGAGCCAGCCTTCAAAAGCCAGCGTCCCGGCGTTGTGCGACTCCGCGGCGGACTTGGCGATGATCTTCGCGCGCGCCAGCACCGCGGCGAGGTTGTTCGGCTTGTTGATGCCGACTTGAAATTCGTCGCGCTGCTTGGCGGCGTCGCCGGCGAAGGCGAGGCGCGCGCTGTTCTTGGCACCGCGCACCAGGTCATTCATGCGATGGACGAGGTCATCGAGATCGCTGCTCAAGCCGCCGCCGACCGCCGCGGTTTTCGAGGGGTCGCCGCCGAGCGGGATGCCGCTGTTCTCGACCGTGCTGATGAGCAACTCGGTTTCTTCAATGAAATCCGGGATCCGGTTGATGAGCCGCGGCGTGATGGCCTGCCGGTGTGCCGGGTCCTTGGCCGCGGCGACGATGTGACGCGCCTCGGAGAGCAGCAAACTGACGGGAAAGGGAAAGTTGAGTTGGACGAAGGACATGGTGGATGAGGATGGATGGAGGGTGTGAGAGAACGAGCGGACCGACGTGAGAGGAATCGAGCCTGCGATTCCAAGTGCGCGGGGTCAAGCCGAACCCTGGAAGCAGGGTCTTTTTTGTATGGCAACCCTAAAATGGCCTCGCGCAAAGGACGCAAAGCCGCAAAGGAGGGAAAGGATGGCCGGGAGACAGAAGTCAGGAGTCAGGAGTCAGCATCTGGCGAAGAGCGGGTGCGCGCGGCTTTCTGCCCTCCTTCTGACTCCTGACTCCAGACTTCCTCTCTTCCTTTGCGGCTTTGCGTCTTTGCGCGAGGCCGTTCCCGCGTCGCCACGCAGGATCGCTCACGCCGCGGCGACGTGAAATTCCTCGCGCCGCGTCGTCCACTTCTCCAGCATCGCGGTGAGCTGCTCGGCTTTGACTGGCTTGGACACATAGTCGTCCATGCCGGCTTCGATGCACTTGTCGCGGTCGCCCGTGAGCGCGTTGGCGGTGAGCGCGACGATCGCCATACGGTGGCCGTCGTTCTGCTTTTTCTGCTGCGTGCGCAATTCGCGCGTGGCTTGGAAGCCGTCCATCTCCGGCATCTGGCAATCCATCAGCACGATGTCGTAACGCCGGCTGGCGCACGCCATGATCGCCTCCTGCCCGTTGCCCACCACGTCGGCGGTGCAGCCGAGTTTGCTGAGCTGACGCAAGAGCACTTTTTGGTTGACCGAATTGTCTTCGACCACCAGCAGGTGGACGCCTGCAAATGCTGGCGCAACCGGCGCCGCCGGAGCGGCCGCAGCCGCAGTCTTCGCCTTTTCCAAACGCACCGTGAACCAGAACGTCGAGCCTTCGCCCATCTTGCTCTCGATGCCGATTTCGCCGTGCATCAAGCCGACGAGCTGTTTGCAGATCGCCAACCCAAGCCCGGTCCCGCCGTAACGGCGCGTCATCGAGCCGTCGGCTTGCATGAACGGCTGGAACAAGGTGCGCTGGATGTCTTCGGCCACGCCTACGCCGGTGTCGATGACTTGGAACAGCAGCGTGGCGTCTGCTTCCGTCTCGGCCTGGCGGCTGACCCGCAACAGGACGCGGCCGCCGGCAGGGGTGAATTTCACCGCGTTGGAGAGCAGGTTGAGCATCACTTGCCGCAGCCGGCCGACATCGCCGCGCAGCCGCGGCGGCACGCCGTCGAGCACGAGCGAGTTGAGGTCGATCGCTTTCGCGCGCGCGTTTTTGTTGAGCAATTCGATGACACCGCGCACCGCCGGCGCGAGGTCGAAATCGGCCTCTTCGAACGCGAGCCGGCCGGCTTCGATCTTCGAAAAATCGAGGATGTCGTTGATGATCGTCAACAGGCCGTCGCCGCTTTGGCGGATCGTTTCGACGTAGTCGCGCTGCTCTTCGGTGAGCGGCGTTTCCATGAGCAGCGCCGTCATGCCGATGACGCCGTTCATCGGCGTGCGGATTTCGTGGCTCATGTTCGCCAGAAACTGCGACTTCATGCGCGCCGAGCGCACCGCGGCGTCGCGCGCCTCGGCCAGTTCGGCCTCGATCTGGCGGCGCTCGGCGACCTGGCGCTGGAGTTGGTCGTTGGCGTCGGAAAGCTGCTGCGTGCGCTCGCCCACGCGCTCTTCGAGATACGCGTGCGCCTGGCGCAGCGCCTCCTCGGCGAGTTGGTGTTCGGTGACATCGGACGCCGTGCCGATCCATTCGCGCACCGAGCCGTCGCGATTGAAAATGGGCACGGCGCGCGCATGATAATTTCGCCACCCGCCTTCGGGCGTGTGCGCGCGGAAGCGGGCGTCGAAGGGCGTGTGCGCCGCGATCGCCTGGTGCCAGGCTGCCTCGACGCGGGGCCGATCTTCGTCGTGCAATGCGTTCAGCCAGCCGACGCCGCGCAACTGCTCGAACGTCTGGCCCGTGGCCGCGCGCCATTCCGGCAGGTCGGCTTCCAGGCGTCCGGTGGCGTTCGCCACCCAGACGATCTGCGGGCTGGCGCGCACGAGCGAGCGATAGCGCTCCTCGCTCTGGCGCAGCGCTTCGTCGGCGCGCTTTTGGTCGTCGATGTCCGTGCAGGTGCCGAGCCATTGGACCACGTTGCCAAGCTCGTCGCGCATCAGCACCGCGCGGCCGAGGTGCCAGCGATAAGCGCCGTCGCTGCCGCGGCGCAAGCGGTATTCGACCTCGAACGTGCACTCCTCGCGGAGCGCGCGCGACCACGCTTCCAGACAGCCCGGCAGGTCGTCGGGATGAACGATGGCTTTCCAGCCCCAGTCCATGCTCATTTCTTCCGACAGCCCGGTGTATTCACAATAGCGGCGGTTGAAATGATTCAGCCCGCCGTCGCGGTTGGCGACCCAGACAATTTGGGGCAAGGCATCGGTGAGCAGCCGGTGCTGTTCGGCCTGGTGATGAAGGTCGCCTTGGGCTTGATGCACCAGCGCGGCCTGGTTCTCCAGTTGCAGCCGCAGGCGCTGGATTTCGGCGTAACGGGCGCGCGATTCTGTCTCGATCAGCTCGCGTTCGGCGCGCAGCTCCTGCTCGACGCGCTGCGACTGCACGAGGCGGGCGCGGAACTCCCGGGCGACTTCGCCGGAGGCCTGCGCGGCCAGCGTGTTCGGCGGGGCGCCGGCCGGGGACGCTGCCGGCGTTTCCTGTTCCCGGCGGGCCTGACGCAGGGCGGCAGCGCGGAGTTCCCGCCGGCTTAAGGCGACATTGAGCAGCAACACCAAGCTGGCAAAGGCGATCCAGCCGATGGGTTCGAGCCAGCGTGCCGCGCCGTTGTGCGGCGACCCCGCGCCGGTGAGTTCCGACCAGAGCCGCGCGCCGAAATAGAGTTCGAGCGCCGCCAGGAACAAGGCGAGCGCGAGCACGCGCCAGTCGCGATATAGCGCCAGCAACGCCAGCGAAGCAAACAGGTGATAGTGCGCGCCCCACTGACCCGCCACGAGATGGGCGAAAAGTGCGGAAAAGCCCATCTGCGCCGCTGCGGCGAGAAAGCGCGTGACCGGTTCGCCGGGCCGTTTCCAAATCCACCAAAGCGGCGCGGCGAGCAGCACGGCGCCGACGCCGAGCGCCGTATAGAGCAGAGGCTTGTCCGCCGTGCCCCAGCCACCCTTTGTCGGCGAGAGCGCGATGGCGAGGACCAGCATCGCCTGCCACTGCACGAGCAGCGCGAGACCGAGCACGCGATCGGCGTTGCGGCTGGCACGCTGCTCGTCTTCGCGCAGCAGATTGTCGCTGCGTCGCTGGATAAACGCCGTCTCCGCCGGAACGGATGCGGAAGACGGCGCGTTTTGCGACGTGCGGCGACGGAGGGAAAGGGGCATGCGGCCGGGAAGGAGGAGAGAAATTTCGTGAGCGAAAAACGTGTGAGCGCAGCGCCTGCTGCCCGGCGCCCACAGACGGGTGGACGCCCGCAGCATCGGCAGCGCAGAGGGTTGTGAAAGATTTTAAGCAACTGCCGTTCCAGTGCCTCCTTCTGGGCCACCTGAACTCGGTCCGTGGCTTTTTGGTCTGGGGGAGCACAGGCGTCCCGCCTGTTGTGGCGGGCGTCCTCGCCCGGCACCTGTCTTCAGATAAAGACGCAAGCAGAAGGGCTTTGGGCGGGACGCCCAAACCGACAGGCGGGACGCCTGTGCTCCCCAAGACAACGCATTCCAAACGCGCACCGGCTTTGCACCTTCCTCTTGCCTGCTCCCGTTCCCCGCCTAACATCCTCGTCCACGAGGACGCCGGTCTATTCACCGCGCGCAACTTCCTTTCGCCCCTCGCGGCGGGGCGCCCGGCCGCCCGCGGGCGCCCCCCCCTGGGGCGCTTGGTGCGGTCGCGGGCTGGGGCGCGCGACGGAAGCGGGCCGGGGCCGCACCCGGCGCAAGCCGGGCCTGACCGACTCAGTCGTCCCCCCGCGGCTTGGGCAGCAGCAGCGCGAGCAGGAT
>CAXTRS010000367.1:0-4893 GCA_964246635.1 uncultured Chthoniobacterales bacterium | reverse complement strand
GGGCAAGGCCACGAGAGCCTGAATCGGCTCGGTGCCGGGGCCGTCGCCGGCGTCGAAACTTTCGTCGTGTTTGCCGTCGGGAAAAATGCGCGCGAGCCGCCAGCGCTCCTGGCCGTCGAACGCGGTGAACCAGCCGCCAAGCAGAATTTTTCCGCTGCCGTCGGCGGCGAGCGCGGCGCAGTGAAGGCGGTCGCTGGCACCTTTGCCGGTGCGCGTCTGAAACGCCAGGTCGATGCCGCCGTCGCGCGGGGCTTGTTGCTGTGGTTCCTGCGCGAGCGATTGACCGAGCAGCGCCAAAGCGGAGACGAAGATGAGTGCGTTAAATTTTTTCAGAGCGATCGCTGGCATCAGGAGCGGTTGAAGTCTGCGCCGCCGGCGCTGCGTCCCCCCAGCGCGCGAGCGATTCGCGGTGAAAGTGTCGCGGACGCAGCATGCGCGCGAGCAAACCATAGCGCGGTCCGAGCAGCAGCGCGCCGACAAACGCCACGCCGAGCACGAGGACAATCGCGGGTCCGCTTGGCACGTCGAACCAATAGCTCAGCAGCAAGCCGAGGGTCGCGCCGACCGCGCCGAGAAACCCACCAGCCCAGCACAAAATCGGGTAGGAATCGCTGAGCAAATAAATCGTCGCCGCCGGCAGCACGAGCAGGCCAATGGAGAGCACCACGCCGACCGCCTGGAGACTGGCGAGCATCGCCAGGATCATGAGCGTGATGAGCAGATAGTTCAGCCGCCCGACCGGCACGCCGACGCTGGCGGCGACGCTCGGCTCGAACAACGCCAGCAACAACGCCCGGCTCTGGCTCACGAGACTGACGACGGTGACGAACGAGATCGCGTAGGACAGCCAGAGATCGGTGTTCGACAATCCGAGGATGTTGCCGAAAAGAAAATGGTTCAGGTCCACGGGCACGCGGGCGTATTTCAGCAGCAGAATGCCGAGCGAAAACGCGATGGTGTAGAGCGCGCCGATGGCGGTTTCGTCTTTGAGCCGCGAGGTGCGCGCGATGAGCTGGCCGCCGACGCCGACGAGCAGCGCGGCAAACGCGGCGCCGGTAAACAACCCGAGCGGCGAGAGGCTAAACAGGATCGCGCCGAGCGCCAACCCCGGCAAGAGTGAGTGCGAGAGCGCGTCGGCCAGCAGTGCGAGCCGGCGCAGGACGATGAAGGCGCTGAGAAAGCCGTTCGTGAAACCGACCAGCACGCAGGCGAGCAGCGCGCGCTGCATGAATTCGTATTGGAAGGGTTCGGTCAGCCAAAGCATAGAAGAAGAAAAAATTCCAAAATCCAAAATCCAAAATCCAAGGAATCAGAGGGAAAAATTTTGAAACATTAAAAACGGATTTTGCCTTCGCTCATTCTCGTTCGCACTTCGCGCCTGCACCGTTTCTTCGTTTTTTCATTCCTTCTGACTTTTGGTCTGATTCCTTGGAATTTGGTTTTTGGATTTTGGAATTTCTCCCCGTAAACACGGCGGTGGAAAACGTCTCCGCGATGCGCTCCGGCGTGAATGCTTCCGCAAGAGGGCCAAACGCCACCAGCTCGCCGTTGAGTAAAATGACTTCATCGAAAAGCTCCGACACCGTCTTCAAATCGTGATGCGACACGATGACGAGCCGGCCGTCGGCGGCGAGCCGGCGCAGGAGCGCGGAGAGATGCGCCTGTGCGTTGCGATCCAGTCCATTGAAGGGTTCGTCGAGAAGATAAATGTGCGCCTGTTGTGCCCACGAACGGGCAAGGAAAGCGCGCTGCTGCTGGCCGCCGCTGAGTGCATTGATCTGCCGGTCGGCGAGGTCGGCGAGGTGGGTGGCGGCGAGCGCTTCATGCACGATCATCGCGTCGGCTTTCGTGAATCCCCGCCAACGCCCGAGCGCGGGATAGCGGCCAAGTTCCACCAGCCCGCGCACGGTGAGCGGGAAGTCCCAATCGACGACTCCGCGTTGGGGCAGATATGCGATCCCGCGATCGCTGTGCGGGTGTTCGTGCGAGTGGCCGCCGAAGACGACCTGGCCGGTCTCGAACGGCACGAGGCCCGCGAGCGCTTTGAGAAAAGTCGTCTTGCCCGCGCCGTTCGGCCCGAGGAGACCGACGCAGCGGCCGCAGCGCAGCTCGAGGTCGATGTGGTGCAGCGCGGGCACGCGATGGTAGGAGACCGTCAGATCGCGAATGAGGAGGCGGTGATCGGATGACACGGAGAGCGGGGAAGTGGACGTGAGCTGATTAACGCGCCGGCGTTGCTGACGGTTCGCCGGGCACGGTGAAAATCTCCACCAGCGCGGCGGGCGGTGTCTGCACCGTGGAAGGGTTGGCGGCAGCGGTCGGCGCCCAATACGTTTTGTCCACCACGCGCCCGTCGGGAAAAGTGACGCGCAGCCGGGCCGCTGCTGACGCAGTAAGTTTCCCGGATTCGGGCCAGGTTGCGCGGAGCGCCAGATAGACGCCTTCTATCGGCAGCGCGATCCGCCACGGGGTGGAAAAACTGGTTTGCGGACCGCGGCCTTCCAGCAACGTGCGGTCCAAGTGCTGAAGCTGAAAGTCGCGTGGTGGCGGGCTGAAATCGAGGTGGACGATGAGTTCATTGTCAGGCGCCGCGACGACGCTGCGAGGCTGGTCCTGTTTTATATCAGTGCCTGTGGCCGTGGCCGGACTTGAGCGCGTCAAGCGCCACACCGGCACCGCCAGCGCGGCGAACGCGAACAGCACGAGCAAGGAACGGAGCCAGGGACGACCGCGCATGGGGAGTGACGGGTTGCGGGTTGCGAGTTGCGAGTTGCGAGTTGCGAGTTGCGCCTAGCTTCCTTTCCTTTGTCATCCTAGCGGAGCGGGGCACGAGCGCAGTCGAAGGATCTCTTACTGACAATCTGTTTGAACGTTGACTGCGTGAGCGATGGCCAACCAGAAATCAGTGAGAGGTCCTTCGACAAGCTCAGGATGACAGAAGGAAAGGAATGCGACCGCGCGTCACTCGTCACTCCTCACTTCAGCGCTTCCACAATCGTGTTCACGTTGTGCCGCATCATGTCTGCGTAAGTCGCCGCGTCGCTGTCAGCGGGACCGAGGCCGTCGGCGTAGAGTTCGCCGCCGATTTTGGCGCCGGTTTCGCGGGTGATCTCGGCAATGACCTTGGGGTTTTCGATCGACTCGAAAAAGACGGCCTTCACGCCTTCTTTTTTGATCGTGCCGATGAGCGCGGCGACTTTTTTCGACGAGGGCTCATCGGTCGTTCCAATCCCCTTGAGCGGGTAAATCGTGAAATCGTAATCGCGCGCCAGATAGCCGAAGGCGTCGTGGCTGGTCACGAGTTTGCGCCGGTCGCGCGGCAGTTCGGCGACTTTGAGCTTCAGTGCGTTTTCGAGCTCGTCGAGGCGGCCGAGCAACGTGGCGGCGTTCCTGGCGAAGACGTCTTTGTCGTTCGCCTCTGCCGCCTTGGCGGTGAGCGCGTCGCGCACGATGGCAACGGCTCTTTTTGCGTTGCCCACGCTGTGCCACCAGTGTGGGTCATCCGCGGTCCGGCCTCCGTCTTTCATTTTCAGCGTCGGCAGCGCGTCGCCGACGGCGACGAATTTGCCTTTGCCACCGTTGCCGGCGCTCGCTTCCAGCTTGGCGAGGTAGCCTTCCAAACCTTTGCCGGAAACGAGCACGAGAGCGGCACTACTCACCAGCTTCACGTCGCCCGGCGCCGGCTGGAATTCGTGCGGATCGACGCCGGGCTTGATGATCTCGATGACCTCCACCCGATCGCCGCCGACTGCGCGCGCCATCTCGGTGAGCACGGTCGAGAGAGAAGCCACGCGCAGCGGCGGCGCAGCCGCGGAGACCGGCTCGCTGACCGCAATGAGGGGCAGGGAAAAGCATAGCCACGCTCCTGCGGCGAGCGGGCGCAGGCGGCCGGGCAGGAACGCGGGGGAAAGAGGCGCATTCATCGTGCTGCCGGCGAGAATAAGCGGCGAGCACGTTGTTGCAAATCATTTGCCAGAACCGGGGCGCTGCGGCGCGTGGTTTTTGTGCGCTGGCGCTGGCGTTGCGTGGGTTGATTGATGCGCCGGAGCCTCGCGTTGCCGTCTCGCGTTGAACCTCGCTCCCGCCGCTTTGTCTCTCTCTCATGGATTGGCTTACCGACCCGCAAATCTGGATCAGTCTCGTTACGCTCACGCTGCTCGAGATCGTCCTCGGCATCGATAACATCATCTTCATCTCCATCCTCGCCGGCAAGCTGCCGGCCGAGCAGCAAGGGCGCGCGCGCAACGTTGGGCTCATGCTGGCGCTCATCACCCGGCTGCTGCTCTTGGGAACCCTTTATTGGATCACCGGACTCATCCAGCCGTTGTTCACCGCGTTCGGCCAGGAATTTACGGGGAAGGACCTCGTGCTCATCGCGGGCGGGCTGTTTCTGCTCTACAAAAGCGTGCACGAAATCCACGGCAAGCTCGAGACGAACGAAGAGGCCGAGGTGCGCGCGAGCGCCGGCGCCACGATGACGTCAGTCATCACGCAGATCGTGCTCATCGACATCGTGTTTTCGCTCGATAGCGTGATCACCGCAGTCGGCATGGTGCGACAGATCTGGGTGATGTGCGCGGCGGTCGTGCTCGCGATGGTCGTCATGCTGGCGGCAGCAAAGGCGATCGGCGATTTCGTCAACCGGCATCCGACGATCAAGATGCTCGCGCTCAGTTTTCTGATCCTGATCGGGGTCGTGCTGGTGGCCGATGGTTTCGGGCAGCACATCAACAAGGGTTACATCTATTTTGCGATGGCCTTTGCGGTCGTCGTCGAGCTGCTCAATCTGCGCGTGCGGAGAGCGCAGAAGGCGTGAGCGGGTTGCGGGTTGCGGGCAAGAGACCGCAGGTCTTCGCACTCCGCTCAGAATGACAAAGGAAGAAACCCCGCAAC
>CAXTRS010000366.1:0-4940 GCA_964246635.1 uncultured Chthoniobacterales bacterium | reverse complement strand
CCTGTAGGAAACCCCACGCGAGTTTTCGTTTGAACTCCGTGCCGCCTTGCGTGGCGGAAAGCGAAAGGCTGTGTTTAATTTCCGGCCGTGTTGATGTTTACCCGCCGTTCTTTCGTCCGCGCGCTCGCCGCTTCGCTGTCGGCAGCGTGGATTTTCTGCACCGCTGCCGCTACCGTCGCCGCCCCGCCCGGTTCGCGCGTGCCGGCCAATCTCGGCCAGGGTCTCGCGGGGATCGTCGAATGGCACCAGACGAACGCCGAACTGAATGCGGCGACCACCGACGCCGCCGGCCGCGCCGCCGCGATTCGCGAACACTTGCGGCAAACGCAGCCGCGCGCGCAGATCGAGGCCGCGACTGGCCGGGTGATCGTCGAGTTCATCCTCGACGGCCGTGCGACTCCGGCGCAGGTGCGCGCGAAGCTCCTCGCGCTCGGCGTCGAAGTTTTCGCCGAACATCCCGCCACGGGTGGATCGGGCGCGGCGTTCGGCCGATTGAGCGCGCGACTGCCGCTTGAGCGCGCCGTCGAGGCGGCCGCCCTGCCGGGCGTTCACTCGATCGTGCTCGCGCACCGGCCTTTTCGCCGCGTGGGAAAGGTGACTTCGCAAGGCCTCGGCGTGTTGCGCCAGGACGCTGTGCTCGCGCGCGGCTTCACGGGCGCGGGCATTAAGATCGGCGTGATCTCCGACAGCTTCGACCTCAAGTCGCCCCACGCCGCCGCCGACGTCGCCTCCGACGACTTGCCCGGCCTGGGGAACCCCGCCGGCCGCACCACGCCGGTGACCGTCCTGGCGGAAGGCGACCCCGGCGACGACTCCAACATCGACGAAGGCCGCGGGATGCTCCAGATCATCCACGACCTCGCGCCCGATGCCACGCTCGCCTTCGCCACGGCGGGGCCGACGGTCACGACGTTCGCCAACGCCGTCCGCAGCCTGCGCGTCGATCCCAACGGGCGCTGCGACGTGCTCTGCGACGACATCGGTTTTTTCAACGAGCCGTTTTTCTCCGACGGCATCGTTGCGCAGGCGTGCGACGACGTGATCAACCGCGCCGATCTGCCCGGCCGGCCGATGCTCTTTTACACCGCAGGCGGCAACGACGGCGGGCTCGGCTACGAGGCCGAGTTCAATCCCATCAGCGACGCCGCCGCGCGCGCCGGCACCGGCCGAGGGAACCTCAAACTGGACAATGTGCCGACCGTCTTGACCGAGGGCGGCTGGCACAACTTCGGAGCAGGCACCCCCGTCACGACGATCGGCCAGTTCCTGACCGTCTCCGACGACGACACCTTTCTCATTTTCCAGTGGGACGATCCGTTCATCCCCGGAAAGATCAGCGCCGACTACAACATCCTCGTTTTCGACAGCTCGGGGAATTATCTCGACGCGACGAGCAACCAGTTCAGCGGCATCGACGACAACGTGGCCATTGGCGAAGCTGTGGAAATCGCGTTCCTGCAGCTCGGGGCCAATGGCCGCTCCAAGACGTATCAAGTCGCCATCACCAGACGCGCCACGAGCAACCCCAACCCGGCCCGGCGCCTGCGCTACGTGGCGAGCACGAATGGCTCGATCTCGGGCACCTATTTGAACTCAAAAATGGCGACGCTCTACGGCCACGTCGGCGCGCGCGGCATCGACGCCGTCGGCGCCTACAATTACACCGCGCCGTCGAAGCCGGAGGCTTTCAGCGGACTGGGGCCGATCACCATTTATTTAGACGCCGCGGGCAACCGGCTGGCGCAACCGGAAACTCGCCTGCAGCCGACGATCTCGGCGACCGACGGCGTGGACACGACATTCTTCCCGTCCGGCAGCGACAACGACACCGATCAACCCCCGAACGGATTTCCGAATTTCTTCGGCACCAGCGCCGCGGCGCCGCACGTCGCCGCGGTGGCTGCGACGCTCCTGCAAGCCGGCGGCGGGCCGGGCTCGCTCACGAGCACGCGGATGCGCGACATCTTCGAATCCACGGCGACGCGCTACAGCGCCGACCCGGACATCACGAGCAGCGGGTATTCGCGCGCAGCCGGCTTCGGGTTGCTCAACGCGCAGGCCGCGCTGAACGGCATCGGGCACCCTGCGTTTTTCAACGGCGAGGTCGCGCTGAGCAACGGCGTGTATTATCTGGCTTTCGCCAACGGCAACGTCTTCGGCTATTACACCTACGCGTTTTTCCCCTATCTGTATCACTTCGATCTCGGCTTCGAGTATTTCTTCGACGCCAACGATTCGGCCCGCGGCGCGTATCTCTACGACTTCGCCAGCAACACGTTTTTCTACACCAGCCCAAGTTTCCCTTTTCCGTATCTCTACGATTTTAAGCTGAACGCGTTTCTTTATTATTTCCCGGACACCAACAATCCGGGACGCTACAC
This sequence comes from uncultured Chthoniobacterales bacterium, assembly GCA_964246635.1. GTDB lineage: Bacteria > Verrucomicrobiota > Verrucomicrobiia > Chthoniobacterales > SZAS-18 > JAFAXH01. Next base: position 2,559 of record CAXTRS010000366.1, on the reverse strand, counting down.
CCAGAACCCGCGGTTTTTTTACAACTTCGCCACCGGCCAGATCATCATGAAGTAGGCCAGTTCGCTGACGACGATGACGCTGCCAATCACCTGCCCCGGGATTTTCGCTGCGCCGCTGCTGCTGCTCGTCGTGGCTCTAGCCGGTTGTGGGCAGAAGGGAGCGACGGCGACGACGACAAAAGCGTGGGCGTCCGGTGACATCAGCGGCGGCGACCCCACGCGGGGCAAAGCGGCACTGCGGAGCTACGGCTGCCTCGCTTGTCACTCGGTCCCGGGCGTGCAGGAGTCGGACACGCGCGTGGGCCCGCCGCTGGCGGCGATGGCCAGCCGGACATATCTCGCCGGCGGGGTGGAAAACTCGCCGGCGAATCTGCTCAAGTGGATTCAAGCGCCGCGGGAAATCAACCCGCGCACCGCGATGCCGACGCTCAACGTCAGCGACGCCGATGCGCGCGACATGGCCAGCTATCTTTACACGCTGAAGTAAGCAATCAGTAACTCCAGCGCAACCCGACGTTGACCAGGCGCGGCGCGGCCCTCGACACGCGGCCGGCGGCGCGTTTGCCGGGGGGGGTTTCGGGTTCGAAGAGATTTTAGGCCGCGACGCGCGCCGGCCCGCCGGCGGGCAATTCGTAGAAGATCGCGGCATCGACGCTCGCGTAGGCGGCGAGCCGCAGCGTGTTGAGATCGTCTTCAAACTGCTCGCCGACCACGCGCGCCTGCAACGAAAAGCACAGCCGCGGAAACGGCATCCAGCGCAGGGCGGCGACGAGCTGGTGCGCGGGCGCTTGTGCGAGGCGTTTGCCTTCGAGCGCCGGTTGCGCGGGCGCGGCGGCGACGGTGCCGTGGCCGAGGAGATAACTGGCGGAAAGCTGCCACGTCGGGGTCGGCGTCCAGGTCGCTGCGGCTTCGAGGCCGACGATCTGCGCGCGGCCGAGATTTTCGCGCAGCCGGCCGAGATGACGCCGAACGGCGCGACCGGCGCCGGGCCGCGCGCGACCGTCACGTTGGCGACGGGATCGTGCAGTTCGTTGTAATATCCACCGATGGACAAGCGCACCGTTTCCATCGGCCGAAATTCCGTGCCGAGTTCCGCGCCGAAGAGCCGCTCGGGCTTCAGCGCCGGGTTGGCTTCCGTGATGTCGTTGCGCACGCGGAAGGGGCGATAGAGCTCGTTGAGCGTCGGCACGCGGAAGCCGCTGTAGAGCGCGCCGCGCAGGCGAACGGTTTCGTGCAGAAACGATTGCGAAACGCCAAGCCGGCCGTCGGCCACCCAGCCGTCGCGGGTGAGGAAATTTTCGTCGAGCGTCGGCGTGCCGGTGGCGAGATCGCGCTCGCGCCGGTGGCCGTCGGCGTTCGCGAAATAATCGAGCCGGCCCGCGACGGTGACAGCCGTTCCCGTGGCGGGTCGCCACGCGTCTTCCGCGAAAACGCCGGCGAAAATTTGTTGGCCGCCGGCATCGCGGGTGCGCGTGAAACCGCTGCCGGCGATGTAACGAAACCGCTCGCGCGTTTCGCCCTCGACCCAGCGCGCGTCCACGCCGGCGAGCAGGCGGTTCGTGTTGTCGAAAAGCGGCACGCTCACCGTCGCGCTGCCGCCGGCGGCTTCGGCGGGGACGTTGAACTGATCGAGGCTCGGCGTCTCCGTCGCGCGCGTCGCGTCCACCGCTGTGAAAGTGCTGAGGAAGTCGCGCAGTTGACCGTAGAGCTGGAACTGGTAGCTGATCCCGCGGCCAGTCAGCTCGCCGTCGAGCGCGGCGCTGAAATCCGCGGCGCGCGTGGCGTTGTCCGTCAGCGGCGTGCCGTTGCCGCGCTCTTCGCGGAAGCCGCTCGCTTTGACCGTGAGCGTGTTCGCTGGGTTCAGCCGCCATTGGATTCCGCCTTCCACGAGGTCGGCTGCGGAGAAAGCGTCGATGTCCACCGGGCCGCGCTGATCCGCGCGCACCGTCGGGTAGCCGTCGGTGGAAAAACGGTCGGCGCGCGCGAACACGGCTACGGCGCCATTGGCGAAACTTTTTTGTCCCGCGAGCGAAAATTCGTAGGTGCCGCGGCTGCCGCCCTGGGCCTCGACGGCGAGTGCGTCGCTGCGGAGCTGACGGCTGAAAAGCGCGATCGTGCCGCCGAGCGCGGCGTTGCCGAACAGCCCCGCGCCGCCGCCCTGTTCGATCTCGACGCGCTCGAGCGCCGCGACCGGCAGCCGGCTCCAATACACCCAGCCCCCGAAAGGGTCGTTTTGCGGAATGCCGTCGAGCAGCACGAGCGTGCGGCCGGCGCCATTGGGGCCAACGTTGCGCAGGCTCACGCCCTGGGTCGTCGGGTTTGCCACGCGGCTGGAGGAGCGCCGGAACAATCCAAATCCGGGCACGCTGTCACGCAGGAGATCGTCGAGCCGCAGGGCCGGGGCGCGCTCAAGTTCCTGGCGGTCGAGCACGGTGACGGAGAGACCGCTCTCCGCCGGCGCAACCGTCGCGCGCTCGCCGGTGACGATGACGCGCTCGGGTGTCTGCCCCGTCACGCGACTGCCGTGGGCCGCAAGCAGCAAAGCCAGGAGCCACGGAC
>CAXTRS010000365.1:0-4950 GCA_964246635.1 uncultured Chthoniobacterales bacterium | reverse complement strand
CACCCCCGCCCGGCGGCCGCGCCGGGGGGGGGGGGCGGGCGGGCGCCCGCCGGTCAACAGCGTTCCGCCCATGACGCCGCTCATCAACCGCGAGCACGAGCGCGAGCTGGCGCTGGCCGCAGATCGCCGTCGCTTGCGCGGGCAGATCGAGCCCGCGCTGCGCGCAAAGAGCCCCGGCGCGGCGGCGCTCTCCGATCTCCACTGGCGACTGGGCGAATTTCTCGGCGGCGCATGACCGCGCTGGCCGAGGCGGTATCCGAAGGCTACCCGCTGCGCAATTTCACCACGGCCCCGCCCCCGCCCGCCTGGGCCGAGTATTACCTCGAACCCGCCGTGCATTCGCCGGCCGCGATCCGCTTCCAAGGCTACCCGCCCGAAGCGCCGGACGAGGCGAAGTGGAACCCGGCGGCGCAGTCGCAATTTCTCGCCGTCGCGCTGCACGGCCGGCCGGGGCAGCATTGGATTCTTCTCTTCGAGCGCTACGGCGCCGGCGAGCCGGTCGGCGCGCAGGCGTGGGCGGATTATCACGGCGCGCTGCTCGACGAATTCAACGTCGCGCTCTGCCTCGCGCTCGGCAATCACCTCTTAGGCGCGCAGTCGGCCGAACGCGACAGCTACCTGAGCAACATGCTCAACTCGGTCGATCTCGCGGTGATGGTCATCGAGCAGCCGCAGGCGCCCGGCCAACCCGCGCGCGTGTCGCTCGTCAATCGCGGTTTCGGCGAGATTTTCAACCTCGACCGCGCCGAGGTCGAAGGGAACTCCTATCTCAATTTGATGGATCGCATCGGCCCGATGATGCCGGACGCCGACGAACAGCTCGCGTTGCTCGAAAGCCTCCTCGCCGACCCGGCCGCGGAGCACGCGGACGAAATGGTGCTCAACGACCCGACGACCGAAGGCGGCAAGCGCACGCTGCACCGCTACGCCACGCCGGCGCGCGACGCGGCCGGCAACATTTTCGGGCGCATGTTCTTCTTCCGCGACATCACATATGACAAGGAGCTCGAGCGCCAGCTTCTCCATTCGCAGAAGATGGATTCCATCGGCACTCTGGCCGGCGGCGTTGCACACGATTTCAACAATCTCTTAACGACGATCCTCGGCTACACCGAGTTGCTGAAGCGCGACCTTAAGGACGACGAGGCGCGCAAGGGCAAGCTGCTCCAGATCGAACGCAGCGCCAACCGCGCCGCTGAGCTGACCGGCCAGCTCCTCGCCTTCTCGCGCCGGCACCCGACCCTGCTTCGGGTGTTCGATTTGAACAAGCTCGTCGTCGAAACGATGGGCATGTTGCGCTCGACCGTGCCGGCGACCATCGAGTTGGCCAGCGAGTGCTACGCGAAGCTGCCGAACATCGAAGCCGACGAGACGCAGATTCAGCAGGTGCTCATCAACCTGGTCATCAACGCGCGCGACGCGCTGCCCGGCGCCGGCAAGATCACCGTCTCGACCCGGCCCGGACTCGACACCCAGGCGACCACCGGCGCGTCGAACACGATCTATACGATTCTCGAAGTCGAAGACGACGGCGTCGGCATTCCGAAGGACGTGCTCCACCGCATCTTCGAGCCGTTTTACACGACGAAAGAAGTCGGCAAAGGCACCGGCCTCGGGCTTTCGATGGTGTATGGCATCATCAAAAAACACAACGGCTTCATCGAAGTGACGAGCGCGCTTGGCGTCGGCACGAAGTTCAGCGTCTTCCTGCCTTCGTGCGCGAAGCCGGCGGAAACGGGCAACCCGTTGGCGGGCGCCTCCCGCCCGCTGCACAAGCGCGAAGCCACCGTGCTGGTCGTCGATGACGAGCCGGACCTGCGCGAGTTCTGCGTCGCCGCGCTGGGCGATCTCTGCTCGAATATTCTGACCGCGAGCAACGGCATGGAAGCCATCGAGCAGTTCCAAAAACACGTCGGCGAGATCGACCTCGTCATGCTCGACATGACGATGCCGAAGATGAGCGGCCCCGAGTGTTTCCGCGCCTTGCGCGAACTCGACCCCAATGTGCGCATCCTGATTTCCAGCGGCTACAACTTGGACTTCAACGAGCGCGGCAGCATCGCCGAACTGGCCAACGGTTTCCTGCCCAAGCCGTATGATTTGAACCAGCTCATGGACACCGTCGAGCGCATGCTCGCGGGCGGCGAGGAGGGACCAGCGCAGAACAGCAGCGATGCCACTGCTGGCGGCGTGGAATCTCCGGCCGTCACGGAAGAAGCCATGTTGCCGGGTATCGACGAGGCGCAACCGACAGCGTGACGCACAGCGGTGAGTCAGTCCGGGCCATCGGTGGGCCTTTGGGTAGGGGGGGGGGGGGGGGGGGGGGGGGGGGCGGCGGGCCCGGCCCGCGGGGGGCGCGCGCGTCGGGCGGGCGGCCCGCCTGCGGCCACGGGCGTCTCGCCCGGGGCACAACCGCATGAGGAACACGCCCTTTCCTTGTGCGATGCCCGGGGCGAGACGCCCCGCGCGGCCGGCGGGACGCCCGCCCTACCCACAGAACACCGATGTCGGGGCGGGGAGCCGACCGCTGCGCAGAATCACAACGCCGCCAGCTTCGCCTGAATATCGGTCATCACTTTCTCCGGCCCGACGTAATTTTCGCCGACGTAGGAATCGGACAACACGTTGCCGGCGGCATCGATGAGCACCAGGTGCGGAATGCCTTTGCCCCCATAGCGAGTCAGGTTCGGCGACGACTTCGCCGCCCAAAAACGCAGCGCTGGCCAGGGCATGCTCTTCTCTTTCATGTAAACGATCTGCTCGGTTTCCGAGTTGTCTTTGGAAATGAAGATCAACTCGAACTCCGGGTGCTTCGGCTTCATCGCGTTGTAAAACGCCACCAGCTTCGGCGTGAACGCCTGGCACGGCCCGCACCAGCCGGCCGAGAAATAAAGCGCATAGTATTTCTTGCCCGCTGCCTCACTGTCGGGCAAGCCAGCGAGCGAGCCGTTTTTGTAAACCGCCAGCCGGCCGCGCAGGGCGTCGGAGATCACGTGCGGCGGTGCGTTGTCGGCGCGCAGAGTCGCCGCTGAGACGAAGAGAACGAGGCCGGAAAGGAAAAGGCGTCGGAGGAGATTCATAGCGAGGTCGATTATTCGGTAGCCGGTCGCGTGTCCACGCGGCCGATGGGATAAATGTTCAGCCGTTCATCGAGAAACGGCGTGCGGTTGTAAAAGAAATCGAGCCGGGCCGTCGCGCTTGCCGCAAAATCTTTGTCGGTCATCAAGCGCCGCTCGAACTCCGCGAACAACGCCGGGTCTTTCGCGAGCATCTCGCGCGCGAACTTTTCCATGATGTATTCGTCCGCATATTCCTTCTGCTCGAAGATCGCGTCGAAATAGCCCCAGCGCAGCAGGGAATCCGGCCCCGCGGGCTCGAGCAGATGGACGGCGACTTTCGCAGCGCGCTGGTGCAAATCGACGAAAGCCGAGCCGGCCGGAAACGTCATCGTGCGCCGAATGTGCTGCGCGGCGAAGTCTTTCACTTGATGATGATTTTCAAACGGCTTCGGCTCCCAGACGACCTTGTCGAAACCGTAGGTGCCGACTTCGACCGTCAGCGGTTTCGTCAGCGTCGTGAACTCGACCCCATGCACGTGCAGCCGATCGAGCACGACCGTCCAGGCGGCGGGAACGAGATACCCGGCGGCGGGCGGCTCGACGGTCGTTTCCGGCCGCACGTCGTTGAAGAACGGAATCGTCGTCGTCACCGGCTTCGTCGCGTCGTAGCGAATCCACGGCCGGCCCGAGATTGCGCTCAATTCGCGCGTCCACGCAAAGCCGAGAAACGGGAAAGGTGTCGATCGTTTCTCGTCGGCTTTGAGCGTCAGCGGGAACGGGCGCGGCAATTTTCCCGTGGCGGTCTCGGCATCCGCGGCGGCCGTCGCGCGCCGCAGCGTGCCCGGCGATTTTTTGATGCACGCCAGCACTTGCGCCAGCAGATCATACGTCGCCACGACGCGCGTTTTGTAATCCTTGAGCATGTGCGTTTCCACGAGCAGCGCGCAGCGATTCTGCGCCGCCGCGTAACCGGTGGAAAATCGCGGCGACGCGCCGCCGTCGGCGAAACCCTCGCTCGGATCGAGGTTGTTCTTCAGCGTGATATAAGGCGCGAGTTTGTGACCCATCCGGGTCATCGCCGGCACGATCGCGCCGTCGAACGCCTCGCGCTGCCAGGCGACGATCGCGGGATGCTGGTTGGCGAATTTTTCCAGCGAATACGTCAGGTCATACTGGAAGTCCGCGCCGTCGGTGGTGTGCGTGTCGATGAGCATGTCCGGCAGCCAGCGGCGGAAAAGGTCGAGCACGGCGCGCATCTCCGGCGCGTCGGCCTTGAGCCAGTCGCGGTTGAGGTTGTAATTCTGCGCCGTGGTGCGCCAGCCCATCCCTTCGATGGGTCCGTTTTGGTTGATGCGGTTGAACGGCCCGAAGCGCTCGTGGCCATCGACGCCGTGGATCGGCACGAAGAGCAGGATCGCGTGATCGAGCAGGCCGTTCGTCCGCGCTTGCCCGCCGATGAGCAGGTCGCGGATGAGTGCCAGCCCGGCGTCCTTGCCCTCGCACTCGCCGGCGTGGATGCAGGCGTTGACGAGCACGATTTCCTTGCCCGTCGCGCGCGCGGCCTCGGGCGTGAACGCCTTGTCGAGCGACACCACGAGCGCGACGACTTCGCGCCCCTCAGGGCTGCGCCCGAGCGCTTCGATGTGCACAAACTCGCTCGCCTCCGCCAGCCGCCGGCAATAGGCCATCGTTTCATCGTAGCGCGCGGTCTCGCGGTAGTCGGAGCGTTCGGCGCGCGTGCGCCAACTCTCGTCGGCAACGGCGTCTTTGGCGGGAGAGGATGCGGCGGAGGCGAGCATAAAAAACAGGGGAACCGAGCGAAAAGCAGCGAGAACGCAATTCATCGCGCGCAAGAAAGCACGGTCTGCCGGAGCGCACGAATGCCGATCGT
>CAXTRS010000364.1:0-4964 GCA_964246635.1 uncultured Chthoniobacterales bacterium | reverse complement strand
GCGCGTCGCAACGGCCGGATGTCGATGCCCTCGTGGAACCGGACGAAGAGCACGCCAAGCGGCGAGTCGATGGGATCGCGCACGAACCCATATTGACCACCCTCCCAGGGGTAGCTTTTTTCGTTGTGAAAATCGCGCTCGATGTATTGATAAAACGCCGCCGGCTCGTCGCGAAAGAGCGCGTCGTTGGCCGTCGGCAGCGCGAGGTCGAGACGGTCGGCCGCGCGCGCGTGCGCGAGCCAGAGCGAACCCGCCAGACAGAGAGCGACGACGGTGGTGCGACGACAGGGAATCATGGCGGTTTCAATTCCGTGCGGCGGGTTTCGTTCCCGGCGGCTGCCCGATGCGCGGGAACGACTTTTCCAGCGCGGCGAGCTCCGTCGCCGTCAGCCCGAACGGAATGACGATGAGACCATCCTCAATGTGGCGGTCCACGCGCAATGGCGTTACCGCGCGGCCGTTGACCATCGCGACCAGGAGCGACCCGCGTTTGGCCAGGCTCACGTTGGAAAGCGCCATCTGGCCGTGGCGATCGAGCTGGAACTCAGCGCCGTAACCGCTCGTGCCGCCCTCGGCTTGGAACGGATACCAAGCGACGATGTTGGCTTCCGAGATCATCGGCACCCGCTCGACGAAAATCTTTCGCGGCGCCGGCCTTCCATCGAGCACCACCGGCATCGCAAACGTGGAGTCCAACGCGGTGGTTTCGCCGTGAAAACGAATCGCGATCGCCGGCCCGCGCTGGCCCGCCGCGCCGAGCAGCGCGAGCCCCAGCGCGACCGCCAGGAGACGCCCGCCCGCGGCAGGGCGAAACGAGCACAAGGGACGCAGAAAACGCCGACGCATGATCGCCTGTCCCTCTAGCGGAACGCTTAGGATTTGCAACTCCCTGACGCGTTGGCTATGTCACTCGCTTCGCCGAATACCATCATGCACCGACTTTTCCGTGGCCCACGCGGCCTGCTCCCAATTTTTTCAACACGAATTCCGACTTTGCGCGCGCTCGTTCTGCTGGCAGCCACCGGGCTGATCGCGGTCGCGGCGCCCCCGGCGTGCGTCGGTCGCCGGAGCAAGGCGGCAGACGTGGAATTGGAAAGCGGCCGCGGCGTCATCGGCCGCGGCACCACGGGAAATCTGAAAGCCTTGCAGGCCCAGCTCAAGGTCGCGCCGGAGCCGGTAAAGCTTGGCGAAACGCGGCAACTCGATGTCACGCTCATCGTGCTCAACACCAGCAAGCGCGCACTGCCGCTGAAGTTCGCCACCTCGCAGCGCATCGAAGTCCTCATCCGCGAGCCGGGCACCGCCAAGGTGCTCAGCCAGTGGAGCGCCGACCGGACGTTTGACGAAAAAGGGAGTTACCTCATCATCAATCCCAAGGAGCGGCTCGAATACAAGGAATCGATCACGACGCGCGAACTGAAGGCCGGCAAGACCTACGATGTGGAGGCCTACCTCATCGGCTACGACCGCGACCTGCACGTCACCAAGCCGATCACGCCACAACCCTAGCTCGGGTCGATGCCGCTCTTCAGCGATTACCACACCCACCCGCAGGCGCACCGGCTCCAGCCTTACAACGCCGCGCTGCTCCAGCCATGGGTGGACAGCGCGCGCGCAAAAGGGCTGCGCGACATCGCGTTCACCGACCACGACCGCTACCACGCCGGGGTCGATTTCGACGCGATCGAACGGCTGCGCGAACTCAACCCCGACGTCGCCATCCGCGCCGGCATCGAGCTGGACAACGACCCGCAAACCGGCGCCGCGGGCCGCGCGTGGGTGGAGCGAAATTGGGACCGGCTCGATTTCGTGCTCGGCAGCGTTCACTATCTCGAACGCCCCGACCAGATGTTCGACTCCGTGCCGGCGGGCGCGGCGCAATTCGAGGGTCGCGACATCGACGAAATTTATGCCGACTATTTTCGCCGCGTGCGCGAGATGGCGGCGAGCGGTCTGGTCGATTGCCTGTCCCACCTCGACCTCGTGAAAATCCACGGCCATCAGCCCACCACGGACCTCGCGAGTCTCGTCGGCAAAACGCTCGATTTCATCAAGGCGCGCGACCTTGCCATCGAGATCAGCACCGCCGGGTGGCGCAAGCCTGTGGACGAACAATACCCCGCGGCCGGGATCATCCGCCTGGCCCAGGCGCGGGGCATCCCGTTCACTGTCGCGAGCGACGCGCATTCGCACGCGCAATTGGGCGCGGATTACCCGCGAGTGGGCGGGCTGCTCGCGGAGCTGGGGGTGAACGAAGTTGCAATCTACGCTCGACATCACCGGTCCGTTTTACCAATCTGACGCGCGAGGTTTTCCCCCCTCGCCGTATGAGACTTCACATCCTTCCCGCCGCTGTTTTTTTCGCCCTCGTCATCGCAACGAATCCCGCTGGCGCCGCACCGCGTAGCGCCGACGCCGACCAGTGGATTCGCGTCCCCTCCGAATACGCGCACTTCAAGCTGCGGCGCTTCACCACCAAAGTCCCGCCCGCGGAATATCGCGCGGTCGTGGACGTGCCCGCGCGGGGGCGCGGCCGCCCGGCCATCGCGCGCTCCAGCGGCGCCGCCGCCGTGGACGAGATCGCTCGCGAATTCGCCGCCAGTTATGCGACGCACGGCGAAAAGCTGCGCGCGATGCACGCCGAGAAAGAGCTGCGCTTTTCGCTCCTGCTCGATCTGCGCAACGATCCCGAAACGGGTTGGCGCACGCCGTCGCCGCGCACGTCGCTGTCGCTCTACACCTCGACGGTCGCCCGCAGCTCGAACGCCGCCGTGCGCGTCGCCACGGGCGCCGACGGCCGGGTAAAATCCGCCCGGATCGTGGGCACGCTCGGCTCGTCCCGTTACGACCGCGAGGTTGAAGAATTTGTCCGCCAGAATTGGTCCGGCCCGCCGAACACGACGCGGATTCTCGAAGCGCCTTGAGGCGCGAACTCAGCGCGACGCCGGCAAATTTCCGGCTTGCATCAGCCGACAAAATGTTTGAACACTGACCCGGCGTTGTCCCAGCCGAAGATGAATCGTCAAGCCTTTTTTATCACGCTGATTGCGCTGCTCCCGGTCGCGTGCGCGCTGGGTCGCGCCGAGGAAAAGCCGGGCTCCACGGAATGGATTCGAGTGCCAAAAGAGTATGCCCGTTTCAAGCTCGAGCGCTTCGGCGCGCCAGTGAATTCCGGGGAATACCGCGCCGTGGTCGATGTCCCCGCCGAGGGCAAGGGGCCGGCGCGCATCGTCAAGTCCAGCGGTGAGCGTGGCGTGGACGCGGTCGCGCTCGACTACGCGGATGCTTATCGCCTGCAGGTCCCCAGGTTGAAGGCGCTGCACGCGCGCCAAGACCTGCGGTTTCAACTGCTCTTCGATTTGCACGTCACCGAGCGCGGCGACTGGCACACCAAGATCAAGTTCAGGTCGGCTTACGGGACACGCATGCAGCAGGCGGGCCTGTTTGCTGTCCGCGTGGCGACCGGCCCCGACGGGCGGGTCAAAGACGCTCAAATCGCGGTGACCAGCGGTTCTGCGCGTCTCGATGCGGAGGCCCTGGCCTACGCTCGGGAGCACTGGACCGGGCCGCCCAACTCATCAAAAATCGTGCGCCTTTTTCACCATGCCGGCTTTCGTTGAGCGAAGCAGGAACCGGCTCGACGCAAAGGGTCATCTCGCATAACCGCGCACCCGGCTCGTCCAGCCCGGCAGCCAGCGGGCTTCGTTGCGCTCCGGCGGGGAATTTTTCACCCGCTCTGCCAGCACGCGCGCGGCGCTGTCGGCGAACTCGCGGCTCGCCCCCGCGCCAGGGTCGGTGCCGCGCAGGCCGGCGAGCACTTGAAGCAAGCCCCAGCCGCGGCCGGCGTAGCGCTCGGTGGGCGAGACGCCTTCGCCTTTGAAGTTCACATAATCGACGAGCGCATAGACGCCGTTGGGTGAGTTGGCGACACGATAGAATTGCCGGCGCACGTTTTCGCGCTCGGTTGGGGAAACCGCATCGAGCATCTTCGGCAGCGCTGAGGCGAGGCGGTCGGCGCTGTAGCGCGCCTGGAGCGCGATGACCTCCGACCGCGACAACAGCGCGCGCAGAGTGCTCAAGCGCGGGCCGTTGAAATCCGCCTGAAATTCCGTCCGCGTAGCCCACGGACAATCGGCGCCGCGCACCACGCGCAGCCAGTCGGGCAGCGTGACGCCGCGCGCGGCAAGAAATTTCAGCAGACCGGGAAAACTTTCCTCGAAAGGCCCGCTGCGCCCGTGCGGATACCAGATGTAATGATTGATGCCGAGCGAAGGAAATTCCTCTCCCGAATTCCACGCGGTGAGACCCGCGACGGTGCCGGCGCATTCATTCTGCCAAATGCGCCGGCCGATCGTGCGAGCCTGGACATCGGTGATGGCGATCTCTTGCGCCTGGCCGGTGGCACCAAGTCCGAGGCAGAGCGCGACGGCCAGCAGGAAAACTCGGGCAGCTGAAAAAGCAGGCGAAAAAGTGAGCGATGGAATCACGCGCTCAAAGGTGACGCCGGGCGGTGCGTGGTCAACACCGGGATTTACGGATGCAGCATGAGCGCGCTCGCATCCTGTCCCAGCCAGCGGTGGGCGACACGCTGCCGGCGGGCGATCAAGGCATCGAGTTTCGCGCGTTGCTCCGCGTCGAGCTGCGCGGCGATTTCCTGGTGCGCACGCGACACGATTGCGGCGGTTTCCTGGAGCGCGCGCAACCGGCTGGCGCGCGTTTCGGAGGCGGCCGCCTGAATGAGCGGCGTGACTGCTTCGCGCTGCGCCGCGCTGAGCCGCAACTCGCGCTCGAGCGTTCGCACAATGGCAGCACTCCATTGCGCCGGATCGAGCCGCGCCTGCAGGTGTCGCTGCGCCAGACGAACCGTGACAGCCGACCCGACAATGCATCCGCACAGAAAAATCGCGACCAACGCGAACGCGACCCGCCAGGGTCGGCGGCGGGCAGGCTGCGGCAGCGCGACG
>CAXTRS010000363.1:0-4982 GCA_964246635.1 uncultured Chthoniobacterales bacterium | reverse complement strand
GCCGCGGCAGCGGCGCCGCCGCGACCACGGCGGAGGTCGAGTTCCTCGTGCCCGTGCTCCCGGGCGATCCGCAAATGACCCGCCGCGGCGTGCTCTCGAGCGTGAGCGCGATCCTGGTGAAGCTGGCCAGGAGCGCGGTCGATCTCCTGGTCGATCCGCTGGCGCAACGGGTCGTGCCCTGGCTGTCGCGCCAGTTGGAAGAGCGGCTCTGGCAGGGGCGACCGCAGGGGTGGTTGCGCGTGACCCAGGCGAGTCTCGCCGCGGGTGCGCTCACGCCGGGGCTGCCCGCGTTTTCCGCCGGCCAGCGCGGGCTGCTTTTCGTGCACGGGACGTTTTCGAACGCCGGCAGCGCGTTCCGCGATCTCGCGGCGTCGGCGCCGTTTTTCGATGGCCTGCGGGCGCTGTATGGCGAGCGCATTTTTGCGTTCGATCACTTTACCTTCAGCGCTACGCCGGAGGAAAACGTGCGCGACCTGCTCGCGGCGCTGCCGCCGACCGGGACCTTCGAGTTCGACGTGATCACGCACTCGCGCGGTGGCCTGGTGCTGCGCACGCTCACCGAAGCCGCGGCCGGTCTCGGGGCCGACGCGGCGCGGGTGAAGATCGGCCGCGTCGTGCTCGTCGCCAGCCCGAACGCGGGCACGCCGCTGGCCAGCCCGCAGCATTGGGAGGACAAGCTCGGGTGGTTCGCGAATCTGCTCGAAATGCTGCCGGACAACCCGTGGATCACCGCCGCCGACTGGCTGACGAACGCGCTCCTCTGGTTCACGGGCAAAATCGTCGGCAACGCGCCCGGCCTCGCCGCGATGGACGGGCTGGGCGCAACGATCGCCGAGCTCCAGGCCGCGCCCGCCGCGCCCGCCGGCGCGACTTATTACGCGCTCGCCTCCAATTTTTATCCGCCGCAGTCCTGGTGGTCGCGGCTGGCCGATATGGGCGTGGACGCTCTCTTCGGCAGCGCCAACGATCTCGTCGTGCCGACCGAGGGCGGCTGGCAAACGGACGCCGACCCCACGGGCTGGCTGCCGGCCGACCGCGTCGGCTGCTTCGGCCTCGCGGGCAACCTGGCGCCGGACGAACCCTCCGCCGTCACCCACGTCAGCTTTTTCCGCCGGCCGGAGACCGCCGACTTTATCCTCAAAGCGTTGCGCGGCGAACCGGCCGGGCTGCCGGCGATTGGCGTGCAGAACCCGCTGCCGACCCGCCGCAGTGCCGGCGGCCGCGTGCTCACGCTGCCGTCGATCGTTCCAGCGCTTCCGCCTGCGGTTGCCCCGGCTGTCCCGACCCCAAAAACGCCCGAGCCGTCCGTGGCGCCTGCCGCCGCTGGCGCGCGCGACACCGCGCCGCCCGTGCCGACCGTCGGCATGGATGGCTGGAACAACGAGGACGACCTTTTCCTCACCGTTATTGCCCCGGTCGAAAGCGCCGAGATGGAGACCGAAAACTCCGTGCCTTTGCTGCTCGCCAACTACAGCAGCGCGCGCGTCGCCGTGCCGTTTTACACCCGGGGCCTGGGCGATAACGCGGGCCAGCGCTGGCATCGGCTCATCCAGATGCACCGCTTCATGGTCAACTACGCCAACGGCCAGGAGGGCACGTTCACCCTGCCCGACGCGACGGAAGTCAACACGCCGACGGACGCGTTTCTGCAAGCCTTCGGCCGCGTGCTCTTCGACACGCTTTTCCCGAGCGAAGTGCGCCGGCTCTACGACGCCGCGCGCTTCCGGCACGACAAACGGCGGCTGAACATCATCTTCACCTCGATGATCCCGTGGGTGGCGGATTTCCCGTGGGAATTCGCCTTCGATTCCACCAGCGAAACCTTTCTCGCCACGGCCGACGTGCGCTTTGTGCGCAACGTGCTCTCGCCGATGCCGGCGGATCTCATCAAGCCCAAGGCGCGCCTGCGCATTCTCGTGGTCTCCGCGCAACCGGCCGGCAGCGTGCCGGTCTCCATCGAGGAGGAGCGGGACGCGATTCTCCAGTCGTTCGATCGCCTCACCCGCGCCGGGCTCGTCGAAGTCGAAGTCATCCCGCGGGCCACGCCGAAGTTGCTGCACGAAGCCATGCGCGAGTGCGCGGCGGCCGGCGAGGACTTCGACATCATTCACTTCATCGGCCACGGCGAGTTCGACCGCGCCACGAACACCGGCTACGTGCTGTTCGAGGACGAAGCCGGGCGGCCGCGCCGGCTGTCCGCTTCGCAACTGCTCGACATCCTGCGCAGCCGGGGCCTGCGCATCGTGTTCCTGAACGCTTGCGAAACCGGCCGCGGCGCCGGCGCGGAATACAATCGCGGGGTGGCGATGGCGCTGGTGCGCGACGGCATCCCGGCGGTCGTGGCCAATCAATACAGCGTGCTCGACCGCGCGGCCTCGTTGTTTTCCCTGCACTTCTACGAATGCCTCGCCTGCGGCCTGCGCCTGAGCGACGCGATGCGCGAAGCCCGCATCGCCATTCGTTGCGGCGATGTCGAGCCGATGGATTGGGGCGTGCCCGTGCTCTTCGCCCGCAACCCCAACGCGCGGCTCTGCGCGCCGCAGCCGTTGCGCCAGCCGCCGGCTCCCGTCGTGTCCTCTCCGGCCGGCCCGAGTCCGGTGGCGCCAGCGGCGCTGAGGGCTGCCGCGATGCGGTCCCAGCCGCCGACTGCCGCCCGCGGCGCGCCTGAGCCAGAGGTCCGCCCGCTGAAAATTTCGGTCTGGGACGTGGCCAACGTCCTGCCGTATCGCGAGAATCTCGACGCCACCCTGGCGCTGATGAACGCCGCGCAGGATCAGTTCGAGTTTCACCTCGAGCGCGTCACCGCACCGCGCAGCCTCTGGACGCCGGATGCCTCGAGCAGCGCCGACGTGGCCTACCTGCGGGCCGAACGCGTGGCGCCGCCCATGGACGAAATCCGCGTCAAGCTCGGCGCGGATTTCCTGTTCTGCGTCACCGAGCTGCCGCTGCGCGACGAGCAAACCACGGCGCTCTATCTCTGGTGGGGCAACGTCGAGACGAAAGCGCCCGCCCGGATCGAGACTCCGGGCCGGATCGTCATTTTTTCGATCTGGGGATTCCAGCCGCCGCTGCGCGGCGACGCCTTCAGGGCGGCGTTCGTCAACAGCATCGCGGCGGCGCTGGCCGAGGAAATTTCCGGGGTCTCGCCGCGCAAGGACGAACCCAAGTTCAGCCTCGGCTATTTCAACGACGAACGCGACGTCGCCCATCTCGCCGGCAAGCTGCGCATCACGGCCGATCAGCGCCGGCGCATGGTCGCCAAGGAGAAGATCTCCGCCGCGCAACTCGCCGCCTTGGAAATTCTGCTCGCGCTCTTTCATCCCGCCGGCGTCGATGCGGGCGAGTAAGGGCGTCGGCCTCGCTCGTCCCCCGCTTTTCAGTCCAGCAGAACCCCCCGGCCCGCCCAATCCCCACCATGAACGAACGTGAATTCATCGCCCGCGTCGAAGCGGCCAATACTCAGGAACTCATCCAGATCCTCAGCCGGCCGAGCCCGGAGGAAGACCGCGTCTTGCGCGTGCATTTGGGCGCCGAGCGTTACGAGCGGTTGCGGCAGCTCGCGCTGCGCTCCGGCGGCAAACGCGGTGGCCCTAAGAAGGGCAATGTCGTCGTCCTGCACGGCATCATGGGCGGCGAACTCACCGTTTATGACAAGGGCAAGCCGCAAGCCATCTGGCTGCATTTCCTGCGGCTCGTCATGGGCGCCGCCGGCTGGCTGCGGATGCGCGAAGGCGGCGTCTCGATCTACGACGTGCGCGCCACCGGGATCTTGAAAAAGTGGTATTCCGAGATGCTGCTCAACCTCGCGCAGGAGGACTGGAACGTGCAGGCGTTTTGGTTTGACTGGCGGCGCGACCTCACGGAATCCGCCGACGTGCTGCGCGAGCAGATGGACGAATGGTTTGGCAAAGAGACGCCCGTCCATCTCGTCGGCCACTCCATGGGCGGGTTGGTCGCGCGCACCTTCATCCTGCGGCATCCGGACCGCTGGAAGCGCGCCTGGGACAGCAAAGGCAGCGGCGCCGCCGGCGGACGGCTCATCATGCTCGGCACGCCCAACCACGGCTCCTTCGCGATCCCGCAAATCTGCACCGGCGTGGAGAGCTCCGTGCGCAAGCTGGTCATCGCGGACGTCAAGCACAGCGCCAGCGAGCTGGTGGGCATCGTCAATACGTTCCCGGGTTCTTACCAGATGCTCCCTTCGCCCGCCGTGATGCCGAACATGGAGCCGCTCTACCAGGCGGAAACCTACGGCAGCTTCGGCGTCCCCCAGGCGTTGCTCGACAACGCGCGGCGGTATCACGAAGCGCTGAGCCCCATCGTGGATCGCGACCGCATGATCTACGTGGCCGGCTTCAACCGCCGCACCTACGACGATATCCGCGACATGTCCGGGCTGAGTTCGATCGATGCCTATAGCACGTCGATGAAGGGCGACGGCACCGTGCCGCACCGGCTCGGGTTTCTCGAACAAAACGGCCAGCGCATCCCGACCTACTTCGCGGATGCCGGGCACGGGGGCTTGCCGAACGACGCGAGTGTCATCGCCGCCACGCTGCAGCTGCTCGAAACCGGCCGCTGCACTGCTCTGCCCGAGACACTCCCGGCGGGGGTGCGCGGCCGCGCGGCCGATGCGACCGGGGCCGCGGCGGCCGAGTCTGCCGAGCGTCTCCAGTCGAAAATGGAGGAGGCGCGGCTCCAGGAAATCACCGACAAGACCCGCCTGCGCACCCGCGGCCCGCGGCCCGAGGAGACGCCGGTCTCGAACGAGGAAAAAGAAGCCGAGCGGCTGATCGTGCGCGGCTTCCTCGGAGAGGCCGCCGAGCCGCCGCAGCCGGTGGCGACGAGCGCGAGGCCGGCGTTGCGCGGGACCGCTTCGGCGCGATAGCTGTCGACGAGCCGCGCGTAGCCGCGCTCGATGCGCTCGACGGCGTGCGCATCGCCCAGGAAGCGGGCGTCGTGATGCAGTGCCAGCACCATCG
>CAXTRS010000362.1:0-5097 GCA_964246635.1 uncultured Chthoniobacterales bacterium | reverse complement strand
GTTCGTGGTCGAGCAGGCGGCGATGGACCCGACCCAGAAAAGAGTTCCTGCCGCGCGGAGAAGCTGGCAGACGCGGAGCCAATGGGTGACAGGTCGGAACGCGCGCGGCATGGCGGAGAAAACCATGCTAACACGCGGCCAGTGGCGTTGCAAAAGAGCAGCTGTTTTGATCCGATGGAATCACCGTTGCCGCGCGCTCGGAGCCTATTGGCGGCGCGGAATTTTCCTATCTTTTCGGACGAGACCTTGTTTAGTCCTGCTCATTCCGACCATGAACATTTTCCGCGCTTTTTTTCTCATCGGTTTCCTCGTCGTGCTTCCCATGGCGCCGTCCGGTGCGCACGCCCAAGCTGGCGCGCCGTCCGCGGCGACGGATGTGATGAGCGTGCTGACGCAGAACGGCCAATTCGGAACGTTCGTCAAACTCATCGACGCAGCCGGTCTCGCGGATACGCTCCGCAAGGGCGGACCGGTCTCCGTGTTTGCGCCGACGGACGAAGCGTTCGCGAAATTACCCAGCGGCGCCGTGGCTGAACTGCTCAAACCAGAGAGCAAGGAACGGCTGACGCTCCTGCTCAATTATCACCTCGCGCCGGGAAAGGTGTCGCTTGCCGAATTGGGCAAGCTCGAAGTCTTGATGACGCTTGCTGGCGAGGAGCTGGAGATCGACCCCGGCGCCGACGGCAAATCGCTGCTCATCGACGACGCCCGCGTGAAGAACGGCGACCTCCCCGCAGGCGCCAGCGTGGTGCACGTGATCGACAGCGTCCTGCAGCCGTGAGTTCCCCCGCCGCCACGCTCAGTTCTTCGCAAAGTAGGCGAATTTCCAGCCGCCACTGACCAACTGGATGCCGGCGCGATAGCCGCGGTAGTTGCCTTCCTGCACGGCAAACTCCGGCGGCGCGACCATGTAGCTGCCGTAGGGCACGAAGCGCTCGCGCAAGACGAGCTCGAGCTCGGGCCAAACGTTGTTTTGGTCCCAATAGGCGAAAACGCCTTTGCCTGTTCCTGGGTCGGTAGGAGTCGGCTCCAGCAGATAGCCGAATTCCGGCGTCATCATTTCCGCCACCGCCGGCAGGTCGTGTGCGGCGACCGCCCGCCGGAGCCGCCCGAGGAAAGCCTGGAACGCCATGTCGCCGCTTTGGTCGGGAATGGAAGGCGGCGTTTTCTTTTTCGCGGTGGTCGCGGCGTCCGCCGTTTTGGGTTTCGCGTCGTCGGGCGAAGTGGTCTTGCAGGCTGACCCCGCAACGAGCAAGAGAGCGGCGAGACCGAGCGTGAAAAGGGCGGGAAGGAGCCGGGGGCAACGAAGAGAGGGGCGCATCGAGTGACGAAGGGAGCAGAAAAGCGGCGGCGACTCAAGCGGCGGCATTTTGGGGCGCCGTCGAAACCCGTCGGCGACGGAGGCGCGGACTGCCGGTCAATCGGCCCAGGCGCCGTTTCCATCGGCGCAGGCGCGGCACCCGCCGGAGCAGCGGATGAACCAGGAAAAGGAAGACCAGCAATGGGAGCAGGCGGCCCAACCCATACGGGGGGCTGACGCGTTGAATTCGCTGGGCGCGGATGGCGGCGAAAACGTCGGCTGCGGTCGGAATTTCTTCGTCAGCCGCAGCCGCAGCCGCCGGCACTTCGAGCAGTGAATGGCTCGGACCGAACGCGCACCGGCGATGCGCGTCCGAAGTCGCCAGCAGCGGCAGGTGATGACGCGCGGCCAGCCGGACCGCAGGGATGTTCGGATTAAACCCCCGCACATGGAAGTGGCAGTATTCGATGGCGTCGAACAGATCGATATTCGCCTCGAGGCGCGGCCGGCCGATGGAACCGCCGAGGACATAAAATGGGTGCGGCGCCAGGATGAAAATCGAACCGTCGCGTGCCGCGCGCAGCCTGCGGAGATCGGCAAACGTGCGCGTCGCCTCGGCCTCCGTGCGGGAGATGTTCAGCACGACGACATCCGCGCCTTCCAGCCGCAGCTCGACACCAGGGATCAGCAGAATGCCGAGCTCGCGGGCGCGCGCAAAGGCCTTCGGATCGTCAAACAGTTCCCCGTGGAGCGTAACCGCCAGCGCTTGGAACCCGAGTCGGTGCGCCCGATCGAGCAGTTCGAGCGCGGTGTAATCGACCGCGTCCAGCGGATCCTCCGCGGTGTGCAGATGGAGGTCGGACTTGATCCAGCGCATGTCGGCGCGCGCCTGCGGCGCGAAGCCAGTCTGGTGTTCGACTGAATGACGACGGCGTTGGAGCACGCTCACGGGCGGACTCTAGGAAAGGCGTGCATCCGCGCAACCGGAAATCTGCTTTGCGGAATTACGGGCCTGCGCCGCCGCGCAGCAAAAACTTGCGCGCGGGACGGGCGATGCTAATACTTTCGTCTTCGTTTTCCGCGCTTCCCTTCGCTCGGGTGGTGAAATGGCAGACACGTACGTTTGAGGGGCGTATGCCGCAAGGCATGGGGGTTCAAGTCCCCCCCCGAGCACTTTCTCCTCGCGTTCCGCGCGCTCAATGACCGTCGCGTCCGACCGCGATGGCGGGAACCGGCGCTTGCTGCTCGGCCTGATAATTCGTCCCGGGGTCGGGAAGATACTGCGCGGGAAATTTTGACGCCTCGGTTTTCACGAAGTGCAGGATCACCGGCGCGAGGATGATGCCGCCGACGCCCATGAGCCGTTCGCCGAGCACGAGGGCGAGCAGCGTCAGCCACATCGGATTGCGAATGCGCGAGCCGATGATTTTGCTGTTCAGAAAATATTCGGCCTTGTGCACGGCGACGAGGAAAGCGAGCGCGGAGAGCGCATATTTCGGCGACGAGGTGAAGGCGATACCGACGATCAGCGTGTTGCTGATCAGGTTGCCGATGACTGGCAGCAGGCCGCAGAGAAAGGTCAACACCACGACGAGCGGCGCGTAGCGCAGTCCCGTGCCGAAGACAAAAAGCGCCGTGGCCACCGTGTTCACCGCCGAGATGAGCACCTGCGCGCCGATGACGGTCTCAAAACTCACGTAAAGCGAACGGAAGCGCGTGCCAATCTCTTCGCCAAATTGGGAATACAGGTTCTGCGGGCGGGCGCCGTGGCAGTCGTAGTCGAAGTGGGGATAGAAAAAAATGCCGGTCGCGATGACCGCGCCGACGAGCACGAGCACGAACTGTTTCGTGGCAAGCTTGGCAAAATCGCTGAGCACGAACAGGGTTTCATAGACCTTCTCGAGGGTCATCGCGCGAAAGCTCTCGGCGTCGCTGAAGGGCAGTTCAATGCCCTGCTGCGTGGCGAAGTTCACGATTTTGGGAATGGCCGTGGAAACAACCTCCGGCAGCACGATGAACGCTCTTTTCAGCAAAAACGCGAACCCGTAAAATAGCAGTGCGAGCAGCACGATGAATAGCGCCACCGCTACCCATTTCGAGCGCCAATAGTTGAGCTTCGTCAACGCCAGAAAAGAAAAGAGCACGGCGATGAACGGCGTGGTCAGGTGCAGCCAGGTGATCAAACCCAGGAACAGCAAAACGAGGCCGTAGGAATAGTGAAACGGCCGGTTCGTGGCGGAGAAAGTCGTCACCGTGCGAGAGGGTCGTGGCAGTGCGGGATGCGGAGAAGAAAGAGCAGCAGATTGTCGGCAAAATGCAAGCCATCCGTGCGTTTGGCAGTCGCTCTGTTGGGTTTCCACACAAGCGCCGCAGAACAGGCAGCGCGCCCCGGTTCGCCGTTTGAGACAAAAGACTCGTTTTTTCCCGGCTCCCTGTTTTCTTTGGCAGACTCATGCCCGACGCCCTGCCCGGCTCAGACACCGCGCTGTCTCTCGATCTCGCTGCGGCCGCGCCTGCCGTCGCGCCGGCCGTCCCCTTGCGCAGGCGAATGGCTGCGGCCACGGTGGCCGCGGCTCCCCGCCCACCGGCCCGCGCCTGGCTCGCTTTTGTCGCGGCACTGCTTTGCGTGCTCTATCTCGGCACGACATCGGGGCCGGCGATCTTCGATCAGATCGAGGGGCTTTACGCCGGCGCCGCGCGCGAAATGCTCGATCGCGACTACACCGCGAACACCGCCGGCCAGCTCTGGCGCGGCCATTGGTGGGTGCCGACGAACGACGGCATCCCGCGCTTGCAAAAACCGCCCCTGCTCTACTGGCTCGAAATGGGGTCACTGTGCGTTTTTGGGCCGACGGAGTTTGGCGCGCGGCTGCCGATCGCGCTGGCCTGCCTGCTGTGGTTCTTGGCGGTTTTCCTGCTCGGTCGGCGTCTTTATGGCGCGACCGTGGGCGCGACCGCGGCGCTGCTGGCCGGCACGATGGCGGGCGCGTTCATCTTTGGACACATGATCATGCCTGAGCCGTCCCTGGCGGCGTTTCTCACGCTCACCTTTTGGTGTTTCATCAACGCGCTGCTCGCACCCGGTCGGACCGCGCACTGGTTCGCCCTGGCGTGGGTTTTCATGGCGCTCGGATCGTTCTGCAAAGGGCTGCACGGCGCCGGGTATCCGCTGGGTGTTGCCGCGGTGCTGGCATGGCGTTTCCCTGCGAGCCGGGCGGTGTGGAAAAAGCTTCTTCACCCAGCGGGTCCGCTGCTCTTCCTGGCGATCGTCGTGCCTTGGTATATTGCTGTTGAATCGCGGTTTCCGGGGTTCCTGCGCGATCAACTTTTCAACGAACAGGTCGGCCACGCGATCAACCGCCGCTTTCCCGCCGACAGCGAGCGCGTCTCGCTCATGGCGTTTTGGCTGCAACATCTCGTTTTCTTTTTTCCCTGGACGCTGCTGGCGCCGGCAGCGCTGCTGTTTTGGCGCAGGCGTCGCCGGGAAAATGTGGAGTCAACTCTGGGGCGGGAGACGTTCGGCGACGGAAGCCTGGTGCTGGCGCGAGTCGCCGCCGCTGTGCCCGGCGTCTGGCTGGGCCTCACGGCGATCAGCATTCTGTTCTCCGCGCTGCAGGATTATTACACGATGACGGCCTGGGGCGTCGTTGCGCTCTGGCTGGCCCGACCTTGGGGGGGCGATGACATGGCCACGGCGCGGCTGCCGCGCTGGTCGCTCGCGCTTCCCGGCTTCGCCTTGGCGATCCTCGGCGGCCTCGCGGCCGGCGCCGGCTGGTGGCTGTCGGCGCGGGTTCCCC
>CAXTRS010000361.1:2231-5116 GCA_964246635.1 uncultured Chthoniobacterales bacterium | reverse complement strand
GCCCACGCCCGGATGCCGTATTTGGCCTGATAGGTGTAGTCCGCGTGTCTCGGCCGAAACGTCGTCTGCATCTCGGTGTAAGCCTCTGACCGCGCATCCTCGTTTGGCACAAGGACGGCGATGGGCGTGCCGAGGGTGCGGCCTTCAAAGACACCGGACAAGATGCGGCACTTGTCGCTCTCTTTGCGCTGCGTCACCAACTCGCTCTGACCTGGCCGGCGACGATCGAGCTCGCGCTGAATATCCGCTTCGCCGAGTTCCAGCCGCGGCGGGCAGCCGTCGATCACCACACCCACGCCGCCGCCGTGGCTCTCGCCGAATGTCGCGATGCGAAAAAGCTGGCCGAAGTGGCTCGACATTGCGGGGAAACGTATCGGCGCCAGCGAGCCGAAAAAAGGGAATTCTGCCAAGCGACTCCGCGCGCCGGGGTTACGAGCCGCGGCGAGCCTGAAAATAATCTTGCGCGTAGAAAGCCCATGTCGAATAACGGGCGCGCAGCAGCCGATCACTTTCCACACCCGCCTCCATGACCCTTCTCCGTTTTTCTGCGTTTGCCTGCGTCGCCACGGCCACTTTCCTTTGGGGAGACTCGGCCATCCTGCACGCCCAAACGCTCGTCGCGGACTACCAGTTGCAAAGCACGTATGCCTCTTCCGTCGGCGCCATCGGGCCCCTCACCGTTACCGGCACTGCGAGCGGCGCGTCGTTCTCTACGGCGACGGTGGACGGGCAGTCGCAAAAGGTTTTGACCATTCAAACCAACAACACCACCCCGCCCTTCACCCAGACCGGCGTGCGGACGCAGACCAGCCCATTTTTGAACCCGGCGAACTATTCGATCGTGCTGCTGGCGGATTTCCGCATCTCCACTGCCGACGTGCTCGCCACCAAAGTGCTGGACTTCAAAAATCTGAGTTCCGACGCCGGCCTCTACCTCAACGACGCGAGCGGCATCATCGAGTTCAACGATCCGAACGGCGTGCTCCTCGGCCAGGGCGGCACTCCGCTGCCCAGCAGCACCTATATCCAACTGACTCTCACCCGGAACAGCGCCACGAATTTGGTCTCGCTTTACAGCAACGGCACGCTGGCTTTCTCGTTCACTGACACAAACGGCTACGCCGTGCTCGGCGACGCCACCAACACGGGCAACTCTTTTCTGACCCTGTTTCAGGACGAGGGCGGCGGCCTCGGCGGCACCACGCTCGACGAGGGCACGCTCGGCGACATCGCGCGGCTGCGGCTTTACGACGGTGTGCTCTCCGCGACGGCCGTCGCCAATCTCGACCGCACGGTGCCGGAGCCTTCGACTTGGGCGTTGCTCGGCGTGGGCGCTCTCGCACTGGTCGCCGGCCTGCGCCGACGTGCTGCGGTTGCCTGAAAATTGCCGCTGGCGCGGCACAAATTCCTCGCGTTGCGGAATGACGCGAACGCCGTGCCGTGTTAATTTTTCGGCATGCCTTTCGAGCTTTCTTCCGACTACCAGCCGCGTGGCGACCAAGCGCAGGCGATCGCGAAACTGACGAAGTCGCTGGAGGCCGGAAACCGGCACCAGACCCTGCTCGGCGTCACCGGCTCGGGCAAGACGTTCACGGCGGCGAATGTCATCCGCAATCTCGGCAAGCCGACGCTCGTCATCTCGCACAACAAGACGCTCGCGGCGCAGCTTTACTCCGAGTTCAAGCAGTTCTTCCCCCGCAACGCCGTCGAGTATTTCGTCTCCTATTTCGATTACTACCAGCCCGAGGCCTACATCCCGCGGACGGATACCTACATCGAGAAGGACTCGTCCATTAACGAAGAGATCGAGCGGCTGCGGCTTTCGACGACAAGCTCCTTGCTCTCGCGCAAAGACGTGATCGTCGTCGCCTCGGTGTCGTGCATCTACGGCTTGGGCTCGCCGGAAGATTACCGGCAAATGCTCCTGCCGATCAGCGTGGGCGATCAGCTCACTCGCGAGGCGTTCCTCTCCCGGCTCGTGGACATGCTCTACGAGCGCAACGACATCGCGTTTCAGCGCGGCCGCTTCCGGGTGCGCGGCGACGTGGTCGAAGTCTATCCGGGCAACTCCGACGAGCAGGGCGTGCGCGTGGAATTCTTCGGCGACGAGATCGACCGCCTTTCGCTCTTCGATCCGCTCACCGGCAAGGTCGAGAAGACCGTGCCGGGCCTCACGATTTATCCCGCGAAACAATTCGTGACGCCCGCCGACAAACTCCGCCGCGCCATCGGCACCATCCGCACCGAACTCGACTCGCGCATCGCCGAGTTCGAGCGCGAGGGCAAGCTGCTCGAAGCCCAGCGCATCAAGATGCGCACGGAATACGACATCGAGATGCTCCAGGAAATGGGCTTCTGCTCCGGCATCGAAAACTACACCCGCCACCTCTCCGGCCGTCCCGCGGGCAGCACGCCCTACACGCTGCTCGACTTTTTCCCCGACGATTTCCTGCTCGTCGTGGACGAATCGCACGCCACCGTCTCCCAAGTCGGCGGCATGTATGAAGGCGACCGCTCGCGCAAGCAGACGCTCGTCGATTACGGCTTCCGCCTGCCGAGCGCGATGGACAACCGGCCGCTGAAATTCGCCGAGTTCATGGCCCGCCAGCGGCAGATCATCTACGTGAGCGCGACGCCGGCGAAATTCGAGATCGAAAACTCGGTCGTCGGCAACACCGCCTACTTCCCTCACCCGCGCGAACTCGCCGGCCAAATCGGCGCCGGCGAAACGGTTCCCGAGCGCCTCGCCGGCATGCGCGACAAGTGGAACCCGGCCGCTGCGGAAAACCCGGAGCCGGCACTACGCGACGTGCGCGCGGTGTCCGCCGTTGGAGGGGCGCCCTTCCCGGGCGGCGCACATACCGCGCCCCGGCCCACGGAAACGG
>CAXTRS010000361.1:997-2221 GCA_964246635.1 uncultured Chthoniobacterales bacterium | reverse complement strand
GACTTCCACGTCGTCCGAAGATCCCGCGCGCGAGACAAGGAAAACGGACGACGTGGAAGTCGTCCCTCCAAAGCCAAAGCTGAAGCTCGTCCGCCAAGGCCACGCCGCGAACGGAGGCGCAAGCGATTCCACGTCCCCGGCGACAGACTTCGACGTGACGACGCCCGGCTCCCCGCTGGTCGTCGAGCAGATCATCCGCCCGACCGGCCTGCTCGACCCCGAAATCACCGTGCGGCCGTTGAAGGACCAGATCGACGAAACCATCGAGTTCTGCCGCCAGCGCATCGACAAGAACGAGCGCTGCCTCGTCACCACGCTCACCAAGCGCACCGCCGAAGACCTCACCGATTACCTGCGCGATGTCGGCCTGAAAGTGCGCTACCTGCACAGCGACATCGACACCATCGAGCGCGTCGAAATCCTGCGCGCCCTGCGCGCCGCCGAGTTCGACATCCTCGTCGGCATCAACCTGCTGCGCGAAGGCCTCGACCTGCCGGAAGTCTCGCTCGTCTGTATCCTCGACGCCGACAAGGAAGGCTACCTGCGCAGCCAGACCTCGCTCATCCAGACCGCCGGCCGCGCGGCGCGCCACGTCAACGGCTCCGTCGTGCTCTTCGCCGACACGGTCACCGGCTCGATGGCCAAGCTCATCGAAGTCACCGAATACCGCCGCCGCCGGCAGATCGAATACAACACCGCCCACGGCATCACGCCGCAAAGCGTCAAGCGCGCGGTGCAGGAAAGCCTGCACATGATCTTGAAGAGCAAGCAGGTCGAGGAAAGCGTCATCCGCGAAGCCGGCGGCGACTTCTCTCTCACCGAAGTGTTGCGCGAACTGGAGCAGGAAATGGCCGGCGCCGCGGCGAATTTGGAATACGAGCGCGCGGCGCTGCTGCGCGATCAAATCCTCGAAATCAAAAACGGCACCGGCATCTCGAAGATCGAGCCGAAGAAAAAGCCGGTGTCGTATTCCGCCAACGGCGGCGCAGGTGGCAAGAGCAAACGCCGGCCGCTGAAAATCCGCCGCGGCTCCGATGCCTTCAAGCGCTGACCTCCGTTGGGATCAGTGGCTTGTCCGTCGCTACCAAGGGTCCTTCAGTCCTTTTCTTGAGGAACAAAACAGGCCGGTCCTGAAAATCATCAGCGCACGCCACTAAGTAGGGGAGCAATCATAGCGCGGCGGGGGTTTACCGGGGGTGGGGGGGGGGGGGCGCCCCCCCCGAA
>CAXTRS010000361.1:0-936 GCA_964246635.1 uncultured Chthoniobacterales bacterium | reverse complement strand
GCCCTACCCCGGAACATCCGCCGCGTGACTTTTGTGTAAGCACTTGGAGAAGGAAGCGCCCGAGATTCTGGAGTTGACCCTCGCAGTCCGACGCTGGGATAAAGATCCGCCGCGATGTTCGATTTCATTTTTGAGATCCTCTTCGAAGCGATTGGTGTGCTCGTCGCTTCCATCTGTGAAGCGATCTTCAACATCGTTGCCGAACTGATTTTCAGCGGGCTTTTCCGGGCACTGGGTCACTTGTTCCCAGACGTCAAGCCACCGCGATTCGCTGCTGAATTCGTGGGCGCACTGGTCCTTGGTGCTTTGAGCGGTTATGCGAGCACCCTCATTCTGCCTCACCAGATTACTCCTCCATCAAAACTTCCTGGCAGCAGCCTGCTCCTGGCGCCCTTGGTGGCCGGATCCGTGATGCAGGCCATCGGTTCGTGGCGCAAAAACAAAGGCGGTGTTCCCACTTTCCTGGAAACCTTTGCCGGCGGCGGCGCCTTTGCCTTCGCGATGGCGTTTGTGCGTTGGTGGCTGATCGGCGCGCATGCCTGAAGGGTCGGACGGGATACTTCAGGCCAGACTGAATTGCTCGAGCCGCGTGACCAATCAGCCCGGTCAGCAAATATCCCAACGCTGCGAGCAGCTTTCCCGAGTCGGGACTAAAACGCTTTTTTGAACTCGACGGTCCTGCGACCTCTTCGAAAAAGAGGTCGGTCTAAGAATCGCAACGCTTCTGGAATAAACTATTCGTTGCCGACTGCCGAAAAAAGGAGTGCGATTCTTAGACCGACCCCTTCTGTTGACGCGACCCCTTCTGTTGACGGAAAAACGAACTGATCCCGACTCCGCTCCAGTGTCGCTGCGGTGATGGAAAAAGGGCGGGGAGCACGGGCGTCCCGCCCGTCCGCAGCCGGCGTCCCGCCCGTCCGCAGCCGGCGTCCCGCC
>CAXTRS010000360.1:1048-5159 GCA_964246635.1 uncultured Chthoniobacterales bacterium | reverse complement strand
GGAAAAGATCATCACGCAGCTTTCCTACTTCGTGGACGCCAGCAGCGTCGAGGTCATCAAAGACATCGCCAACAACGCCGCGAAGCCGAGCAAGAGCGTTGCGGCCACAGTCATCGGCATCGCCATCGCGCTCTTCGGCGCCAGCGGCGTCTTCGGTCAGCTCCAGGACGCGCTGAATACGATCTGGGGTGTGAAGGCCAAGCCGGGCGGGGGGATTTGGGGATTTATCCGCGCGCGGTTTCTTTCGTTTGCGATGGTCGGCGGCGTCTGCTTTTTGCTGCTCACCTCCATGGTGTTTTCCGCGGTGGTGCGCGGCATGGGCGATTATCTCAAAGCGCGGATTCCCGGCGGCGACGCGGTGCCGCTGCTCATCAATCTCGTGCTCGATCTCGTCATCATCACGCTGCTCTTCGCGATGATTTTCAAATACCTGCCCGACGCGAAGATCGCCTGGCGCGACGTCTGGATCGGCGCGGCGCTGACGACCTTCTTTTTCCTCGTCGGCAAATGGGCGCTCGGCCTGTATCTGGGCAGCGGCAGCGCCGGCAGCGCGTATGGCGCGGCGAGCGCGCTGATCACGACGCTGCTCTGGGTGTATTACTCCGCGCAGATCCTGCTTTTCGGCGCCGAGTTCACCCAGGTCTATGCCAACGAGTTCGGCTCCCACGTCGAGCCGGAGGAACACGCCGTGCGGGTGAAGAAAACCGAGGAAGAAGTGCCGAAGGACGAGCCGGGGCAGAAGAAATAAGCGTCTCGCGCACCGGGCTCAGTCGGGGTCAGCTTGGGGTGCATCGCGAAAGCCAAGCGACGCCGCCGCCAACCCACGAACCGTTGACGCCTGCTTGTTCGCGCGCCGCCCCCCGCTCTGAGCCGGCGGAGCAACCACGCGGTAGAAGCGCTGGCTGCCGGGACTCGGATCTTCGAATTGCAAGGCGCCGTTGGCTGCGGCAGTCACTGGCGCGAAG
The DNA here is from genome assembly GCA_964246635.1 of uncultured Chthoniobacterales bacterium. Lineage (GTDB taxonomy): Bacteria > Verrucomicrobiota > Verrucomicrobiia > Chthoniobacterales > SZAS-18 > JAFAXH01. Next base: position 4,194 of record CAXTRS010000360.1, on the reverse strand, counting down.
TCGGTGAACGGCTGGCGCGGGTCGTTGGTGGCCTGCACGGTGTATTGCTTGAGCGGGATGCCAAACCCGCTCACGACCTTGCGACCATTGGCGCCATTAGCAATGCCGGTGAGGTAAAGCGGCACCGGCTCGACGTGCGCGACCGTGTCGATGCCGTAGTTCCCGAGCTGGAAGTCGGTGCCGGGATTGGGAGGCAGAAGGGGGCACTCTGGGAATCTCGACATTTTCACCGCTTCATTGCCCGCAAAAAGAGTGAGATTCTCAGACTGCCCCCTTTTCTTTCCTCAAGAATTCACCACCGCGATCTGGGTGTTGACGCGGATGTTGTTGGCCGCTTCGAGGCCGGGCTGCTCGCCATAACTGTCGAACGTGAGCTTCACCCCGGGGCGGAACACCAGGCAATGGGTGGACCCGCCAAAGTGGAACATGCCGAGTTGATCGCCCTTGCTGACGTGCTTGCCGGGCTGCACGGTGATTTCGCAGCTCGATACTTCGGCCATGCCCACCGGCACCACGCACATCAGCCCGATCGCGGGGTTGTCGGCCTCGATGAAGATGATCCCGCGCGTGGCGACGGAGGTGAGGAAGGGCTGAGAGTTGTTGGGCGCGGAAGGGTCGGCCCCCTGGGAATTGAAGAATCCCTGGTAGAGGTTCTCGAGGTAATAGGAACCGTTGACGACATAGGCCTTCGCGATGGTGCCGCTCACCGGGCTGTGCCAGCGGTGGTAGCTGAGCGCGCTCAGGAACGCCTGGTAAACCGTTCCCCCGGCAAACTGCGGCGTGTATTCGTCCCAATTGAGCATGTTCTCGAGCGAATAAGGCTGGCCCTTGAGCCAGAACGTATCCGAGAGCGCGACGTTGCTGGTCACGGCAAGCGGAGCGGACTCGCAGGCATTGGCGATCACGCTGTCGTCGTTCGGCGCGTAAACAGGCCGCATGCCGTCGCGGAACGTGCGGGTGAAGAAATCGTCCCACGATTTGAAGCCGTAATACTGGTCGGTCGGGTCGCAGTTGAAGATGTCGGCGAACGTTGTGCTGGCGCCGACGGGGTTGGGAGGCTGTCCCAGAGCCGAGCCGGCCACGCTGACCATCTCCGCCTGCGCCGCGGCGCTCAGCCACGCGATCGCGTCGCTCGCCGGATCATCCTGGATCAAGACGTAACGCGAATCCTCGCTGACCAGAAAGTTCGACCAGCAGGCGAGGATCTTTTTGAACTGCTGGTTGACCAGCGAGTTCGCAAACACGTCGTAGCCAAAGACGGTGGCCATCGGCCAGTCCAGCAGGGCATTGATCGGGAAACCAATCAGGCCGGCGGCCTGTTGATTCGGAGCCGTTCCGGTCTGGTAGGCCTCCGGCGCCATGACCATGATCGCGTTAAGCAGCACGAGGAAATCTTCGAAAGTCTGCGGTTCCGGTTCCCAGTCGAGCGGTGTCGTTTGCTTCAGCCGGTAGGCCTCGGCGAACATCCCCTCGACGCTCGCATGGAGCAGGGGGTCGGCGTAAACCATCTTCTGGAGTTCCGCGATGGGTGCGATGAGAGGCTGCGGATTTGCGGCCGCGAATTTTTTGAGCTTCTGAATCCAGCGCTCAACCTCTTTTGGGTCTCGGGGCAACCAGCCGCCCGGACGGGCCTTGCCGACTGTGATTTGCATGGTCTTGCTCATTGGTGCATTTCTCCTGGAGTGCGGCCGCTTTTGCGGCCTGATTGGGGGCGAGGGTTCATGGGGTGAGTCCTGCCAAGGATTGCGTGATCATGGGGAAAGCTGCATCCACCCCGCGATGAAGGCCCGGGGGAGGGAGGAAGAGAAATTGGGCAGAGGTTCGCAGGGTGGAGGGGCACACTCCTGGACGTTACCCCCCAGTGTGTTCCCAGGGCAAGCCTAAATTGTGTCGGATGGCCGCAGCCGGGGTCGGTCTGAGAATCTCGCTGTTTCTGCATGGCAGATTGAAGCGAGAAGGATGTGCAAGAGCGATCTCTCGGACCGACCGCCCCGATTTCTTCCGACTCGCAAATCGGAGCTCAAGTCGCACGCCGTGCGGGTGAAGAAGTTCGAGGAGGAAGTGCCGCCGGAGGAGCTGGGGCAGAAGAAGCAAATGCTCATCCGCCCGTTCGAGCGGCGAGCACAAGAGCAGTCAACGCCGTCGCAACACCATCCACAAAACCGGCAGCCCGCACGCCAGGAAAAAGAGGGCGCCGAGCATGCGCTGGCGCCCCTCGACACCCGGCCCGATGGCCACGGCCAGGCCGAATACCGCGCAGAGCGTCATGCCGATGCGCCGTCCCAGGATTCGCCCGCGATTTCTGCCGGGAGGCAGCGATTCGGGCGGGGTTTCTGGCGGTTTCATGTCGGCGGGCTTTGTCGTCGTCAGCGCGGAGAAGAAACCGGTATATCAAGATTCATCGCCGCGCGATGTGTATCGTTGGTTCTTCTTCCCCATGTTGAGTTCTCCCTGCTCCCTGCGCGTTGCGCTCGCGCTCGCGCTCGGCTCGCTGATCTACCCCGCGCGGGCGCAGCCGCAGCAGCCACCGATGGCTGCTCCCACGGCCGGCCGCGCGGTGGACTCTTCTTTCGTGGCGCCGTCGGTGCTCGATTTGTTCGCCAAGCTCGAAGCCTTCAGCCCGCTGCCGGCGGAGCAATCGCGCCGTGCGATTCGGCACACGTTCTGGACGAACCGCGTGCGGCTGGCACTGAATTTCGGCGCACTCATCGGCGACGGCTTCCTCATCGTGCAGGCGCGCGATAAATCGCGGGTCGCTCCGCTCGGCCAGGAGTTGTTGCGCCGGGCGCGCTCGCTGGGCATCGGCTCGGCGCTGGTCGCGCGCAGCCAGAGCCTGGCCGAGCTGGGCGAGCGCGGCCAATGGGAGAAACTCAAAACGGAACTCGCGGCGGCGCAGGCCGACGCGGAAGCGGCGCTCCTGGCGTTGCGCGACGCTGACCTGGTGTTTTTCGTCAGCCTGGGCGGCTGGCTGCGCGGGGTGGAATGCGCCGGCGCCGCGACGGCGGAGCGCTACACCTCGGAGCGCGCGGCGGCGATGGCGCGCCCGGCCGTCGTCCGTTCCTTTCTGGATCGCCTGGATGGTGTGAACCCCGCCTTGCGCGAACCGCTGGTGCTGACGATCGCCCGGCAGCTTCGCGCGATGGACG
>CAXTRS010000360.1:0-1038 GCA_964246635.1 uncultured Chthoniobacterales bacterium | reverse complement strand
TCGACAAGCCCGCCGGCGAGTCGCTCTCTGAAACCGAGGCCCGCCGCATTTACAAGCTCGCCGCGGAACTGAACACGGCCATCGCCGCGCCAGACGACGCCTGACCGCCGCCGCACCACATTTGACCCCGGAATGCACGCCCGACCTGGACGCCTTGCGCGACGCCTCTTTCTCCTCGCGGCGACCCTGGCTGCCGGCATTTCCCTGCCGGCACGCGGCGAGTCCGGGCAGCCGCCGCCGGCAGAAGTCCCCGGGCCGATCGAGTGCTACGGCGTGGCGACCCGGGAACGCGTGGTCGCGTTGACTTTCGACGACGGGCCGCACCCGGTGCTCACGCCGAAATTGCTCGGCGCCCTCAAGGCCTCCGGCGGTGTGCACGCCACGTTTTTCGTCCTCGGCATGAACGTCGAGCAAAGTCCCGACGTGCTGCGGCGCGCCGTCGCCGAGGGCCACGAGATCGCCAACCATTCCTGGAGCCACCCGAACCTGGCGAAAATGGAGGAGGAAGGCTGGCGCGCGCAGATGCAAAGCACGCATGACGTGATCGCCGCCACGATCGGCCGCCCGCCGCGGTTCATGCGCCCGCCCTACGGCAACATCACGCCGTATCAGGAAGGCATCATTGCCCGCCTCTTCGGCTATCGCGTGATCCTGTGGACGGTCGATCCGAAGGATTGGAAAGAGCCGCCGCGCGCCCTGCTCGTCGGCCGTGTGCTCTCCGGCGCCCGGCCGGGCGGCATCATTTTGCTGCACGACATCCACCAATCCACGGTGGACGCGGTGCCGGCGATCATTGCCGGCTTGCGCCAGCGCGGCTTTCGCTTCGCCACGGTTTCCGAGTTGCTGGCGCTGGGGCCCGGTGCCGCCGCCAGCCCGGCGGGCAAGTCCGCCAGCGACGCGCTGCCTGCTCCGCCGAATTGAGCAGTGGAGGCAAGTGGCGCCCTCCAGCAGGCCATCCAAGCATTCCGGCTGGGAAAAATCGGACTCCGGCAGCCGAAAAAAGCACTCCGGCAGCCGAAAAAAGCACTCCGGCAGCCG
>CAXTRS010000359.1:0-5200 GCA_964246635.1 uncultured Chthoniobacterales bacterium | reverse complement strand
CGGCTCGATGCGCAACGCCCCGCCGGGCAGCTTGCTTTGCATCCGCAGGCTCACGCCTTCCTCGGGCTGGATGCGGATGACGAGCACGTTGGCGCCCGCGCCGGGGTCAGTCGCTGCGGTCGGGGTGGCGCCGTCGTCGCGCTGGTTGAACAGCACGCCGGGCGCGTTCTTGAGATGGACGCTGATTTCTGCTCCCGACTTGGGCAGCCGCTTGCCGACTCGAACGTAGATCGGCACGCCCGACCAGCGCCAGTTGTCGAGCCGCACGCGCATAGCCACGAAGGTCTCGGTCATCGAGCCGGGCTTCACGTTCTGTTCATTGCGATACGCCGGCGCCTCCTTGCCGTTGATCGAACCCGCGCTGTATTGGCCGCGGATGACGTTGGCTTTCACGTCGTCGGCGGTTTTCATTGGACGCAGCGAGCGCAGGACTTTGACCTTCTCGTCGCGCACGCTGTCCGCGCGCAAATCGGTCGGCGGCTCCATGCAAACTAGGGTCAGGAGCTGGATGAGGTGGTTCTGCACCATGTCGCGCAACGCGCCGCTGGTCTCGTAATAACCGGCGCGCGCCTCGACGCCGAGCGTCTCCGCAGCGGTGATCTCGATGTGGTCGATGTAACGCGCGTTCCAGATCGGCTCGAAGATCGAGTTGGCGAAACGCAGCACCATGATGTTCTGCGCGGTTTCTTTGCCGAGAAAGTGGTCGATGCGATACGTGTTCGATTCGTGGAACGCGCTGGCGACGACTTCGTTCAGCTTGTGTGCGCTGGGCAGGTCGGTGCCAAACGGTTTCTCGACGATCACGCGCGACCAGCCCTCGCCCGCGCCGCTGTCGGCGTGCGCGCCCGCTTTGTTCAACCCGGACTTCGCCAGCCGCGAGATGATCGGATCAAATTGCTCCGGCCCCGCGGCGAGGTAAAACATTCGCCGGCCGCCCGTGGCGCGCTCAGCGTCGAGCTTATCCAGACGTTCGGCGAGCGTCCGATAGCCGTCGTCGTTGTCGAAATCGCTGCGATGATAAAACAGCGATTGCGCAAACGCGTTCCAAAGCTCGTCCTTCACCGGCTGCCGCGAAAACTTGCGCGTCGCTTCTTCCATTTCCTTGCGGAACACCTCATCCGACTTGTCGCGCCGCGCGAAGCCGATGATCGCGATGCCCGGCGGCAGGTCGCCGTCAGCGGCGAGATTGTAGAGCGCCGGGATGAGCTTGCGGTGCGTCAGGTCGCCGGTGGCGCCGAAGATGACGAGCGAGCAGGCTTTGGGTTGAGGACGGTTGGTGAGGCCGTCGCGGAGGGGATTAACTTCAGTGGATTGGGTCGCGGGAGGTGAAGTGGACACGGCGGATGGGGCTGGAGGCGAGGATTATGCAACAGGGAAAAGCATTTTGACTAGATTTTCCTGCGATCAATGGCCCGTCAGCACAGACCGAGCTGTGGGTTACAGCTACGACGGATCAATCAACCTCGCCGCCCCTAGTCAGGGCAATGGATACTGCCGCATCAATTCGCGCACGGCACCGCGCGTTTTCGCCAGGCCGGCTTCGTCGCCAGCCGTGCCCGCGCGCAGGGCTTCGTGCATGAGATCGGCGACTTCCATCATCGCTTCTTCTTTCAAGCCGCGCGTTGTCACCGCCGGGGTGCCGATGCGGATGCCGCCGCCTTTGAACGGCGACACGGTGTCGAAGGGCAGCGCGTTTTTGTTCACTGTGATGCCGGCGCGATCAAGCGTTTCCTGCGCCTCCTTCCCGGTGATGTTGAACGGCCGCAGGTCGGCGAGCATGAGGTGGTTATCGGTGCCACCGCTGACTAGGCGATAGCCGTTTTTGTTCAGCCGCGCGGCGAGCGATTTGGCATTCAGCACAATTTGGCGCTGATAATCCGCGAAGCCCGGCTGCAGCGCTTCGTGCAGGCAGACGGCCTTTGCCGCGATGACATGCATGAGCGGCCCGCCTTGGATGCCGGGGAAGACTTGCGAGTCGATTTCCTTCGCGTATTGCGCGCGGCAAAGGATCAACCCGCCGCGGGGTCCGCGCAGGCTTTTATGCGTCGTCGTGGTGACGAAATCCGCATGCGGCACCGGGCTGGGATGCTGCCCGCCGGCGACCAACCCGGCGATGTGCGCCATGTCCGCGAAGAGCAGCGCGCCGACCGATTTTGCGATCTCGCCCATGCGCGCGAAATCGATCGTCCGCGGATACGCGCTCGCGCCAACCGTGATCATCCGCGGCCGCACCGTTTCCGCCTGTTTGGCGAGGCCGTCGTAGTCGATGCGCTCGTTTTCCTGGCTGACTCCGTAATGAGTCACCTCGTAAAAGCGCCCGCTGAAATTCGTCTTGAACCCGTGCGTGAGGTGCCCGCCGTGGGCGAGGTCCATCGTCAGGATTTTGTCGCCCGGCTTCAGCATGGCGAAATAGACCGCCATGTTCGCCTGTGCGCCGGAGTGCGGCTGCACGTTGACGTGCTCCGCGCCGAAGAGCTTTTTTGCCCGATCGATGGCGAGTTGCTCGACGACATCGACGTGCTCGCAGCCGCCATACCAGCGCCGCTTGGGATACCCTTCGGCGTATTTGTTCGTCAGCACGCTGCCCTGGGCTTCCATCACCGCGCGGCTGGTGAAGTTTTCGCTCGCGATCAGCTCGATGTTCTCGCTCTGCCGCCGCTCTTCGGCGTCGATGGCGGCGGCGATTTCCGGGTCCACCGCGGCGAGGCTTTTGGCGTCGCGCGCCCCGCTGCCGCCGCTTCCGCTGCGCCGTCCGCGCCCCGCAGCGCCGTCCGAGGCCAGCGCCTTGTCCAAAAATGCCAGCATCCCCGGCAGCGCCGACTTGATCGCGTCGCGGCACCGCACATAGACCGGCCTGGGTTGGCCGATGGGATCCGGCAAATCGACGTCGCCCGCGCCCGTTACGTCCGAGGCAAATTCGCGCAGCAGATACGTGCGTTCCATCGCCTCGGGATAGAGCATTCCCAGCGTGTCGAGGTGCCCGCGCGTCATCGCAAAAATCACGTCCGCGCCTGCGATGAGATCGTCGCTCACCGGCCGGCTGCGGAACTTCGACAAATCGACGCCATCCTCCGAGAGCACATCGATGGCGTGGGCCGTCGGCGGCTGGCCGTGCGCGGCGTTCAACCCGGCCGAACCAGTTTGAAAATCGTGCCGCCCCTGCCGCTGAAGAAGCTGTCGGAAAAGCGCCTCGGCCATGGGGCTGCGACAACTGTTGCCAGTGCAGACAAAGAGGATTTTTTTCACGGCGCGAGGGAGGAAGAGAACGTGCGCCGCCAATCTGGTGAATGACCTCTCGCAAGTCAAACCTCGTTGCCGTTCGCTGGTGTCGAGGCGGCTCGGGCCGACGTGGGAGGACCGTGCCGCCTCTGACTTTTTTGTCTTTCCTCGGTAGAGCAAGGAAAAAGACAAAGGCAAATCATCGAGGCGGCACGTCCCGCTTTCGCGAGACAGAGCCGCCTCTGCAACGAGCGGACAAATTAAGACACTGCCACCATGTTTGAATGCTTGAGCTTCGCTGCGGGATTGTTGTAATTTCCGCTTGCCGGATGAACTCGTCGTCGCCTTCTTCGCCCGCTTCGTCTTCCAGCGCGCACTATTTCGTGCCGCTTTACCGCTTCGCGTTTTTGATGACCGGCAGCGCCGAGGCGGCCGCGGAAATCTTCGATCACACCGTCGAGAGCGCCGCGAGTCATTTCACCGAGATCCGCTGTCCGCGGCGCGCCGCGCGCTGGCTCTTTGCCCAGGCGCGCGCGAACTGCCGCAAGCACCTGCGCCGCGGCCGCAAACCTGCCGCCGTGCCGGGAGCCCATCCGCAGAGCGACCACAACGGGAACAACGGCGCACACGCTGGGGACGACGACTCGCCGGATTCCCGGCAGCACAACCTGGAGCGCGCCGCAGAATTTACCGCGACGCAACTCGCCGCCGCCTTCGCCCCGTTGCCGGAGCCGGAGCGTTGCGCGCTGGCGCTCTTTTACCTTTCGCTTTTCTCCACCGCCGGCCTGGCCGATGTGCTCGGCATCTCCTTGCGCGATCTGCCGGCGCTGCTCAACCGCGGCCGCGCCTTGTTGCGCGGTCACCCCGCCATGACCGGGTTGGCCATGACGGAAACCCAGTTCCTGCGCTGCTAAGGGCGCGCTCCTCTGTGAACTCAGCCGCCGCGACGACATGGTGAAAACCCGCGCCGAAACCCGTCGGGACAAAGAAGTCCGCGCGGTGCTGGCATGCTGCCGACCCGGCGGCGAAAACGACGGCGACAAAGACTTGCGCGACGCGCTGCAGCACGCCGAGGCCGACCCGGACTTGAAACGGGACTTCGAGTTGCAAAGCGAGCTCGACAATCGCGTCGTCAGTTTCATCGAAAACGTCGAGCTGCCGCCCGGCCTCCTCACGCGCGCCGAGGCGCATTGGCAGCAGGCGCGGCGCGGACAATTCACCTGGTCGGGGCTCCTGCGCCATCCCGCGTTTTGGGCCGCGCTGCTGGCGGTGAATTTCCTCCTGGCGTGGGGCGGCTGGATGGTTGTCGCGCACATGAACGGCTTCACCGGCGACGAAACTGTCGCCAAGCTCATCGACTTCGCCTGGCCCGCGCCACCCGCTCGCGGGGCGGCCGCCGCGAAGGACACCTCCGCCCTTCCCCAAGGCCGCGGCTGGCTGGCCATCCAGGGGCCGGGCGGCGTCGGCATGGAGTGCGGCAAGCTCGGCGACCTGCTCATGCTCCGGCACAACATCGACCGCTACTACGTGCCGGCGGAACTTGCCGCTTACAGCGCGCTCGCCTACCGCGTGCTCGAACACGGCGGCCAGCCAGCGGTCGAGATCATGGCGCGCGCGCAGCCGATTGGCCGCACGGCAGCGGGCGACGACAGCGCGACGGACGCGGCCGCCGCCGCCCCTTCAACGGCGCCCGCACCCGAAAACATTTATTTCTTTTCTTTCCGCGCCGAGGGCCGCGGGGTCGTCATCGAGCCGGCAGGCAAATGGAAATTTCTCGTGAGCGAAAAAGGCTGGGCTGCCGCGGTGCAGGAGCACGAAGGCGCCTGCTTTGTCGCCGTCACGCGCGGCGATGGCAAAGACGACATCAAGCGCCGGCTCGCGGAAGCCAAAGTGACGTTTTGAAAAAAGGTTCAAGCTTCAAGCCGCCAAGCTTCAAACAAGTTCAAAACTCGAAGCCGGAAAGCGGGTGCTGGATGCCAAT
>CAXTRS010000358.1:0-5212 GCA_964246635.1 uncultured Chthoniobacterales bacterium | reverse complement strand
CTGCCGGGGCTAAATCAATTGGAGAATGCTCTGAAGCGAATTGCCCATTAACGGGCCGCCGCTTCCTCGACTTCGACCTCGGTATCGCGCTTTTTCGCGGCGTTGTGCCGCGCGCTGGCGGGCCGGTGCTTTTCCAATGAGACCGCGGGCACGATGGGGAACCAGCGCTGGAGCCGGCAGACGAGCAGGAATGCCTGGTAGCGCCACCACGCGCGCCAGGGCAGCCGCGTGTTGCCGGCGACCACGGAATTGACGGCGCGTCCCATGCCCAGCGGCGGGTTGCGATCGACGAAAACCGAGTAGCTGGCGTTGTCGTAAAACGCGAGGATCAGCTTTTGAAACACGCCGCCGGCGCGACCGACGGCACGCGTGTAGCGGCGCTGCTCGGATGGCGTGAGCGCGCGGCCCTTTTTCTCCGCGCGCGCGATGGCTGCGGCACAAAGCCTGGCGGAGTGCAGTGCGAGAAAAATGCCGCTCGAAAAAATCGGGTCGAAGAACCCGGCCGCGTCGCCGACGAGCAGCAACCGCGGCGCGGCGAACTCCCGCGCGCGATACGTGAAGTCGGCGGTGACGTGGAACGGAGTCGTCGGCTCCGAGCCGGCCATGAGTTGCGCGAGCTTCGGCGATTACGCGACGACTTTATCGAACAACTCGGCCGGCTTGAGCCCGGACGCCTTCATCCGCTCCAGCGACACGACCAACCCGACGCTGGTGCGCTCGGCGTCAATCGGGATCAGCCAGAACCAGCCGTCGGCGTGGCGCACGATGAGGATGTTGCCCGCCAGCTCGCCGGGCTCGCGCGCGACGTTGCGGAAGTGCGCATAGATCGCGGCGCGCTTAGGCAGATTGCCGCCGGGATCCATGCGCTCGCTTTTCAGCGGATGGTTGAAAACGTTGTCGCGTCCGCTGGCATCGATGATCCAGCCAGTGCGCAGGCTGTGCGCGCGGCCGGCCGCCCCGCCGGCGGGTTCGATGGTGACTTCCCAGCCGACGCCGGCATCGAGCTCGCGCGCCCCCGTCAATCTCGTCTCTTCGCGCACCTCGCAGCCGAGCGTTTCCGCGTGCCGCAGGAGCAGTTCATCGAAGCGCGAGCGCTCGACCTGGAACGTCGAATCGCAGCCGCGCAGGATGCCTTCGCGAAACTGAATGCGCTTGAAAACCGCCGGCCGATCGCCGACGTGAAACTCCGCCCCAAACTTGGGCACAAACCCGGCCGCCGCGATCTTTTCCCACGCGCCGATCTCGCGCAGGATCGCGTTGCCCGCCGGCAGCAGCGACTCGCCGATGTGAAAGCGCGGAAACCGCTCTTTTTCCACGACGAGCGTGCGCAACCCCGCCCGCGCCAGAAACGCGCCCGCCACGCTGCCCGCCGGCCCGCCGCCGACGACCACGCAGTCGAAATCGCGCGGGGACATTTTGGGCATTGTCATTTGAGTGAAGACGGGCTAAACCGGCGGGGTTCCTGCTGTTGAATACAAAAATAGAACGATTCGTCTCAACCCGCCCGGCAGGTTTTCGATTTCCCAAAAAGAGCATGTTTCTCCACGCTAGCGCAAGTGCCGCCGTCGCCGCTTCGCCCATTATTTTGTCCCCGCCCTCTTCGGCGCCGGCGGCCGCTCCGCCACCCGACGCGCACGTTCCGCCCGCCGTTTTCGATCCCGCGCAAACGGTCGAGCTGCTGCGCAGCACCGGCGACGCCCAGCGCGCCTTGCACCGCGCCGCGAGCGCGGCGGCGCGGCGCGAGTTCGGGACGAAAGTGTTCGTCCGCGGCGTCGTCGAGGTCTCCAATTTTTGCCGGCAAAATTGCACGTATTGCGGCATGCGGCGCGATAACAAAGCGCTCGAACGCTTCCGGCTCGGCGATTGGGAAGGGATCTTCGAGCACGTCGTCGCGCAGCGCCCGCCGGCGATGACGGACATCAACATCCAAGCCGGCGAAGACCCGGTGGCGGTGCGCGACATCGTGCTGCCGCTGGTGCGCGCGATCCGCGAGCGCACGAACCTCGGCGTGAGCGTCTGCCTCGGCACGCTCGACGCGCGGCTCTACGACGCGTTGCGCGAAGCCGGCGCCGGTTATTTCATCATCAAGCTCGAGACCGGCGACGCCGAGCACTACCGCGCCATGCAGGCGCCGGGCACGATGGAGAAACGCATTGCCGCCATCGAGACGCTCGCGCGCACCGGCTGGCGGGTGAGCAGCGGCTGCATCGTCGGGTTGCCGGAGCAATCGGACGAGATGCTGGCGGAGACTTTCGCGGTGCTCAACCGGCTGCCCCTCGCGGGGGTGAGCGTCAGCCCGTTCATTTCCGGCGAGCAGACGCCGTGGGTCAATCATCCGACCGCGGATCTGGGCAAGACGCTCAACGCGCTCGCCATCCTGCGACTGCAAAATCCAACGCACATCATCCCGGCCGTCAGCGCGTTCAACAGCGTCGGCGAAAAAGGCTACACCCAGGCGCTGCAAACCGGCGCGAACCTGGTGACGGTGAATCTCACGCCGGAGGACGCGCGGAAGGATTACGTCATTTACAAAAACGACCGTTTCATCATGACCGAACAGCGCGTGCGCGACGCCGTCGCGAGCGCCGGGCTGGAGTGCAGCGAGGAGAGCCTCGCCGATTTCTTGGCGGCGCGGGACGCGGCGTGAGGAAGAGCGTTGCGGGTTGCGAGTTGCGAGTTGCACGGTGGCAAGCGGCAAGACACGACCGCATTTCCGTTAGCCCCAGCAGGGGCGTAAGAACAGCGGCGTGGAGTTAGCACTCGGGCAACGCGATTGTTCTTACGCCCCTGCCGGGGCTTGATCATTTTTCTAATAGAAACCCACGGCTCGCGCCGTGGGCTACTTTCTTTCGCCCCTGCCGGGACTGAAGAGGTGCGATCGTTTCTTACAACCCGCAACCTGCACCTCGCCTTCGTTCACAACTTCGCTTCGAGCACTTTCTGGATCGCGTCCGCGCGGTCCTTCACGTCGCCAGCGTTTGTGTGGGGCCGGAAGTTGATCGTCAGCGTGCCGCCTTCAAACTTCACCCCGTTCGGGTAATTGCTCGCCGGCGCCGTGGCTTCGTCATACGTAAAGACGATTTTCTTCAGCTTGCTCTTCAGCGCGTCCTTGCCCATCTGGTCGGCCGTGACGCTCTTCAGCGCCGCGGTCAGCGGTTTGAAGAACACGTTCGTCAGATAATCCTCCTCGTTGTAGTTCGACGCCTGACCGGGAATCGCCACCGCATCCCAATTCACCTCGACCGGCACGTCGAAGCCAGCCACGGCATCGATGGACTTTTTCAATCCTGGGTAAGTGTTGTCCTGATACGTTTTGATCGCCCGCCGCTCCGCGAGGCCGAGCTTGCCTTCCTGCGCTGGCGCGACCGCAACGAGGCCGAAGAGGCCGCCAACGATGACGGCAAAGAATTTGGAAGAGAACGATTTCATTATGGTCAATGGAAAACGGAAGCGCGTCCTCTCCCGGTCGGATGGGCAGGCGCGGGAACTAGCGTGCTGGCTTCGTGCAATCTCAACACAGAGGCACAGAGCCACGGAGGGACACAGAGGAAGGCAAAAAGAAAAGGACGGAGAAGACGATTCTTCTGCTTCTCAACCCTCTTCTGTTGCCTTCCTCTGTGATCCTCCGTGCCTCTGTGCCTCTGTGTTGAAATCAGCTCACCGCCAAACCCATCGGCTGGCAGGCGAGCGCAAACGTCGGCACGAATCGCTGCACGTTTTTGAATTCCAGCGGCGGCGTGCGCGCGAAACGACCCTGGACTTCGGCGGATAAAGCGTCGAAAAAATCGCCGCTGACGAGGATTTCCCACCCGGCTGCTTTGCCGCACAAGCGCGAGGCGAGATTGACGGTGTGCCCGATTGCGGTGAAGTCGCGCCGCACGTCCGAGCCGACCGCGCCGACGACTGCACGTCCGCGGTGAATGCCGACGCCCAGCGCCAGCGCGCTGCCGCCATCGACTACCGTTTTCGCCGCGACCCGGCGCATCATTTCCTCCGCGCACGCGAGCGCTTTCGTCGGTTCGTCGCCGCTCGCGTCTTCGTCGAGAAAGACGGCCATCACGGCGTCGCCGACAAACTTGTCCACATCGCCGCCGGCCGACAGCACCGCCTCGGCTTGCGCGGCGAGCAACTCGTTGAGTTCGCGCACCAGCGCGGCGGCTTCGAGCTCCTCGGAAAACCGCGTGAACCCGCGCAAGTCGCTGAAGAGCACGACGACGTTTTGCTCGGTGCCGGTGAGCAGCGACGGGTCTTCGCGGCTGCGGTGCACGGCCTCCGCAGTGAAGCGGGAAACGAAAGGCAGCAGCGCCAGTTTTTCCGCCAGCGAGAGAATCATTTCGTTGAACGCTTCGCCGAGCCGCTGGATTTCGTCGCCGGTCATCAATTGCAAACGCACCCGCGCGTCACCGCCTTGAAACCGCCGCATGCCGGCGGCGAGCTGACCCAACCCGCGCGTGAGCCGGTTCACCAGCAGCAAGCCCGGCAGCATCGCCAGCGCGAACGCGGCCCCGGCGACGAGCAGCGAGAAGAGCAGCTCCTCGCGTTGCCGCCCCTGGAAGCGGCTGATTTCGGCATCGACTTCGACGATGGCGGCAGGGTTTCCGGCCTGGTCGAGCGCTCGCGCGTAGCCGCTGATCCAGCGACCGTGTTCGTCGGTGTAAATGTCGCTGCTCTGCGGCTCGCCGGTGCTCCAGGTTTGAAACACCAGCGCCCAATTCGCCTCCGGCACCGTGTAGCGCGCGCCGATGAACGGCTTCCGCTGGAGCATGACAATGAACTCGGTCTCGCGCGTGCGCGCGGCGTCGGGCAGCGGGCGCAGGAGATAAATTTCGTTTTCGTTCAGCCGGTTGATGCGGCGCACTTCTTCGAGCACGCGGCGGGTGTTTTGAAATGCTGGCGTCTCCGTGTCGGCGTCCGCGCGGATCGTGCTGAAATCCTCGCGCCCGGAAAGCGCCAGCGCCGTGGTGCCGGCGGCGCTGCGCACCAGCGATTGAAACTCCGCGAGCAACTGCCGGCTGCGCGCGCGGTAGTTCGTCGCCGCCGTGGCCGCCGCGACGGTGAGCGCGACGAACGCCATCGCCAGCGTGATCTTCGCGCGCAAGCTCAGGCGGATCATGGCGGAAAGGTGCGATGTAAGCCCCGTAGGTGGATGGCGAGATGCCCGCCCCCGATTGGGGGGGGGACCCGCGGGGGAAAAAAAATTAGGAAAAAGGGG
>CAXTRS010000357.1:0-5228 GCA_964246635.1 uncultured Chthoniobacterales bacterium | reverse complement strand
TTGGGGAGCACACCCGTCCCGGGTGTCGGTTTGGGCGTCCCGCCCAAATCCCTTCGGGTTGGTTTGCTGGAAGGACGCTGCCGGGCGGGACGCCCGCCAGAACAGGCGGGACGCCTGTGCTCCCCAAGCCCCAAGCCCAAAAATCCCAAACTGACCCACTACCCTCAATTGTTGTCTTTTGTCTTTTTCGTTGCCCAACCGAGGCCAAACAAAAAAAGTCAGAGGCGGCTCAGCTTGCCGCCTCTACAACGCAAGGCTCACCGCGACACCGCGCTCGCATCGACCGACACCTCGCGCCCAGCGACCCGCGCGCGACCGATCACCCGCGGCGCATCGGCCACCGCGGCGGTCTCGTCATCGGATTTTTCTTCACCTGCTTTCGCCCGGCTTTGCTGCGTCGCGCGCGGCGCCGCCGACTTGGCTGTGACGGTCTCCTGCTTTCGTGTTAACTCCAGATTCGCCTCGGCCGCCGGCGTCTGATAGGGACTCAACGCTGGGTAATACGTCCCTTCAAAAATCACCGGCTTGCGCAGGCTGACATTCGCGCCGGAAGCCCGGAACGAAAATGCCGCACCGGTTGTGTTGGCCGCGCCGGCGTCGCCACGGGTTTCCGTTAACGCTTTCTGTTTTTGCAATGCCGCCGACGTTTCAGTTTGCGCGATGTCGGCGCTCGTCGCCGGCCGCTGAGCTTGCGTGGGGGTTTGGGCTGATCCGCCGCCGGGTGCGCTTGTTACGGGCTTCGGCTGGGATTCCGGCGCGACCCGCTGCCTGGCAGCAGGCGCTGGCGGCGGGCCGCTCGCGGCGAAACGTCCGCGTTGTGTGGCCGAGAGTGCGGCGGCGCGTTCATCCTCGCCTTTCTTGTCGCCGCTTCCGCTCGCCTCAGGCGTGGAAGCGCGCGCCGCGTCGCGGTCCGCCGGTGCCGCGGCGAGCCGACGTTCCCTCGGGGCAGTCCGTGTCGAAGTGGCGGCCGACTGGGCGAGAGCGTCGGTCCGCGCGCGCACAGCAGGCGTCTCCGCCGCCGCAACGAGCGGCTGGATTTCGCCGGTATAGACCGACCCATCAGAGTCCACGATGCGCACCCGGTCACCGGTTTGTTCGAGCCGGAAGTTCGTCAACACATCGTCTGCACTCGCCGTCGCGACATTGTTGCCGCCGCCAGCGCTGGCATCTTTCGTCGCGTCCACCGCGCCACTGCGCCGGGACGCCGTGGTTGCCCGTGAAGCCGAGATTTCGTTGCGCGCGAAACTTTGCCGTAGACCCGACTCCGCACCACCACCACCGCGGGCATCGGTCTTCACTGCCGACACCAGACCCTCGACTGAACGAGTCGCCGCGTCCTGCTCAGCGAGCGCCACCGACGGCGACGGCTTCGCCGCCGCGATGACGGGTGCGGGCGTAGCCGCATCGGCGAGCGTCGTCGGTTCCGCTGGCACGGTTGCAGCCGGGGTCGCCGCTGCGTGGGGGGCGCGAGGCGCGGGCGGCGGCGGCGCACTGGCGATGACCGGTGGAGGCGTCTGCCGGAGTTCCGGCGCTGCCGTCGGCGCCGCGGCAACCGTCGGCTCCGCTTGGCGCGCGACGGTGGTCTGCGATGCCACCATGGCGCCACTGGATGATCCTGCAGGTCGCCATGAGCGCCACAAAAACGGCAGGGCGAGCAGCGCCACGACCGCCGCGGCTGCCAGGGCAAAACGCGGCCAGAAGCGAGCCGACAGGAGCGTGAACAAACCTACGCGTGGGGAGCCTGGTGCGCGCTCCGGGGCGGTCTTCATTTCGCGAATCGCACTGTCGGTGCGCCGCGAAAGGATTTCCTCGTGCAAGCGCTGGCGCATCGCCGCCGGCATCGCTGCTCCGGGTTGTTGCTGCTGCGGCGGCTGCTCTCGGCCGCGGCCGCCAACCTCGGCGTCGAATTCCGCGCGACGCCGCTGCGCCGAAGCGCGCAGCAGCTCTTCGACCCTCGATGGTGTTGGCGGTTGCTCGGGCATTTCCATTTCAATGTTCTCGCTGCGCCGGCGTCGTGGCGTGCCACGGCATCGCGCGGCGGGCCAGCGCGCCGAGGCGGTCGAGGCATTTGCTCAAGCGCGAGCTGACGGTCTTGATGTTTAGACGCAAAGCCGCGCTGATTTCCTCGTAAGAAAGGTCGCCGTAATAACGCAGCTCGATGATCTCGCGGCACGGATCGCCGAGCTGGTCGAGGCAGCCCCGCAGCAGCCCGGCGTCTTCGGCGGAGAGCAGCGCGAGGTCGGGCGTAGGTCGGTCGGAGGGCGGATCGATCTCGGGGGAATATTGGCCGTTGCCGCCGGGGGCGAAGCCATCGCGCGAGGAGACGCCGAGCGGGAGGTGCTCCGCGCCCGCGCCCCGTTTTTGCGCGCGGGTTTTTTGGCGATAATCAAGCGCCTTGTTGGCGGCGATGCGCAGCAGCCAGGTTTGGAACGCGCTGCGGCCGTCGAAGTCGCCGAGATGACGAATCACGGAGAGAAACGTCTCCTGACAAATCTCCTCCGTGTCCTCGCGCGTGTAGCCCGCGGAGAGCTGAAAAACGAAGCGCGCGGCGACTGGATAAAACCGGTCGAACAACGCGTCCCACGCGCGCGGGTCGTCGCCAGCCCGGCAGCGGGCGAGCAACTCGGCGAGGTCTTGATCAGCAGGGACGGACGGCATGGCAGCACGGGGCGCGCAGGTGCGTTAGGTTCGCAGAAATCTGCGGCGCGGACAAATCACGGACGCCCCAAGCTGCCAGCCAGACTGTCTTTGGAATTGTCGTCGGTTCCCGCGGGCTGATACGTTTGCGGGGGCCTGCGTCGTGAGCGCCCACGAGACCACCGCTTCCACGTTTCGTCGCCATGAGCGAAGCCGTCGCTTTTCACCACTTCGAGATCGCCCGTCGGCCCGACGGCTCGCTGCACGAGCTTGGGCGCGGCGCGATGGGCGTGACTTATTAAGCGTTCGACACGCAACTGGGCAGCCACGTCGCGCTGAAGGTCATCAACCCGACGTTTCTGCACGACGCCCACGCACGCGAGCGGTTTCTGCGCGAAGCCCGCGCGGCGGCGCATTTGAATCATCCCAATGTGGCCAGTGTGTTTCACCTCGGCGTGGACGGGGACACGGTGTTTTACGCCATGCAGTTCGTGGAAGGCGAAACGCTCGAGGCGTATGTCCGCAGGCGCGGTCCGCTGCCACCGCGATTGGCGCTGCGGATGGTGCTGCAAGCCGCGCAAGGACTCGCGGCCGCAAATGAGCGCCGACTGATCCACCGCGACATCAAGCCGGCCAATCTCATGCTCGTGCGTCTCGGGGCGAACGGCAGCGCGGATGACCAAGGAGCCGGCGCGCCGACCGCGGAAGATGACGACGATCTGCTCGTCAAGGTGATCGACTTCGGCCTGACGAAAACCTTGGTCCAGGCCGACGCGCCGGGGCGTGCAGCAGCCGACGTCTCACTCACAGGCGGCGGGCCGATTGGAACTCCGTATTTCATGAGTCCTGAACAGATCGACCCGGCCGGCGCGGCGCCCATCGACGCGCGCACGGACATCTACTCGCTCGGGGTAACACTTTGGTATCTGCTCGTGGGCAAACCGCCGTTTCAGGGCACGCAGTTCCAAGTGCTCAGCCAGCACATCAACAAGCCGCCGCCGCTCGAACAACTCGCGGCGGCCGGCATCTCCCCGCCGGTGCTGGCGCTGTTGAGCCGGATGCTCGCGAAGGCGCCCGAAGCACGGCCGGCGAATTATCGCGAGCTGATCCCGGCGCTGAAAAGTCTTTTGCGCGCAGACCATCCGCCTTTGTCAGTCGCGCCAGCGCAGAGCGTCCCTGCGGCAGCCGATGATCCGGCGGCGCAATCGCTCTCCGCGGGTCGCACGATTGCCAACGCCACCGTCCCGCCAACGTCCCCGGTCGGTGTTCCTCCGTTGTCTGCGCGTAACGAGCCGCCGCGCGGCCGCGGAACACTGTGGCTCGTCGCCGCGGTCGGGTTGCCCATTCTCGTGCTGGGAATCGTCCTGGGCCGCCTGTTTTCGGGACGCGAAGGAAGCGCCCCCGCGCCGGCACTCGCCGCTGCTCCCACGGCATCGCCGCCGACGCCCACGGCAACGGCGCCGGCTGACCTCGTGCGTTCGCCTGAAGCGACGCCCACTGCGCCGGCGACACCGGTTCCTTCCGTTGCGCGAGAACCGGCCTGGCCACGACCCGACGCCCGCTGGGAAAACAGCCTCGGCATGCGCTTCGTGCCGGTGCCCGGCGCCGCAACGCGCGGGATCCTGTTTTCCATTTGGGAAACCCGCGTCGCCGACTTCGCCACCTTTGTCGCCGCCACCGGCCATGACACCGGTAACGGCATGGTCACCCTCGCCGCCGACGGCTGGAAGCAACGCGGCGGCAACTGGCGCAATCCCTGGTTTCCGCATAGCGCGAACCATCCCGTGGTTGGAGTGAATTGGACCGCCGCCAACGAATTTTGCGGATGGCTGACGCGCAGAGAACGCGCCGAGCAGCGCCTGCCCGAGGGCGCTCTTTACCGGCTGCCGACCGATCTCGAATGGAGCGCCGCCGCCGGTCTGCCGCCGGAAAAAGGCCGCACGCCTCGCGAGCGCAGCGGCGAGGTGCGCGGCGTCTATCCGTGGGGTTCGCAATGGCCGCCGCCCGCGGCCGCCGGCAACTACCGCGGCGAAGAATCGCGTATCGGCCAGGAGCCGGCGAAGTGGAACACGATTGCGGGTTATCGCGACGGCTTTCCGCGCACCGCGCCGGTCGGCAGCTTTCCGTCGAATCGCTTCGGGATCTACGACCTCGGCGGCAACGTTTGGGAGTGGTGCGCCGACCTTTTTTCGACTGACGGCTCTGCGCGCGTATTGCGCGGCGCTTCCTGGCGCAACGATTCGCCGGCGGATTTGCTGTCGTCCAAGCGCGAGGACGGCTCGCCCGAAAGTCAGGATCCCATCGTCGGATTTCGCTGTGTGCTGGCGCTGGCTCCTGGCGAATAGCGGAGGTCGCGAAACGCCGCCGGCGCGCGGTTTAGCGGCACGGGTTTAGCTTTTCCAGTGGGCCGCACGCCATGCCCAGCCTTGACCAAACTCTCAGCGAAACCGCCGTCGAACCGTCGCGTCCACCCCGTTCCCCGGCGGAGGCGTCAGAGGCGTCCCTCAGCTTTCAGCACTTCGCCATCGCGCGTCGCGAAGACGGCTCGCTGCACGAGCTGGGGCGCGGCGCGATGGGCGTGACTTATAAGG
>CAXTRS010000356.1:0-5266 GCA_964246635.1 uncultured Chthoniobacterales bacterium | reverse complement strand
CACCGCCTGGCCGACACGCGGACGGCCGACGAATACTTCCGCGCGTTGCGGCTCAGCGTGGCCGATCCATTCAAGGACAAGGCCGAGCAGCTCGCCTCATGGTGCGAGGAGCGCCGGCAGATGGACATCCAGACGCGCTACCATCACTGGCTGCACGGTTGGCTGCTTGTGCACGTGCCGACGTCGTTGCTGCTCGTCATCATGACGGGGTGGCACGCGGTGGTGCTGCTGTTTCTTTATTAAATTCCAAATTCCAAAAACCAAATTCCAAGGAATCAGACCAAAAGTCAGAAACTCTAAAAACAGGACGAACAACGTGTCGCGCGAAGTTTTTCCGTTTTCTAATTTTTCAAATTTTTCCCTCCGATTCCTTGGAATTTGGTATTTGGATTTTGGAATTTCCTTCCCCCTCCCATGCCCCTGAATAAGCGCACCCAAAAACAGGTCGCCGAACGGCTGAAGGGCAACCTCGATTACTACAATCGGCCGCACTATTGGCGTACGCTGCGGTGGGTTTGCAGCGCGCTCGCACTGCTCGGCGGCGCGGCGGCGGTGGCGGGATATTATTACCTGAACGGCTCCGAGCAGTTCATGAATCCCGGGCCGATCTCGCAGCGGCACGCCCAGTTCGCGGACGATTGCGCGGCGTGCCACACGCAAGGCGCGATGATCAAGGCCGACTCGCACAAAGCGGGCGACGTCCTGCGCGCGGAATACTACGCGTTCATCGACCAGGCGTGCGTCACCTGCCACCGGCACTACGATTTCCACGTGCCCAACACGGTGCCGGACCCCAAGCGGCCGGCGGATAAACTCGGCGCGCAGACGGAAAATTCCTCCTGCACGTCGTGTCACCGCGAGCACATCACCTCGGAGCGCATCGCGCCGGTGAAAGACAGCGGCTGCGCGCAGTGTCACAATCGCGCCGACCTGATGGCGGCCAGCGCCGCGGAAGGCAGGAAACACCAGGCGCGCGAGTTCCCGCAGCTCACGGATACCAAAGGGTTCATTTATTTTCCGAAGCAGCGACCGCCCGAGGGTTACACGAAGGCGTTCGCGACGTTTGAGAACGGACATCCGGCGTTCCAGACCGAGAGCGAAAAAGAGACCGGCGTCTTCGACACGATCCGCTACGGCCACTTTCAGCACGACCAGAGCAAGGTGCTCTACGGCCCCGACGGCAAAGCGCGCGTGCCGGTGACGGAAAAAGGCGACCGGCTCGCGTGCGGGTATTGCCACAAGCCGGACGCGAGCAAGCAGAACTTTCAGCGCATTACCTTCGAGGCGAACTGCAAGGCGTGCCACGCGATGCCGTTCGATCCGTTCCTGCCGGAAGTCATTATTCCGCACGGCAGCTCCGAGGCGGTGCGGCTGTTCCTGCGCGGGCTGGAGAGCAAGTTCATTGATGCGGCGCGGGCGCGCGGCATCACGGGCGGGCCGCAGCTTCAGCAGTTCGTGGCCGACGCGGCGAACCGGGTGCGGATGCGCGCCGGCGGCGAGAACTCTTACGACCGCATCGTCGCCGCGCTCGAGCGGCAGATTTTCCTGTCCGACTACTACCGTGACGCGGCGATGGGCGGCGGCCCCGGGGCCATTGGCGCCCCTGGCGGGGGGAACGTGCGCGGGCGCGCGGCGCTGAGCACCGGGCCGGACAGCGCGATGTTCGCGGGCTGCAAGTTGTGCCATCAAATCACGCCGAGCGCACCGGGCGCGTTGCCGCAGATCGCGAAGGTCGTCATTCCCGACCGCTGGTTCCAAAACGGCGCGTTCAACCACGCCAAGCATGTCGATGACGGCAAGGACAAACTGCTCTCCTGCCGCGGCTGCCACTATTCGATCGCGCAGAGCACGCTGACCGCCGACATCAACCTGCCGAAGCAATCGCGCGGCGGTATGCGCCAGGTCGTCAACGACCCGAAGGTAGGCGATCCGGTCGGCTGCACGGATTGCCACGCCCACCAGCTCGGCGGCGGAGTCAGCCGCTGCACGAACTGCCACGGCTACCACAACGACCCGCGCAAGCAGACCATCGACAAAACCTCGCCTGGCCGCCGTGCGGATGCCGGTGGCGCGAGCGAGGGGAAGCTGCGCGGCTGGCTTTTCGGCAGCCGCTGACGGGATTCACTTCGGACGTTGCGAAAGTTTCCTCGCGCCGGGGACGGGCAAGGGAAAGCGGTCGCGCGATTCCATGTGCGAGCCACTTCGTTTCTCGCAACCCGCAACCCGCAACTCACCGCCAAAACTTATGCAACTCGGAATGATCGGCCTCGGCCGCATGGGCGCGAACATGTCGCGCCGTTTGATGAAGCACGGACACCAGATCGTCGCGTTCGATTTCAACGCGGAAGCCGTCGCCAAACTCGCCGGCGAAGGGGCGACAGGCGCGGGTTCGTTGGAAGAACTCGTGCAGAAACTCCAGGCCCCGCGCGCGGTCTGGATCATGGTGCCCGCGGGCAAGCCGACCGAGGAGACGGTGAAGTCGCTCGCGAAGGTGCTGGCGGCTGGCGACACGATCATCGACGGCGGCAATTCCTTTTACAAAGACGACGTGCGCCGCTCGCAGATGCTCCGCTCGCAGGGCATCCAATACGTCGATGCCGGCACCAGCGGCGGCATCTGGGGCGCGGAGCGCGGCTATTGCATGATGATCGGCGGCGAACCCGAAACCGTCGCGCGGCTCGAACCGATTTTCGCGTCGCTGGCGCCTGGGGAAAGCGGCATCCCGCCCTCGACGGGCCGCGACAACAAAGCGGGTCTCAACAAAACGGCCGAGCGCGGCTACCTGCACTGCGGACCGAGCGGCTCGGGGCATTTTGTGAAGATGATTCACAACGGCATCGAATACGGCCTCATGCAGGCGTATGCCGAGGGCTTCGATGTGTTGCGCGGCGCGCACAATCCGCACCTGCAAGACGGCTTGAACTACGACCTTAACCTCGCCGACATCGCCGAGCTGTGGCGGCGCGGCAGTGTGGTTTCGTCGTGGCTGCTCGATCTCAGCGCCATCGCGCTGGCAGACGACGGCGATCTCAGCGGGTTCACCGGTTTTGTCGAAGACTCCGGCGAGGGTCGGTGGACGATCCAGGCGGCGCTCGAAGAAGGCGTCAGCGCGGAGGTGCTGGCGACGGCGCTGTTCACGCGCTTCCGCTCGCGGCAGGAGCACACGTTCGCGGAAAAAATGCTCAGCGCGATGCGCAAAGGCTTCGGCGGCCACGTCGAAGATCCGCCGGCGTTGAAGGTGAGGAAGGGGTTGTGAGGAGTGCGGAGTGCGGAGTGCAGAGTGCGGAGTGCGGAATGAAAGGCCGGCGCAGCCACGCCCTTCTGCCATTCCGCACCCCGCACTCCGCACTCCGCATTCCTGCCGCCACGGGCTTGCCAGGCACGGCGGTTTTGGATGCAATGCGCCGCGATGAAGAAGTTGAACCTGTCCGACATTCCGCCGGAAGATTACCGCTCCCCCCGTGGCCGCTACCACATGCGCTGCCAGGAAATCTCCCGCGCCATGGGGGCGCGCGACGAGGCCGGCGGCGGCTTGCGGCGGCATCCCTTCGAGATCGAGCTCGTGGCGCTGCTGCCGGGCAAACGCAACTGTCCCTACCATCTGCACAGCGCCGAGCACGAGTTTTACATCGTCATGTCGGGCCGCGGCCAAGTGCGGCACGAGGGCGGGCTCGACGAGATCGGCGCGGGTGACTGCCTCGTTTTCCCGCCGGGCGAGCCGCACCAATTGATCTGCGCGGACGACGCCATCGACCCGCTGGTGTATTGGGTCATCGCCGACAATGTGAACGGCACCGACGTCTGCTTCTACCCTGACAGCGACAAGTGGGCCGGCCTACCCGGCAGAGGGCCGTTTCGGATCGACGAAACGGCGTATCATGACGGTGAAGAATAAGGGGAACTTTGAGCTTTGAGCTTTCCTCAATTCAGTTCGTGTCCGTTGCCCGACCGGCCTTTGCCGTGACCGTTGTTCGCGCCGCCGTTGAAACGCGCGTTCGCCGCGTCGGCCAGCGCGGTTTTCCATTCCGGCGTCAACTCCGGCGAGCGGCTTTCCCAGCCGGTCTTGAGTTCGTCGCCCTCGCGTGGGCTGGTCGCTTGCGGCAGGACGCGCCGGTTGATGAATGCCAGCACGCGCGCGGTCAGATTCGGCGCCAGCGCGTTCGCCGCGTGGGCCACCCGCGCGGGTAAGGTGAGGATCACCGACGGCTGCCCGACGCGGCAGGCTTGGACAATCCGCCGCGCGGCTTTGGCGGCGTCCATCGCCTGCACGGGCAGGTTCATCCCGAGCGCAAACCAATCGAACTCCTCGGCGTGCCGGCCTTTGAACGTCGCGTTCAAGTGCGAGCCGGTGCGCAGCACGCCGGGCGACACCGTCGTGACGCGGATGCCCTCCTGCGCCAGTTCGACGCGCAGCGCATCCGACAGCCCGACGAGCGCGTGCTTGCTCGCGTTATAAGGCGCCATGTGCGGGAACGAAACCAGGCCGCCGAACGACGCGATGTTGACGATTCGCCCGTCGGTGTGCGTGCGTCCGCGCAGGTGCGGCAGCGCGGCGCGGATCAGCCGCAGCGGCGCCCAAAAGTGGAGGGTCATCGCGTGCTCGAAATCCGCCTCCTTCATGTGCTCGAGCGGCCCGACCTGGATCGCGCCGGCATTGTTGACGAGCACGTCGAGCCGGCCGCACAGCTCGATCGTTTCCTGCACGACGGCGGCCGCCTCTGCGGCGTCGGTGACGTCGGCCGCAATCGTGAACGCCTCGCCGCCGCGCGACCGCAGATCGGCTTGGGCGCGCAGGAGCTCGTCGGCGTCGCGGGCGACGAGCACGACCCGCGCGCCTTCCGCGCAAAAGCGCCGCGCGAGCGCCAGCCCAAGCCCGCGCGAGCCGCCGGTGATGAGCACGGTCTTGCCGCTGAAATCGTAATCGTCGCGCCAGAGCCGCGACAGCGCCCAGCCTCCGAGCGCGAGCGCGCCGAGCATCAGCAATGCGCGACCCGTTCGCGGGCAGGATTCGGAAGTCGGGCGGGAGTCGGGGGCGACGAAATCAGGAAGGAGTGACGAGGAGTGCATGAGGTTGCCGGCGGTGGATGCTCCAGCCGGAATCGCGGCCCGGCCGTCCGTCGCGCGGGCACTCCGGCCGGCCAGCGTCGCGCGCGGGGCACAACTCGCCGTGCGGTCTGGCGCGAATAGAAGATGGGCGGCGACAGCAGAACCATCAGCCGCCGTTTCCCCTTCTCCTATCGCCATGCTGAACAACCTCCTCCTCGTC
>CAXTRS010000355.1:0-5287 GCA_964246635.1 uncultured Chthoniobacterales bacterium | reverse complement strand
CACCGGCAGTGCTCAAACAGAAATCAGTAAGAGGTCCTTCGACTGCGCTCGTGCCGCGCTCCGCTCAGGATGACAAAGGGGGGCGGGGGAATTTCACGCCGTGTTCGTGTCTCAGCGTTTCAACTATGACTTTTGCGCACCGTCTGCACGCCGATTTTTACCGCACGCTTTCACCGGAAGAAACGGCCCAACGCGCCGCGGAGTTCCGCGCCGAGATGACGCGCCGACGCACCACCCGCGCGTTTACCGAACCGATCGCCCGGAGCCGCGCGCGATCTTCGAAGATTGCGTCGCTGCTGCGGCCACGGCGCCGAGCGGCGCAAACCTGCAGCCGTGGCACTTCGTGATCGTCGGCGATCCGGCGAAAAAACGCGAAATCCGCGTCGCTGCGGAAATCGAGGAGCGCGAGTTTTACACGCAGCGCGCGCCGCCCGAATGGCTCGACGCGCTGGCGCCGCTGGGCACCGACGAGCACAAGCCGTTTCTCGAAACCGCGCCGTGGCTCATCGCCATTTTTCTCCAGCGCCACGGCGCGCTGCCGGACGGGCGCACGGTCAAACATTACTACGCCACCGAGTCGGTCGGCATCGCCACCGGCATCCTCGTCACCGCCTTGCACCACGCCGGGTTGGTGTCGCTCACGCACACGCCGAGCCCGATGGGGTTTCTTAATGCGATCCTCGGCCGGCCGACGCACGAGAAACCATTTCTCCTGCTGCCCGTCGGCTACCCAGCCGAGGGCGCGACGGTGCCGGACATCGTGCGCAAACCGCTGGCGGAGGTGGCCACATTTCTTCTTTAATGCGAGAACACCGGAGCGCCAACTCGCTGACATGAGCCTCGATTTCACCTACCTCGGCGCCGACAGCGGGCGCACTTACGACCCGCGCGATTTCCCTTGGCGCGGCGACGGCGGTGAGTTGCTCGACCTGGCCGCGCGGCCCGTCGCATTTCCGCTCGACGCCATCCGCACGCGGCCGGCGACGCTCTGGCGCTACGCCGAAGCCCTGCCGGTGCGCGACGACGCCGGACTCTCGCTCGGCGAAGGCTTCACTCCGCTCCTGCCGCTGGACGCCGCGGCCCGCCCCGGCGTGCTGGCGAAAGTCGAATACGCCAGCCCCACGCTTTCCTTCAAAGACCGCGGTGCAGCCGTGCTCGTCGCCGCCGCCCGTGCGCTCGGCGCACGGCAATTGGTGGCCGACAGCAGCGGCAACGCCGGCACCGCCATCGCCGCCTACGCCGCGCGGGCGCGCATCGCCTGCGAGGTGTTCGTGCCGGCGAGCACCTCGCCCAAAAAGCTCAAACAAATCGAGGCCCACGGCGCCGCGGTGCGCGCCATCCCGGGCAGCCGCGAAGCGACCGCCGCCGCGGCGATGGCTGCCGCCGAGCGGCCGGGAGTTTTCTACGCCAGCCACGTTTACAACCCGCTCTTTTTCCAAGGCACGAAGACCTACGCCTACGAGCTTTGGGAACAGCTCGGCGGCCGCGCGCCGGATACCCTCGTGCTGCCCGTGGGCAACGGCACCCTGGTGCTCGGCGCGTTTCTCGGCTTCCGCGACTTGCTCGAGCGTGGGTTGATCCCGCGATTGCCCCGCTTCGTTTGCGTGCAAGCCGAAAATTGCGCGCCGCTGGCCCGGGCTTGGGGCGATGGCCGCGATGCGCCGGAGCCGGTGGAGAACACCGGCACGGAGGCCGAGGGCATCGCCATCGCTGCGCCCGCACGGGGCCGGCAGATTCTCGCGGCCGTGCGCGCGACGGGCGGAGTCATCGTTTCCGTGCCGGAGTCCTCACTGGCGCCGGCGCGCGCGGCGCTGGCGGCGCGCGGGTTTTACGTCGAGCCGACGAGCGCGGTCAACGCAGCGGTCTTCGTCGTTCACCCGCAGCTTTTCCCGGCCGGGGAAACCGTCGTCCTGCCGCTCTGCGGCGCCGGGCTGAAGGCCGGGTGAAAAAGCAATTCGTCTGAATTATCGCTTCTTTCCGTTAGCCCCGGCAGGGGCGACAGAGCGATAGCCCACGGCGTGAGCCGTGGGTTTTGGTCGAAGAAAGAACCCAGCTCCGGCAGGGGCGTTTTGTATTCCTTTCCCACGGCTTGCGCCGTGGGCTATTGTTCTTACGCCCCTGCCGGGGCTGGTTAGTGTGGCTGACTCGAAGGCGGAACGCTCTGGCAGATGCCGCCGAAAGATTTTTTGCGCCATGGATTTCGTGCAGCCCGCTTCCCTGCCCGCGCCGCGCGGTCATTACTCGCCGGCGGTGATTCATCACGGAGTCATCTACATCTCCGGCCAATTGCCGCTTGGCGCCGATGGGCTGCCGGATGCGAGCGCGCCATTCGAGGCACAGGTGCGACGCGTGTTGGAGCAAATCCGCGCCATTCTGGAAGCCGCCGGCTCGCGACCCACGCTGGTGTTGCGAGCGACAGTTTATCTCGTGGACGTGGCGCGCTGGGGCGCGCTCAACGCGCTTTACGCCGAGTTCTTCGGCGCGCACCGGCCGGCGCGCACCGTGGTGCCGGTGCCAGCCTTGCACGATGGCTGCCTGGTGGAAATAGATGTCGTCGCGGCGCTCGACGAAGCCGCGCGCTGACACGCCGCCGCGAACCACTACGCTTCCGCGCCGCGCACCAGGCGCTCGACGAGATCGCGCGCGCGCACGATGCCGACCGGACGGTTGTCGTCGTCCACCACGGCGGCAAAGTTCGAGCGCACCGCGCGCAGGCGGCGAATGAGCTGATATGCCGCCGCGTCCGGGCTGACGATCACCGGCGGGCGGCGCAGATAACCCGCGGCTGCGAGCGTGCGCGCGGGATCGCGGTCGAGCAGAAGCGTGAAGGTATCGAGCAGCGCCGCGACGACCGGAACCGCCTGACCCTGCGATGGGCCGGATTCGGCGTTCGCAGACGCCGTGACGAGCACCGGCGTGCACTCCAGCGCGCGCGCGGTCGCGTGGGCGAGCACGTCGGCGACGCGCAGATCGGCGCGCATCGTCACCGGCTCCGGCAGCGGGAGCATCACGTCGCGCGCCCGCACGCCGCGGAAATCGACGACGTTGTGAATCATGCCGCGCTCAGCCCGCGAGAGCGCGCCGGTGCGTTCGCCCTCGGCGGCGAAATCTTTCAGCTCCTCGCGCGCGACGAAAATATTGACCCGACGCGGGGTGGTGTCTGCGGCCGCTGTGCTTGGCTCGCCGCCGGGCGACCGTCGCGCCAGCACGCCCGCCAGCGCGGCGCCGAGGTGCAGGAGCGGAGTCAGCACCCGGCCGCTGATTTCCAGGAGGCCGGCGAGCGCGCTGAGCGCACGATAAGGGAAACGGCGAAAGAGCGATTTCGGGATGAGTTGCACACCGATGAGATAGATCGGCAGCAGCACGAGAAACGCGAGCCAGTAGCCCGCGGGCGCGCCGAGCCGGCGCACGAGCGCGTCGGTGACGAGCACGAGCGCGGCGACGTCGGCGAAATTCGTCACCAGCAACACGGTCGCCAGCAGGCGCTCGGGGTGCGACAGGAGCCGGTCGAGCCGCACGGCGGCGCGTTCGCCCCCGCGCACGCGACTCTGGAGCCGCACCCGGCTGAGGGTCAGCAAGCCGGCTTCGATCCCCGAGTAGAGGAAAGAGATCAGCAGGCAAAGGCCGATGGCGAGGGTGGTGGGCATGCGAAGTGTGGAATGACGGCGGCGAGTTGCGGGTTGCGAGTCAGAATTGGGCGAGGTCGTTTTCGGCGGAGGCTGAAGCGTCGGTTGGCGAAGCCGCAGTGCCGCTGGCGGAGGGCGTGGCTTTCTTCTCGATGAGCACCTCCTCGACCCGGCGGCGGGTCGCCTGGCGAATGGTCGCCACGAGGCCGTCGGCGAGTTGAACTTTTGAGCCCGCTTTGGGCACGTAGCCGAGGCGGGTGAAAATCAGGCCGCCGATGGTGTCGATGCCCTCGGGCGTCGTGGTCAGCAGGCTCTCGAAGCCGGCGTGCTCGGCGATGTCGTCGAGCCGCGCGTTGCCGTTGGTTAAGAGGCCGCCGCCGTCGGCGTCGTCGATCGCTTCGATGTAGAGCGCTTCGTCGCCGCCGCGCGGCAGGGCGTCGCCGATGATTTCTTCGACGATGTCGCCGAGCGTGACGACGCCCTCAATGCCGCCGTATTCATCGACGATGATGGCCAACCCGCGGCGGTGTTTGAGAAACGCGCGCAACAGGTCGAGCGCGCGCATGGTCTCCGGCACATAGCTGGGTGGGTCCACCAGCTCGGAGTAGTGCGGCAGTGCGTTCAGCGCCGTGTCGTCATCGAGGGCGACGCCGGCGTCGAGGATTTCGCGGAAAAACTTCGGCGCGTCGAGCACGCCTTCGATGTCGTCGGGCGTCTCGCCGTAGATCGGCACCAGGCGCCGGCCGGCGGCGCGGATCTGCGCGGCGGCTTCGGCGTTGGTGAGTTCGTCGGGCAGGGTGAAGGCATCGACGCGCGGGGTCATCACGTCCTTTGCCGTTTTGTCGCCGAGCTTGATGATTTCCTGGATCATCTCGCCCTCCGTCACCCGCAGCGCGCCGCTCTCGGCGCCGAGCTGGACGATGTTTTCAAACTCGTTTTCCGTGAGTTGCAGCGGCTTGGAAAAACCGCGCGGCGTCAGGCGGTCGGCCAGCCATTCGCCGAGCCGGTGCAGCCCGGCGGAGAGCGGATCGAGCACGGGCCAGAGCGCGCCGAGCACCACGGCGGCCGGCCGCGCGACGGCGGCGGGATTGCGCAGCGCGAGCACTTTCGGCAACAGGTCGCAGACCACGACGATGAGCGCGAAGAGCGCGAGCGCGGCGAGCCAAAACCGGATGCCGGGCGGGCCGGTTTCCGTGTGGCTGCCGGGCCAGTGGCGCAGTAAGTAAAGGCTCAGCAGGCAGAGCGGCACGTTGGCCAGGGTATCGGCGAGCAGGATGCTGCTCAGCAGCCGGCGCGGCTCGGCGAGCAGCCGGTTGAGCGTGTCGGCGCAGCGCGGATGGGAATCTTTCAGGCGCGCGATTTGGATCTGCTGAAGCGAGAAAAACGCGGTCTCGGCCGCCGAGAAAAATGCCGAGAACGCCCCCAGCGCCACGGCCACGGTCGGGAGCAGAAAGGCGAGAAGCGTGTTCAAGGGAAACAAACGGAAGCAGCGAGCCGGCAGACCATCGCGAGGGCTACTTGTATCGCATCGCGGGCCGCGGGACAATCGGGGCGGAAAGCGAACGGTGGCTTCGGCAGACGTTCAGGTGCGGACAGACGAGCCTTGGGGAGCGCCTCGGGGAGCGCGGGCATCCTGCCCGCACTTGCCGGCGAGCTAGTCC
>CAXTRS010000354.1:0-5315 GCA_964246635.1 uncultured Chthoniobacterales bacterium | reverse complement strand
CAACATCACGATCCCGGCCGCCGCGACGACCGGCACGTTTTCGATCACCACGACGAACGTCGCGATTTCCACGGACATCCCAATTTCCGCGACGGCCGGCGGCGTGACCAAGACCGCCATCCTCACAGTGACGTTCCGCGTCTCCAACATGACCTTGCCCGCCAGTGTGCAAAGCGGCACAAACGCCAACGGCACGGTGACGATTAACAGCCCCGCGCCCGCCGGCGGCGTCGCGGTCTCGCTCTCGAGCGCCAACACCAGCGTGGCGACGGTGCCGGCGAGCGTGACCGTCGCGGCAGGCGCGACGAGCGCGGCTTTCGTCGCCAACGCGAAGACCGTTTCGACGACGACATCGGTCGCGATTTCCAGCACGCTGGGCAGCAGCACGCAAAGCGTGACGATCAACGTCACGCCGCCCGCGACAAACTCCGCTCCGACCGTGGCGATCACGCGCCCGAGCGTGACGGACATGCGCATTCCCAGCGGCGTCGGCCTCTTGCTCAACA
This sequence comes from uncultured Chthoniobacterales bacterium, assembly GCA_964246635.1. Lineage (GTDB taxonomy): Bacteria > Verrucomicrobiota > Verrucomicrobiia > Chthoniobacterales > SZAS-18 > JAFAXH01. The sequence continues at coordinate 4,809 of CAXTRS010000354.1, read as the reverse complement.
GCAATGTGAGCGACGACGGCCTACCCTCGAACGGGACGCTCACGCTGGGATGGTCGAAGGTCAGCGGCCCGGGCACGGTGACGTTTGAAAACCCGGCGAGCGCCAGCACCGCGGCGACGTTATCCGCCGCCGGCACCTACGTGCTACGGCTCACCGCCAACGACGGCGCGCTGACGACCAGCGCGGATGTCTCCGTGCGCTACGGCTCGACCGGCGGCTCCAGTGTCGGCCCGAGCGTCAACGCCGGCCCGGACCAAACGGTTTCCAACGCCATCACTGCCGCGCTCGCGGGCACGGCGTCGGACAACGGCACGTTCACGAGCGCGTGGCAAAAGGTCAGCGGACCGGGCAACGTGGCGTTCGCCAACGCGGCGACTCCGGCGACGAGCGCGACGTTTTCTGTCAGCGGCTCCTACGTGCTGCGGCTCAGCGCGGACGACGGCACGGTGACGACGTTTGACGACGTGCGCATCACCGTCACGCTACCATACGACGCCTGGCGCGCGCAGTATTTTTCCGCGACCGAACTCGCCAACCCCGCCATCAGCGGCGACCTCGCCGACCCGGACAACGACGGCATCGCAAATCTCGTCGAACACAAGCTCGGCCTGTCGCCGAAATCCGCCGACAAGCTGCCCGCGCCGGTCATGGAAAACGGCCGCCTGACGCTGACTTACACGCGCGCGAAAGCGGCGACGGACGTCGCGTTGAAAGTTGAAGTCGGCAGCGCGCTCGACACGCTGAGCGCGTCCTCACCCAGCGATGTCTCCGAGACGGTGCTCAGCGAAGACGCGCAACGCCAGACCGTCAAAGCCACCGACATTAGCTCGGCTGCCACCGGCGCGACGCAGCGTTTCATGCGCTTGAAAGTCACGCGCGCACCGTAGCGAGATACGACTCCGCATATTTCACTCCTCGTCCGTCAAGCCAGCCCCGGCAGGGGCGTAAGAACCGTAGCCCACGGCGTGAGGCGTGGGTTTCAGTTAAGGAGAGGACCAAGCCCCGTAGGGGCGTAAGAACCTGCGTCGTGGCAGGTGCGCTGATCGACGCCAATGTTCTTACGCCCCTGCCGGGGCTCGGTCCTCATTTCCATCTTTCCCACGGCTCACGCCGCGGGCTATAGCTCTGTCGCCCCTGCTGGGGTTGAAACCTTCGGGCGGTTCGAATTCCGCCACTACGTTTTCCAATCCTCGCGCCAACCCGCGCTGCATCCCGGCATCGAGTTGATCCTGGGTCAGCAACTCGCGCAGACGTTCCAGCCGCGGCTGCGCTTCGTGCTGCACTTGCGGATCGGTGGCAGGGTGACCCAACGCGAGGCCGAGCATCTCCGCGGCGTCATCGAGTCGGCCGGCGCGGATCCGCAGCCCGGCGAGCTTCGCCAAGCCGAAAAGCGCGAACGGCCATTGCTTGATCGCCATGCTCACCGCGATGCCCTCGCCGCACAGGCGCTCGGCCCTTGCGAGGTCGCCGCGCGCCTCGGCTACGTCGCCGAGCACCTGCACGAAAATCGAGCCCAGCGCGCGATCGTTGCTCTCCCGCGCGTGGACGAGCGACTCTTCGAGATACGCCGTGGCCGTGTCGATGTCGCCGAGTTTGAAAACCGCCTCGCCCAGGTTGCCGAGCAGGTTGCTAAGCTCGTGGCGGCGGCCAAGCTCGCGCGCAAAGCGGAGCGCCTCGCGGTAGCAACGCGCCGCTTCGGCGTAGTCACCCCGGTATGACCCCATCACGCCGAGCCGATTCCACGCGTGGCAAAGCCCGGACACGTCACCGGTGCCTTGGTAATACGCGAGCCCTTCTTCCAACAACGGCCGCGCCGCGGCGTAATCGCCCCGGCTGATCAGCACGCTGCCGAGGTTGTGCAGCACGAGCGCCGCGAGCGCCGGGTCGCCGATTTCGCGCGCGAGCCGCAGCCCTTCTTCGCCCAGTGCACGCGCTTCCGTGAAGCGTCCCTGCCGGAACGCGACGAGGCAAAGGATGTTCAGCGCGTTGGCCGCGCCGGACGGGTCGCCGGCGTCCCGCGCCAGGGTCAGCCCTTCGCGCAGGCGCGCATCCGCCATGGCGAAATAGCTGAGGCGCTCGTGGACCTCGCCGAGACTCACGAGGCAGGCGGCGCGGTCTCCCGCTGTCGCTGGCTCCGACGCGGGCAGCAACTTGAGCGCGTGGGCGTAGGAGTTCTCGGCTTCCGGCAGTGCGGCAATGCGCAAAGCCAGGTCGCCGGCGCGCCGTAGATACGTCGCCGCCCGCCGATCTTCGCCGGCTTTCTCGAAGTGCTCGGCGATGAGTCCGAAATATTCGCCGAGCCGCTCGCCGCCGTGCGCTTCGAGCCATTCCGCCACACGGCGGTGATACTCGCGGCGCTCGCGCAGCAGCACAGTTTCGTAGGCGACGTCGCGCAGCAGGTTGTGTTTGAAAATGTATTCGCGCGCTTCGCCAAACGCGCTGGTCTCGTGCTGATAAATCATCTCGCGATCGCGGAGCAGCGCGAGCGCCTCCTCCACGGCGCCGTGCGAATCGTCGAGCGGTGGCGACGCACTCAGGGCAGCTGCGGGGTGCAAGTGCTCGACCAAGCGATCCCAGAATTTGCGACCGACAACGGCGGCCCGCTGGAGCACGAGCCGCTCCGCCGGCGAAAGACTGTCGAGCCGGGCTTGCAACACGCCGGTGAGCACGGGCGGCACCTGCACGGCGGCGAGCCGCGCGGCGTCCACCTGCCAGTCCGCCGCGTCGCCGTTGCCGCCGCCGTGACTGTGACCGTCGCGGGTCTTCACGATCACACCGCGTTCGATCAGCATTTTGATGAGTTCTTCGAGATAAAACGGGTTGCCCTCTGCGCCGCCGATGACCAGCTCGCGCAGCGCGGCCGGCACAGCTTCGATTTCCCGTTGCAGGATTTCGCCGACGAGCACGGCGCTTTCCGCGCGCGAAAGCGGACGTAACGGCAGCCGCCGGCTCCAAGCTGCGGTCGCTGTCCCCCAGTCGGGCCGGCGCTCGAGCAGGGTCGGACGCGCGAGGCAGATAATCAGCAAGCGCGAGCCTCCGCGCGCGGAAACCGCCGCGAGGTGCTCGATGAGTTCGAGCGAGCTGTCGTCGGCCCAGTGGATGTCTTCGAGCAACAGCACGGCTGGGGCGCGGCTGGTGATCGCCCCGAAAAATTTCACCAAGTCGTCCCGCGCGCGCTCGCGCACTTCGTCGGCGTCGCCGTGGCTGCCGCCGGAGGCCAGCCCTGGGTCACCGGAAAAATCGAAGCCGGCAAGCTGGCCGATAATGTGCGCGCGGCGGCGCGCTTCCGCCGGGCCGTCCGCCCCCGTGGCCGCCATGGTGAGCGCGTCGGCGACGCCGGCTTCGATTTTCGCGCGCACGATCTCGCCACGGTCGTCCTCGCGGATCTGGAAACGGTGGGCGAACACGTCGCGCCAGAGCGACGCCGGCTGCTGTTGCATGCGCTCGCCCGCGCGACCTTTGAAATAGCGAATCTGCTCCGGCAACAGCTCCGCCCACTTGCTGAACTCGTGCACCAGCCGCGATTTGCCAAGTCCGGCGTCGCCGAGGACCGTGAAAAACGTTGGCCGCGCGGCGCTCGCGCGGACCGAACCATCTTCCATGAGGATGCCGCGCAACGCCGCCTGCAACTCGGCCAGCTCGGCGCCGCGGCCGATCATGTGCGTCTCGATCCCCTCGACGCCGCGAGTGACGAGGCGAAAGGCGCGCGGCTTGGCGCGGCAGACGTGATACACCTCGACCGGCGCTGCCTTGCCCTTGACCGGGACACCCTCGCGCGGCACGACTTCAAAAATGCCACGCACCTGCGCGTAGGTCTCCGCGGAAATCAGCGCGCCTTCGCCGGGCGTTGCCGCTTGTTCGAGCCGGCTGGCGATGTTCACGGTGTCGCCGAGCGCGGTGAACTCGCGCGTCGTGCCGACTTCGCCGAGCAGCACCGGTCCGGTGTGAATGCCGACGCGCACCTGGAGCGCATCGAACCTGCCGCCGGCCAAGTTGGCGATGGCCGTGCGTTCCGCGGAGGTCGCCATGTCCGCCTGGATGGCGAGCGCGGCGCGGATGGCTTGTTCGGGATCATCCTCGCGCGCCACCGGCGCGCCCCAGAGTGCCATCACGGCGTCGCCGATGTGTTTGTCCACCCGGCCGCCGTGCGCCGCGATGATGTCGTCGAGCCGGCGCCAGAGCGCGTTGATCACGTCGCCGACTTCTTCGGCGTCGAGCTGGTCCGCGAGCGCGGTGAAGCCGACGAGATCGACGAAGAGGACGGTGACTTGCTTGCGCTGCGGCAAACCCGCGCTCGGGGCAGAAGTCGGCGCGGGATTTTCGGACGTGGCGAGTTCCTCGCGCAAGGGGGCCAGCGCCGTCGCGACCACGGCGTCGCCGAGTGCGGCGCGGTTGGCTTCGAGCGCGGCGATGGCGGCGCGGAGCTGCTGCGCGCGGTTGCCAGAGGGAGCAGATGAAGGATCAACGCTGGACTCGGCGGACATGGGTGGCGGTGGAGCGCGCTCGCGGAGGGAAATTTCCGACAAAACTCCCCGTTTGTCATCCGTTGCTCCCCGCGGATTCCGGGAGAAGAATGGCGCCATGCGAATTCGTGTGCTCCTCGGCGTTCTCCTGTGCCTCTCCCGGTTTTTCGCCAGTGTCGCGCTGGCTGTCTCGCCGCCGCCGGCGGCGGGGAGGGGGGGGCGGCGCCCGCAGCGGCGACGTGCATTTCGATCTCGCACACCTCCCAGAGGGGCGCGGCCCGCAGCGCCGGAGCGGCGGCCGCAACCGGCGCGACGCCGACGGCCAGGACGAAGCAGAGCAGCAAGA
>CAXTRS010000353.1:0-5333 GCA_964246635.1 uncultured Chthoniobacterales bacterium | reverse complement strand
GCGCCCTGGCGGTGCAGGTGCGCCGCGTAATATGTCCAGGCGCGACCCGAGCATGGGTCCCAGCGCAGGACCTCCTGGAAAACGCGGTCGGCCTCCGCGTAATCGCCGACCTCGTCCAGCGCGAGGCCGAGCCGCAGGTTCAGACGGGTGTCGTGCGCAAACAACGCGCGGCCCGCGGTAAACGCTTCGACCGCGCCCTCGTAGAACGAACGCGCCGCGACCGGGTTCTCGACGAGGCCGCCGTGGAGCAGCCGGCCTTCGCCGAGGTAATAATACAAATTTGGATCGTCCACCGCGACTTCCAGGCCGGCGCGGGCGGCGTTGACCGCTTGCAAGGGCTCGCCGTCGCGCAAAGCCACGCGCGCGGTCTCGGCGAAATATTCGCCCGGCAGAAACAACCAGGCCGACGCGAGGAGGCTGCACCCGAGTGCCGGGAGCGTCAGGCGCTGCAGAACACGGTCGATCTTTTCCTGGAACGATCCGGCGCCGGCGCTCCCCGGGGATAAATCGCGACCGGGGTTCGCCAGGATCCCACAGACCCAGGCGAGGAGCAGCGCATTAATGGGAATATGGAGATTAAAATCGACGACCGAGTGCGCCAGGTAACTCGCCAGCGCGGCCAGCGCGCCCAGATTGAGCGCGGCGGCGTTGCTGCTGGCCGCGCCGGTGACCGCCCGATCGCGCGCGCCCCAGAGCGCCGAGGTGCGCAGGAGCTGAAAGCTGCGTCCGCCCGCGCGCAGGTGCGCGACCAGGAACAGGAGCATGGCAACGCCGCCCGCGACGCCGTATTCCGCGAGCAATTCGAGATAATCGCAGTGCGCGTGAACCGGATCCTCTTGCACGCTGGGATCGCGCAGCAGACGACCGTAATACAAATAGGTCCCGCTCCCGGTTCCGACCCACGGCGCCAAATGAAATTGTTTCCACGCGGCCGCCCAGAGATACGGGCGCACATCCTGGATTTTCGTCGTGAACAGCGCGCGCGCGCGGCGTTGCAGCAGGTCGCTCTCGTTGGCGAAATAGAACACGCCGACGAGGAGCAGCGCGGCCGCGGCGATGGCCGACACCAGCACCCACGAAAAGCGTTCCGGCGCGGTGGCCCGCACGCGGGCAATGCTTAGCAACGCAAAAACCGCGAGCGCGACACCCGCGCTCAGAAATCCGCCGCGACTGCCGGTCAGCAGCAGCCCAAGAAAGCAGGCGAGCGAAAAATATCCGAGGAGTAACTTCACCCAGGCGCGCAGCCGTCCCCACAGCGCGACCGAGAGCGTCATCACGCCGACGACCTCCAGATTTCCCGCGAGGTGATTGGGGCAAATATAAAATCCGCTCGCCCGGCCGAGGTAGTCGGCCGAGCGGCCGAAGTTCAGCAACGTGCCCTCCCAGCGGATGAGCATGAAGCTGTCGCCGCGGGCGAATTGCACTGCGCCCACCCCGAGTTGGGCAAGCGAGAGCGCGAGCAATCCCAGCAGCAGCCAGACGCGCAGCCTGGGATCCGTGACCACCCACGCGCTCAGCCCATAAACCGCCAGCGCCGCCACCGCCATGAGCAGATCCGGCCGCGCCAGATAAACGACCGGCGACCCCCAGGCTCGCGCGATGATGACGCCGGCGAACAGCGCGGTCGTCACGAGGCAGAACGCGTCCGGCCGCGCGTGCGCGCGCCGCTGTCGCCAGGAGAACAGCGCGAGCGCCGCGGCCGCGCCGAGCACCGCATCAGCCGGCAGCGCGAAGAGCAGGCGCGTGCCGCCGATCAGGGCCTGGCCGATGGCGAAGGCCAGCCACAAAAGCAGTGCGCAGACAATGCTCAAAACCGTAAAAACCGCTCGTCCGCCGTCCTGGGTCAAATCCGGGTCGAACCGTAAGAATCAGACCCTCGGAAAAGCACAGGCCCTTGCGTCGCGGACGGCGCAAGGGCCTGGAAACTGGGACCGTCCGGCAGCGTGCCGGCGGAGCGTTATGGATTCGTCACGTTCGTGACCGGGCCGCCCGTCGGCGGGATGCCAACGACCGCGCCGCCGGGAGGGCTCCCGACAAATCCGGGGCCGAAGCCGAAGCCGAAGCCGGTGCCATCCGCCACGCCGCCGCCGGGAGTGCCGCCGCCACCGCCGCCACCGCCGCCGAAGTCGCAATCCGGCAGCAACCGCTGGGCTTCTTCGAGCGCCTCGCGATACCGGTCGGGGGCGACATCCATCACCGCGCGCAGGATGCGCGAAGCGTAGTCGCAGGGATCGTCAAAATAGTCACGATCGCGGCGGACTTGAGCGATGAAGACTCCATCGCGCCAGGAATCGGGAATGACGATCCCGCTTTCGCTCACGTCCTTGCCCTCACGCGGGCGACGCGGGCGCGGGCCGGGGCGACCCCGGCGCGAAGCCGGCACCTTCGTCACGATGGCCACGCGGACAATGCCGGCGGTCATCTTCGGCTCGGACTTCACCGCCGCGCGCACCGCCGCGACCATCTGGTCGGCGTTGGCAGAGGCGAGGGTGACGCCGGAAGGCAACTCGGAAGCCAGCAATTGCGTGGCCGCCGCGTCGTTGGATTGCGCGGCCCAGACCAAGCCAGCAGGCAAGGCGATGGCCAGCGCGAGCAGCCATGCCGCCAGACGGCGGTGCATCGGCTGCTGTGGATAGGTGGATACGATTGAACTCATGGTTAAGGAAGTGTGAAGCAGCTATTGGACATGGCGGTCAGAGCGGGCAACGGGAATCGAACCCGCATGGCCAGCTTGGAAGGCTGGAACTTTACCATTAAGCTATGCCCGCAGGTTGCTCGCCCTTATGCCAGAGACCCGCCGGGACTGCCAAGCGTTATTTTCAATTTTCTTTCGTCCCGGCGATTTGCCAGAAAAGACGCGAGATTTTTTTCGCCACAGACCCCGGCCGTGCCTAAGTTGTCGCCAACACGCATGAAAAATTCTCTTCGTTTCCGCCTCGCCCCGCTCGCTTTCGCCGCGCTGGCCCTGCTCTGGGTCGCCGTCCCGGTCCGCGCCGACCTCCTGATGACTCAGAAAGTCGAGGGCACCGGCCAGGATGTCGAGATCACCACCAAGTGCAAGGGCGAGCGGCTGCGCATCGACGTGGCCCCGGGCATGAGCATGATCGTGGACACCAAGTCGGGTGCGATGACGAACCTGATGCACGCGCAGAAAAGCTACATGCAAATCCCCGCCTCCGTCGCGCAGGCGGCGGTCGAGGGGTTGAAGCGGCAGCAGGCGCAGGCAGGTGGCTCGCCCGCCGCCGAGGCGAAGCCGCAGCTCACCGCGACCGGCAAGAAAGAAACGGTCAGCGGCTACGCCTCGGAGGAATACACGACCACGGTGAACAACATGAAAATGCACCTTTGGCTCACCAAGGCGCTGCCGGATTATCAGGCCGCGCTGAAGCAGCTCGCCGCTGCCACCGAGCAGGGTCCGCTCGCCGCGCAATCCCGCGGCATGGGCATGAATCTCGATCTCGCCACCCTGCCCGGTTTCCCGATGCGCACCGTCCTGGAAATGGGCCCGACCCAGACCGTGACCTCGACCGTGACGGTGGTCAGCACGAAGCCGCTGGCCGAGACCGAATTCAGCGTGCCGACGGAATACTCGGAAGTCAAGGTGCCGAACCTGACTCCGCCGATGCAGGCCCCGCCGGCCGCCCCTTCGCCGAGCGGCGGCGGACAGTAAAGCACGACCTTCCCACGGAGCGGCCGCCGTGGCCGGTTCACCATGCCCGCGTTGTTTCTCGCTTCCGCCTCGCCGCGGCGGCATGAGCTTCTCCGCGCCGCGGGCTTCGCGCCGCGCTTTTTGGATGCTCAAGTGGAGGAATCCTCCGCCGGATTTCTTTCCGCGCGCGAGTTGGTGGCGCTGAACGCGCACCGCAAACTGCGCGCCGCCATTGCACGCGCCGCGGAGCAGTTGCCCAAAGAGGCCGTGGTCGTCGCGGCGGACACTTTGGTGTCGCTGGGCGGCGTCGTGCTGGGCAAGCCGCGCGATCTGGAGGAAGCCGCGGCGATGCTGGGCCAGTTAAGTGGCAGGACACACCAGGTTCTCACTGGCGTGGCGATCGGCCAGGCGTGGTTCGCGCGGCGCCGCGTTCACTTCGTCGAGCGCAGCGACGTGCGGTTCCGCAAGCTCAGCCAAGGCGACATCGCAGCGTATCTCGCGCGCATCGAGCCGCTCGACAAAGCCGGCGGCTACGCGGCCCAGGAGAACGGTCGCGACATCATCGCCGCGGTGAGCGGATCGTGGTCGAACGTCGTCGGACTGCCGATGGAAACGCTCGGCGCCGTGCTGGCGCGTTTCGGCATTCACCCGGAGGCAGCCGCCGCGCGCGGTTGAGGAATCCGCCGGCGTTACTTTTTGCCGAGGAAAACCGGCCCCTTCACGTTGCCGACGAGTTTGTTCCCGTTGCCGTCGAACTCCAGCTTCGCGGCGTTGACCAATGCGATGCCGTATTCCTTGTTTTTCGAGCAGGTGTTCTTCAGCAGCTTCGGAGTGGTGAACGGATCGGAAACCAAAATGCCGCAGCCCGTGTTCTCCTCCATCGTGTTGCCCTCGGCGATGCCGCCGCCGGCCTTGGCGTAGGTGAGGCCGTTCTGGCCGTTGCGGAGCGCCTGGTTGTTGCGCAGCGTCGGCGCGGTGTCCGAGCCATCGACGAGGATGCCGCTGCCGAGGTTGTTTTCGAGGATGTTGTCCTCGGCCACGCCGGCCGACCCACGATTGTATCCGAGACCGTGCTGCTTGTTGTCGCGGCAGGTGTTTTCTTTCAGCTCCGGAACCGTCGAGTCGCCGGTGATTGCGATGCCGCTGAGTGTGTTGCCGGTGAGCGTGTTTTTTGTCAGCGTGCCGCGACAGCCGCGCAGAAAATTGACGCCGTGCTGTTTGTTGGCCACGCAGGTGTTGTTGCGGATGACCGGCGCACTGTCGCGATCGCCCACGATGATGCCGCAGCCGCCGTTGCCCTCGAACGTGCTGTCCTCCAGGCTGCCGCCGGCGCCGCGCTCGAACGTGAGCCCGTGCTCGCCGTTGCCGACCGCGCGCAAGTTGCGGATGACCGGCCGGCTGCGCGTTTCGCGCACGGTCACGCCGTTGCGACCCATCTTTGTGACGACGCAGTTGATCAGCCGCACGTTGGAGTCTTCAAACGAAATACCGTCCACCTTCGGTCCGCCCTCGCCATCGACGGTGATGTTCTCCACGGTGCCCGCGCGGCACCCGATGATCGAGAGCACCGACGGCGCGGCATCCGCGCTCTCGGCAGGTTGGAGCACACAATTCGAGGCGTCCGTGCCGGCGAGCTTGATGCCGTCTTTGAAAGTAAACGGCCCGCGATAAACGCCCGGCGAGG
>CAXTRS010000352.1:0-5339 GCA_964246635.1 uncultured Chthoniobacterales bacterium | reverse complement strand
TTTTGCATCTCTTCTCTATGAAATCCTCCTCTCCAATCCATGTCGCAGTCACCGGCGCGGCCGGCAACATCGGTTACGCGCTGCTCTTTCGGATCGCCAGCGGCTCGATGTTCGGGCCGGACCAGCCGGTCGTGCTCCATCTCATCGAAATCCCGCCCGCGCTGCCGGCGCTCGAAGGCGTGGTCATGGAGGTCAACGATTGCGCGTTTCCGCTCGTGCATTCGATCATCCCGACGGCGGATCTGGCGGAAGGTTTCCGCGACTTGAATTGGGCGTTGCTCGTCGGCAGCGTGCCGCGCAAGCAGGGCATGGAGCGCGGCGACCTGCTCGGCATTAACGGCAAAATTTTCATCGGCCAGGGCCAGGCGATCGCCAAGAACGCGGCGAGCGACGTGCGCGTCCTCGTCGTCGGAAATCCGTGCAACACGAACTGTCTCATCGCGATGAACAACGCACGCGAAATCCCGGAAGACCGCTGGTTTGCGATGACGAAGCTCGACGAAAACCGCGCCAAGGCGCAGCTCGCCCACAAAGCCGGCGCGACCGTCGCGCAGGTGACGAACATGGCGATCTGGGGCAACCATTCCGCCACGCAATATCCCGATTTTCCCAACGCGAAAATCAACGGCAAACCGGCGACCGACGCGATCTCGGACAAGGCGTGGCTGGAAGGCGATTTCATCAAAACCGTGCAGCAGCGCGGGGCGGCGATCATCAAAGCGCGCGGGGCGTCGAGCGCGGCGAGCGCGGCGAACGCGGTCGTCGATACCGTGGCGACGCTCATCAAGCCGACGCCGGAAGGCGATTGCACGAGCGTGGCGGTCTGCTCGGACGGCTCTTACGACATCGAGAAAGGACTCATCTGCGGGTTCCCGGTGCGCGCGACGAGCGGCACGGAGCGCGAGATCGTGCAGGGCGTGTCGATCAACGAGTTCAGCCGCGCGAAGATCGACGCGAGCGTGAACGAGTTGAAAGAAGAAAAGGCGCTGGTGAGCGAGTTGCTCAAAGGGTGAAAACCCATACCGTTGCCAATCTTGAGTCTTCTCGAAGAGACGGAGTTTCCCGCTTTGCCTTACTTCAAGGGGATCGTTTGATAGTAGCCCGCAGAGGCGTTGTAACCGGAATTGTTCCCAAAAGAGATGGATCGATTGTTTGAGTCAGGCGTTCCGTCTGTGGTGATCGCGGACGCCAAGAAGTTGAGCTTGCAATTGGAGATATAGACTTGGGCCGTGTGGATGTGAACGCCTATCGAGCTGTTCGTGATCGACGTGCCATCCACCGACACTATGACTTCGTTCTGCCCGGAGATGGTTGTTCCCGCGTAGAGGGCATCGCCATTGTTGATGAGTTGGCAGTCGGAGACATAGGTTTTAGTAAAGGTATATTGGTTGCCTGTTTCCGCGTCGATGCCGTAGCGACAGTTGAGCACGGTGGTGCGATGCACGGCGAGGTTGCCATCGGCATCGATATAACCCGATGGCTTAAAGAAGAGGCCGTCATAAAAGTTGCGGATCGTGCAGTCGTCCACGGTGAGCGTGCCGACGGTGTAGGCGTAAATGCCGTAGCCGCCGGTGCTGCCGGAGGTGCGGCTGCCGGTGCCTTCGAGGATCAACCCGCGCAGACTGACAGAGTCCGTTGCGCCCGCGTTGATAAAGATGGCGGTGGTGTTGCCTGTGATGCTGACAAAGCCGTTGACCCCCGGCGGCACGGTGATGGCCAGTGACTTGGTGATGCTCAACTGCCCGTAGCCCGCAGTATCGAGCACGACGATCTGGCCGCCGGCGGCGACCGCATTGTGGGCTGCCTGGAAGTTGCGCTTCGGTGAACCTCGCGAGCCGTCGTTGGCATCGTTGCCGGTGGAAGCGACGAAGATTTTAGATAACTGCGCCTGGGCATGGCTGGCTGTGGCGAGAACACCCAGGCACAGGGCGAGGGTAAGCAGGATTCGTTTCATAAGTCAGGAGTAAGGAGAGGAGTGAGCGGAACATGACCGGGAGAACATGCGACGCGGCCAACTCGGCTTACTTCGCGCTATACGTGCTGTTGGCGGGGAAGGCGTTTTCGTTGGCGTTTTTTTCCACCGTGTTGTTCTGTCGGCTGAGCACCTGGCCGCCGTTGGTAGTCAGGATGCCATTGGCGTTGTTGACGATGCGCGAGCCTTCCACGCGGACCACCGTGCCAGCATTGACGGCAGAAACGCCGCCGAAGCTATTGCCGGTGATCGTGCAGTCGGACAAAGTCACATCCGCGGTGCCCTGGCCGGCTCCGACGTAGCAACCGTCGTTCGAGCAGTTCACCAGCTGGCAGCCGGTGACGGTGGCCACCACGCCGACCGCGGTGGTGGTTTGCACAACGAGGCCATAGCCACAGTCCCGCGCCACGCAGTTGGCCACGTTGAGCTTGAGGGTAGTGCTGGTGAACGCATAGATGCCTTCGGTGAACCTGCGCACCGTGCAGTCCTCCAGGACCACGACACCCGCACTGGTGATATAGACGCCGTTGCCGCTGCTGTTGCTGGAACCCTCGATGATCAAGCCGCGCAAGCTGACGCTGCCACTGGAGCCCGCATTGATGGCGATGCCGGTGGCGTTGCCCGTGGTCGTGACAAAGCCGTTGACGCCGGGCGGCACGGTCACGGCAAGGCTCTTGGTGATGGAGAGCGCCCCATAGCCAGCGGTGTCGAGCACGACGATCTGGCCGCCGGTGGCCACGGCGTCGTGGGCGGCCTGGAAGTTGCGCTTGGGCGCGTTGCGGCTGCCGTCGTTGGCGTCGTTGCCGAAGGAGGCCACGAAGATTTTCGAGAGCTGCCCTTGCGCTGAGCTGGCGGCTAGGGCTGAAGCCAGGAGGAAGCAGAGGCAACCGGCGAGTCGGGCGAAGCGGGGAGCAGAGAGAGTTTTCATGGTGTGAGGTCAAGCGACGCGCCTTGCGTCAACGGGTATCTACAATTTCCCGGCGCCGCGGTTACACGACGGACGCAGATTTTTTCCGCAGCTGCGGAAAAGGCGCGCAGCATCGGACCCAGGCCGGCCTTTCGCCTGGCCTCAGCGTGTTGCTTCTTCGCGGACGATGATCGGCGCGGGAGCAGCGGCCGGGGCGGGCTCCAGCCGTAGGGAGCTGTCCCAATCGAGACCCAGCTTGCGCAGCTCGCCGCGCAGCGCGCGCAAGTCCCAGATGCTCAGCGTCGCATCGGGGCTCATGCCAACGAAGAAATTTCCGTCCGGCGAAAAAAGCAGACGATTGACGTTGGTTTCGAGCACGGCGAGCGGTTCACCGTCGGGTAAGCTGAAAAGCCGCACGGTGCCTGGGTTGTCGTCGTGCACGGCATCGTCGCGCACCGCGAGGATGCGGTCGTCGGGCGAGATCGCCGCGTCGTCCGCTGCGAACGGCACGGAGAACACCTCGCGCCAATCGTCGCCGACCGCATAAACGTGCGGCGGGGCGTCGCCGCTGGCGTAAAGATACCGGCCGCTGGGGCTGAACGTGACCGTGCCGCCGCGGCCATGCTGGACCTCGCGCAGCAGCCGGCCCGAGGCGACCTCCCAAACCCGGCAAGCGGGTGCGGAGCCAGGCTCCCGGGCGTTGGGCGCGGTGGCGAGGAGCCGGCCGTCGGGGCTGAGTGCGCCTTGCCAGAATTCGCCGTCGTCCGGCGCCGCCACGCGTGCCAGCGGCGGGTCCGCGCCACCAGCGTTTTGTTGCAAGTCGCGGATCAAAATCTCGCGGTTGTTTTCGTTCACAAACGCACCCAGCCCGCGGGGCGTGCGCAGCGACGTGAGCAGAAAGTTTGGTGTGGCGTCCAACTGCGCCGGCGCACCGAGCAGCAGTTCCGCCGGCCCGAGCCACGTCAGCGCGCGGCGCCAGCGGCCACTACGCGCGCTGGAGGCGAGAATGCCCTGCCCGTCCGGCGCGAACTGCGCGCTCTTGCGTGCCCCGGGGTCGAGCGGCCACCAGGCGATTTCTTTACCCGAATGGAGATCACAGAGTCGGATGCCGCTCTGCGACGCCGCCACGATCAGCCGCCCGTCTGGCGAAACGTCGAGCACCCCGAACTCCGCGGCGGGATCGCCCTCGATGTAGGAGGGGATCGTCCGCACGTAGTCGCCGCCGGCCACGCGCACCACGCCGGCGGGCGGACCATACGGGCTGATGGCGATGCGCGTGTCATCCTCTGAGAAGCGCAGCGCCGGCTCGGCCGAAAATCCTGGCGCCATGACCAGCAATTCGCCACTGACCGGCTCCCACAAGCGCAAAGCCAGATCGCGGCCCGTGCTGGCAAACACGTTGCCGCGATGGCTGAAGGCAATCTGCTCGGCGCCGCGGATACGGAGGTGCAATTTCTGCCGCGGACTGCCGGTGGCGAGGTCGAAAAAATGGATGATCGCCTGGTCGGTGCCGAGCGCGACGAAACGATTATCTGCACTCAGGGCCAGCGAGATGATGTCGCCGTCCACCGGGAAGACGCCGGCCTCGCGGTCGGCGGCGAGGTTCCACCGCCGGGCTTCGCGCGCGTGCCACGCGGCAAAAACCAGGTGCGCGCCATCGCTGGAAAACTCGACCAGGTTTGCGGGCTGCCCGGCCGCCACGCGCGCGCTCTCGTAGCCGCCGCCGGCCAGGTCGCGCAGGGAAATCCCGCCGCCGTCCGGAGCCACGAGCGCCAGCGTTTTTTGATCCGGCGAAAACGCGAGCGCGCCGGGTGCCTCCGCCCGATCCCTGGCGGGGAACCAACGCGGCACCGCGAAAGCCAGATGCGCCTGGCCGGTCGCGTCGGTGTGGAACACGCGCACCGTGCCATTGGCGGACACCACCGCGAGATGCACGCCCGTCCACGGCCCGAGCGTGCGCACCCGCGTGCTTTCTTCCCCGGCTGCCGGCTCCAGGCGGCAAACCTCGGATTGATCCGCGCAACGCCGGATAGTCACCACGCCATCAGCCGGCTCGTTGGCGTAAAATTGCAGGGTCGGATCGAAGACCAGCGGGCCGTAGGTCCGCCGCTTGGCGGGCCACTGGCTTTCGAGCGTGACGTCGGTGGACGACAACGCCGCGATGACTTCGTTGCGCGCGTCCAACCCGGGGCGGATCTGCGCCGCCTTGGCGAGGAGCGACAGCGCCTCGAAGCGGTGACCCATCCGGGTGGTGCCGCGCAACGCGTGGGCGCCGGCGACGTAGGAAGCGCGCAGCTTTTCCAACGCGTCGTTCTTTGCGCCGACAGCCGCTTTTTCCGCGAGGAGCGCACGCTGTTTTTCGGCATCGAGCCGCCAGGCCGCGAGCGTCGAGCCGACGGCGATGCCGATGGTCGCCAAGGCGAGCACGCCGGAGAGCGCGGCCAGCGCGGGGTTGCGGCG
>CAXTRS010000351.1:1811-5340 GCA_964246635.1 uncultured Chthoniobacterales bacterium | reverse complement strand
GACGGTGACTCCTTCCGGGGTTCGGAAGACGTTGGCGCTGTGCGCGTCGGAAATCAGGAGGTTTTCGCCGGCGTGATAAAACGTTTTTTCGTTCACCTGCCGGAAACCATGCGTGCCGAAGTGCCGCGCGATTTCCGGCGGCGTGGCCGGCGCGCCACGCACGTGCCGCTGCGAGGAAACGACCCGCGGGCCAGCGGGCGTGGCGACAACGCCGTGCAGGCAGATGTCGTCGCCGAGAAAACGGTTGGCGAGCCGCAGGCGGGTCAGATATGCGGCCGGCAGCGCGTCCTCGGTGTGCAGGGTGCCGCGCACGCCGGATTGTTCGAGCCGCGCGTGGAGTTCCTTGCCCGCTTTGCCCGGCCAGGTGAGCTTGATCCAGCGGCCGCTCGCGGGTTCGTGAAAGGTTTCGTGCTCGACGCCGCCGATGTTCACGTCGAGGCGCTGGGTCAGCGCGGGGTCGATCAGCCGGCCGTGCCGCCGCGCCCAGCGGAGGAGCCGGGCGTTTTGGTCTTCGTGCCGGCGGGTTTCTTCGGAGTCGGCGTGGTCGTCGATGAGGGTGACGCGGAGGGCGCTTTCCCTTTCTGCTGACCCACGGTTGCCAGGGCGCGGCGGGCCTGCGCGTGCGCTTCGGCCGAGGAAACCTTCGGCTGCCGCGAGCGCACGGCCCGCATGAATTTGGCGTAACCCTTGAGACTTCCCATCACTGGTGCCGCCGACATGCCACGGGATGACCGTGGCTTCAAGCCGCAGGATGGCGGCGAAGTCGTCTGCGGTCGCCAGCATCATCGGTGCGCGCTGCATTTCACCGGAACAGGAACGAGGACGGCACGAAAACGCAACGCAAATTCGCGACGACGCGGCAGCTCCTCGACCCGCCTGGCACATACTCCCAAAGCGTTATTTACTTTGCCTTGTGTGTTTGTGCTCGATGTGTCCATGACAACGCTGCATCGCATCTCCGGTGTGAAAAAATTTCAGCTCGCCGCCGCTGTGAGCGCGTCGTCTATCTCCAGCCTCGCGCCGCTCGTTGGTGCCCAAAGTGTCACCGTCGCTCCAGGCACCTCGCCCGCAGGGGGCTATCTGGCGCTGAGCGCGTTCGGTGTCCCCACATTTTCCGCGACCGACAGCAGCCTCAGCAATCTCACGACTCCCTCCTTTACCTTTGGGGGCCAGAGCTGGACCAGCCTCGGATTTGCCAGCGACGGCTTATCTGGTCATCGGCGGCGGTAGCGCGTCGAGCAGCGCCAGCAACCAAAGTTTCCCCAACGCCTTGGCTCCCAACAACGTGCTGGCACCCTTTTGGACCAATCTGAATCCGGCCCTTGGCGGAGGGTTGCGCATTGCCACGCTCACCGAAGGGGCCAATTCCTGGATCGTGTGTGATTGAAATGCGGTGCCGGAATCCGGGAACTCCGCCAACACGCACACCTTCGAGGTCTGGATCGGAATCGATGGCGACGCGAATCCCGGCGAGGATGTGACCTACGCCTACGGCGCAACGACGGGCAACGGCCAGGGCGGCCTGCTCACCGTCGGGGCCGAAGACGCCAGCGGCAAGTATGGCTCGAACTATTACTATAACGGCACGGGCACGCTGCCAGTCAACGGCACGCAACTGCGCGTCACCACGAGCGGCCTGCCGGTGCCCGAGCCGACGACTTGGTCGATGATGGCAGGCGGGGTGCTGACCCTTGTGGGAGTTCAGCGGGTGCGGCGGCGCAAGGTAGTGGCGTGAAGTGCCGGACCAGCGCGCAATGGGGTGGTGGCAATCAGAAACCGCCGCTGCAACTGCGCATGAGCAGGAAAAGCAAAAGGGTGCCGACCAGCGAAACGGCGAGTGAACCGAGGCAGCCGAGGCGGTTTGAGAAAAAGGCGAACATCGCGGAGTCAGAATCGGCGGTGCTTGGTGGGCAGGGCTTTCTGTGTTTTATCCTCTTCCGCGGAAAACCCAATCGAGTGCTGCACTAGGTCGCAGCAGCCGACGCGCCGCTGCCGCCATCTCGCGCGATCGATTCTGCGGTTGGCGGAAAGTCGGCGGACGGTGACGCCAATGGCTCGACTTCGGTGTGAACGCGCGCGGGCAAGGTCTGGGGATAGCGATTGCGCAGGAAGCGGACGAGCGCCTCGCGCACTTCGCAACGCAGGTCGAACGTGCGGCTGGGTGTGTCGGCAGTCATCAGGAAACGCACTTCCAGGCTGCGCTCGCGCGCCTCGGTGACTTGCATTTTTTTCACTCGCTTGTTCCAGAGCGGTTGCGTTTCGATGACGCGCTCGAACTCGGCTTGGAGCTCGTCGAGCGGCACGGAGTAATCGACATAGAGCAAGACACTGCCGAGGATCTCCCGGCTGCGGCGGCTCCAGTTTTGAAATGGCTTTTCGAGAAAATAGGAGATCGGCAGCACGAGCCGGCGCAGGTCCCACAGGCGGACGACGACGTAGGTGAGCGTGATCTCTTCGACCTCGCCATATTCGCCTTCGACGAGGACGGCGTCCTCGATCAGGATCGGCCGGGTGAGCGCGATCTGGAAACCCGCGAGCAGGTTCGCCAGCGTGCGCTGCGCCGCGATGCCCGCGATGACGCCGATGACGCCCGCAGACGCGAGCAGGCTGGCGCCGAACTGGCGCACCGGCGCGAATAGGATGAGAATACAGGCAAGGGTGAGAAACCCGATGAAGACGAGCCCCATTTTGCGCAAGAGCGCGACCTGGGTGAGCAGCGGCCGGGCGCGAAACGATTCCTCCGGCGGAAGCAATTCGTGGCGCTTGGCAACGCGAATCGCGATGAGGTTGACCATGCGCCCAAGCACCCAGCCCGCCGCAGCGATGAGAAACGCGTTGGTGACGTAGCGCAGAGCAGTGTCCCACGCCGGGGTAAAGTCGAGCAGCGGAATGAGGACGTGCAACGACAGGAGCGGGATGCCGATTTGCAACAGGTCGGCCACGAGCACGGCGAAGATCGATTGCCACCGCGCCCCACCGCCAGCCGCGTAGGTGTGCAGCCGCTGGTTGCCGATCCAGGCCCAGCGACCGAGCAGCGACAAGCCGGCGACAATGCTCACCGCGACGATGAACCGTCGGCCCCAATACTGTTCTTCCCAAGTCTGGGCAACCCCGAGCGCCGGCCCGAGGTGCCAAGCCGCGGCGGTGTAAAGCCCAACCAGCCACATCCATACGCTGACGCGTGGATAAATCGAACGCAGCAGAGCGTAAAAGCGGCGCGAGTTTCCGCTGCACTCCGCTGCCAGCCGCGTCCAGCGACGCTGGAGACGGAACAGGATAAATTGCGCGACGATCAGCCCGGTGACGTGCAGCGCCGCGCGGCCGAGCTGACCCGTAGTGAGGCCAGGTGCAACGAGCGCGTCGAGCAGCGGCAGGACGGGGAACATGGTTTGCGCCTCGCAGAGGCGGGACGCCGTTAGACCGATGGCGCTGGCAGCGTCTCGCCGCTGTCGGCCGCAGGCGCAGCGGCAGGCGTCCCGCGACGCGCCGCCGCGGCCGCGAGTTTTCGGCCGCAGCCCCACCCCCGGCT
>CAXTRS010000351.1:0-1801 GCA_964246635.1 uncultured Chthoniobacterales bacterium | reverse complement strand
GCGACGCACCGGCTCGGCCGATTTTTTGCGCCAGCAGACGATGCCGAGGAAGACGAGATCGATGGCGAGGATCGTCGCCGCCCAGCCTTCGCCGCCCACGCCGCGGCCATACGAGTGCAGGCCGCTGGGGAACCAGAAGTTCACGCCATACCAGGCCATCACCACCGCGGCGAAACAGAGCACGCTCGAAACCGCGAGGCCGAAATGCGACCAGTAGCCGGCGATGCGGCCGTGCAGGGCGACGATGTAGCACAACAGTGTGATCAGCGCCCAGGTCTCTTTTGGATCCCAACCCCAAAAGCGGCCCCACGAATAGTTCGCCCAGACGCCGCCGAGAATCGTGCCCGCGGCGATGAGCAGCACGCCAAGCTGGATGACGCGATACAGCCAGAAATGCAGCGGCGCGTCGGTCCGCGCGGAGACCGGATCGAGCAGATAGCGGACGAGCACGATATGGCCGAACCCGAGCGCGAGCAGGAAAGCGCCGTAGCTGGCGGTGATCGTGAGGACGTGAATGGTGAGCCAGAAATTATCGCGCAACACCGGCTGTAGCGGGTCGATGCTCGGCGGCATCGCGGCGGGCGCCTGGAGCAAAATCATGACGGTGAGAAAGCTCACCGGCAGCGCGGCGAGCAGATACGTCGTGCTGCGGTAACGCAGGAAAAACAGGAACCCGAAAAACGCCGCGACAAACGCGACCCAGACCATCGACTCATACATGTTGGTCACCGGCGGCCGGCCGGCGATCATGCAGCGCAGGGCGATGCCCCAGGCGTGGAAAATCAGGCCGCCGAGCGCCACTATCACGCCGCCGATGCGCAGCCAGCGCGCGATGCCCGAGGGTAGCGCACCAGCGGCGAGCAGCACGAGGCCGATGGCGTAGAAAATCGCCGCGTTCGGGAACGGGCCGAGATGATTGTAAAACACCTCGCGTCCCAACTCGCCCTCGGTCGGGTAAACCGCCGGACAGAGCCCGCGAAGTTCCTGCCGCAGCTCGCGGGCGCGCAGGCTGAAATTGAACGCGTCGCTTTGGATATATGCGCGCACCATCGTCTGGAGCCGCTCGGTCGCCGGCTTGAACTTCGCCTCGCCAAAACTGCTCGCGGCTTCCGGCGGAATCACCCAGGCGTCTTTCAATGTCGCGTCGGCCTTGGGCGGGACGATGAGCAGTGCGACGCCGCGATTCAAGTTGTTGAACAGCGTCATGCGCTCGGAGACCGTGCGCACTTCGGTTTGCATGCGATCAAGCTCCGCTTTTTGCATGCCGAGCTGATGCACTTCGCCGGCGAGCCGGTTGAGCTCCTGCGACTTGGCGAGCTCTTCAAACGAGAACCGTTTCCGCTCGCGATCCAGCCCGAGTTTTTCGACGAGCGGCCGGTAGTTGATGAGCACCAGCGGTTGCTTGGTCCAATCGAAATCCTTCCCTGCTTCGGGTGCGTCGCCGAGCAGCACTGACAAGACGAACTCGCTCGGCTTCCAGACGCGGCCGGAAGCGTCTTTGTAGGTTTCGCGGCCGGTTAGTTTCAACACGGCTTCGCGCGCGAACGTGTCGATCGGTTTGCGTCGGCCGTTGTCCTGGATGGCGAGCGTGCCCCACTGTTTGAAGTCGCTGTGGGAGAGCGCGGCAGCGTTGGAGTTGGGAAGCAGGCTGAAAGCGAAAGCGATTAGGAAAAACGTCGCAAGTCCCGAGTTCGAAGCTCTAAACAAATTCAAACTTCGAAGTCCAAATTTCAGAATGGGGGGCGCGAAGTTCATGGCTTTTTTGAGCTTGTTTTTTTGGACTTGTTTCGAGCTTCGAGCT